>JAEKLF010000055.1 GCA_019509985.1 Burkholderiales bacterium | reverse complement strand
GACGACCGCCGAGCCGCTGCGCGGGCCCTACGAGGCGCGCTGCAGGGTGGGGCGCAGCTGGAGGCCGAATGGCGCGCCTGCTGGCCAGACGGCAGCGTGCATGTGCTGCGCAGCTCCGGCCGCGTGCTGCGCGACGGCAGCGGCCGGCCGTTGCGGCTGTCGGGCGTGTGCTGGGACGTCAGCGAAGCGCGGCGGCTGCAGCAGCAGCTACAGGAGCAGCGTGAGCTGCTGGCCGTGACGCTGCAGTCCATCGGCGACGCCGTGCTGACGACGGACGGCCAGGGCCGCGTGACCTCGCTCAACCCCGTGGCGCAGCGGCTGACGGGCTGGGCTGCGGCCGAGGCCATCGGCGAGCTGTCCAGCCGGGTCTTTCTCGTGCAGCGCGAGGAGGACCGCGAGCCGCTGCCCGACCCGGTGCAGCGCTGCCTGGCCACCGGCCGGCCGACACGCCTGCCCGCGGGCGCCGTGCTGCTGGGCCGCGACGGCGAACTGCGCGCCGTGGACGATTCGGTCGCACCCATCCGCGACGCGGCCGGCCACGTGCTCGGCGCCGTGCTGGTATTTCGCGACGTCACGCAGCAGCGCCGCCAGTGGGACGAGATCCGCTGGCGCGCCAGCCACGACGGGCTGACCGGCCTGGTCAACCGCATCGAGTTCGAGCAGCGCCTGTCGCGCACCTTCGAGCGCGCCAAGCGCGACGGTACCCAGCATGCGTTGCTGGCCTTCGATCTGGACCGCTTCAAGCTCGTCAACGACCACTGCGGCCACGCAGCCGGCGACGAGGTGCTGCGCGAGGTGGCCAAGCGCCTGGAAGCCGGCGTGCGCGGCCGCGACACGGTGGCGCGCCTGGGTGGCGACGAGTTCGCGGCCATCCTGGAAAACTGCTCGCTGGACGAGGCCCTGCACGTCGCGCAGAAGCTCTGCGACGCGATGGACCAGTACCGCTACGTGCACGGCGAGCAGCGTTTTCGCATCGGCACCAGCATCGGCGTGGCACCGCTGGACGGGCGCTGGCCGGACGCCGAAGCGGCGCTGCGCGAGGCCGACGCCTGCTGCATGATCGCCAAGGAGCAGGGGCGCAACCGCGTGCAGGTCTGGGCACCCGACGATGCGACGCTGCGAGCCCACCAGAACGAACACCGCTGGGCCAGCCGGCTGCAGCAGGCGTTGGACGAGGACCGCTTCGAGCTTGATCTGCAGCGAATGCTGCCGGCGCAAGGCCAGGACGACGGCCGGCTGCGCGGCGAGCTGCTGCTGCGCCTGCGCGAGCGCGACGGCAGCCGCGTGCTGCCCAGCGCCTTCATGCCGGCGGCCGAGCGCTTCCACCTTGCGCCGCGGCTGGACCGCTGGGTGCTGCGCCAGGCCGTCGAGCTGCTGCGCCGCGAAGGGCCGCCAGACATTGCATCGCTGTCCATCAATGTGTCGGCGCTGACGTTGCAGGACGCCGCCTACCACCAGGAGGCGCGCGCGCTGCTGACTGACATCGGCCCGCAGCGCGCGTCCGTGCTGTGCCTGGAGATCACCGAGACGGCCGTCATCACCCAGCTCGGCGAGGCGGCGCGCTTCATCAAGCAGATGCGCGCCTTGGGCGCACGTATCGCGCTGGATGACTTCGGCACCGGCGTCTCGTCCTACGGCCACCTGAAGACGCTGCCGGTGGACCTGCTGAAGATCGACGGCCAGTTCGTGCGCGCGCTGCTGACCGATCCGCTGGACCAGGTGGCCGTACGCAGCTTTGTCGACGTCGCGCAGACGCTGGGCCTGACGACGGTGGCCGAATGCGTCGAGACGCCCGAGGTACTGCTGGAGCTGGTGCGCCTGGGCGTGGGCGAGGTGCAGGGTTTCCTGCTGCACCGGCCCCAGCCCTTGGCCGAAGTGCTGGCCGAGGCCGAAGACGCCGTGCCGGCCTGAGTCGACAGTCCTAGCGGTCGACCGTCGGCAACGAAGGCTGCGGCTGGCGCGGCGCCAGGTCGGCACGCACGGGCTGGTGCTGGTCGCTGGTGTCGACAGTCGCCGACGCGGCCTGTGCGACGACGGTGCTGTCGCTGGCCGGGGTCTTGCGTGTCGAAGACATGCCGGCTTCCGCCCGCAGCGAATCGCGCCCGTCGGCCACCGCGCGCAGCGATACCTGCAGGCCGCGCGACAACTGGCCCTGCCAGTCCCTCAACGTGTCGCCGGCCTTGTGCATCGCGCTGCTGAGCTGCACGTCCAGCGGGCGCGGATCGTCGACGACATTCAGACCGGCGAGGGCCACCAGTGCGGCGGTTGCGGCAAGGGCCAGCACGTGAAAGCGCCGGCGCCTCTGCAGCGACCAGGAGGCCTCATCACCCGAGTACTCCATGCCCGGCAGGGCGCGCTGGACGGGCATGTGGGCGTGCCAGCCGTCGGCGTGCATTGACTTGGGGAATTGCATAAGCCCTCCTTGGCGTCTGAAGTGAGTCGCGTCGCCGGGCGAAGCGCTTTGACCTTCAGTTTGGACGGGCGGGCGGCGGTGCCATGTCGGCATCCGCAGCTTCGGCTTGTAGGACTTCAGGAAGCGGCGGTGGGTCCTGTCAGCTCGCCCGCGCCGGTCGGCGGCGGGTCCTGCGGCTCGGGCTCGGGTCGGCGTGGCAGCCGGGCCAGCACCAGCGTGCCGCGCCCGGGTGCAGACAGCAACTGCAAGGTGCCGCCCAGGCTTTCGATGCGGTAGCGCATGCCCAGCAGACCATGGTGGCCGGCGCCAACCGCCTCGGGGTTGAAGCCCTGGCCGTCGTCGCGGATGTGCATCTGCAGCCAGCCATCGGCCTCGCCCAGGGACACGCGCACGTGCTTGGCCTTGGCATGGCGCAGCACGTTGGTGAGAGCTTCCTGCGCGAGGCGATAGAGCGCCAGGCGGTCGTTGTCGTCGGTGAAGACGTCGATCAGCTCCAGGCTGAGCTGCAGGCCGGAGCGCTGCGCGAACTCCTGGGTCAGGATCTCCAGCGCCGGGATCAGGCCGAGGTTGGACAGCGCCGACGGGCGCAGGTCTTCGATGATGCGGCGCTTGAGCGCGATGCCCTGGTCCAGCAGCTCGCTCATGTGGTGCAGGCGCTCGTCGATCTCGGGCGCGCCGGTGCGCGTCATGCGGCGGATGCGGGCGACGTCGAGCTTGGCGGCCGTCAACAGCGCGCCGAGTTCGTCATGCAATTCGCGGGCGAGGTGGGCGCGCTCGTCCTCGCGCACCGTCTGCAGGTGGTGGGCCAGCTCGGTCAGCTCGGCGGTGCGGCGCTCGACCTCGCGGTCCAGCCGATCACGCTCCATCGCCAGTTCCTGGGCGTGGCTGCGCCGCGCCTCGTGCAGGGCCTCGTTGCGGCGCAGGAAGACGGCCAGGCCGAACAGGCTGAGCAGCGTCAACCCATGCACGCCGATGCGGCCATAGGTCAGCGAACGGTAGACGGCTTCGCGCTCGGTGGCGATCTGCGTCAGCTCGTGGCGGTCCAGCTGGGCGACGGCGTCGCGCACGGCCTGCATCTTCTCGCGGCCAATGTCGGACTCCATCAGCCCCTGCCAGGCCGGCGTCGAGCCCTCGCGGTAGAGCTTGACGACGAGCTTGAGCTCGGAGAGCTTCTCGCTGGCGCGCCGGCTCGCGTCGGCCACCAGCGCTTCCCAATCGGAGCTGGCGTACTGGCCGCGCAGGCGGTTCAGCACGCCGGGCAGCTCGCGCTCGGCCGTTTGCAGCGGCGCGAGGTAGTCATCGCGCCCGGTCAGCAGGAAACCGCGCTGGGCGGTTTCGGCGTCGATCAGCAGTTCACGCAGCCGAAGGCCATCGCTGCGCGCGAGGTGGCGGGCCTCCGCCTGGTTCAGCGCCTCGTTGGCGCCCCAGAAGGCGGCTTCGCTGACGCCCATGACGGCGGCCGCCGCCAGCGCGGCAAAGCCGACGGCCAGGCCGCGATTGCGGCTTGCGCCCTCCAGCCAGGGATCCAGGTGCCGCAGCACGTGCCGCCGCTCAATTCGCCGCGGCAGCCGGACGGGTTGTAGCGGCACGTTCGGCCAGTTCGGCACAGTAGGTGATCAGGTCGTCGAGCTCACGGCTCTTGTCGAACACCCGCTCGGCGCCGAGGCTGGCGCAGCGGCGGCGCATTTCCTCGGTGGCGTAGTTGGTCAGCACGACGCGCCTGGCCCGCACGCCGAGCTGCTGTGCAGCTTGCAGCACCCCCAGGCCGGTGCCGGAGCGCAGGAACACGTCGACGATGAAGAGGTCGGCGTTCGCCTCCGGGTCCCGGCTCATCCAGCGCACCGCGCTCGCCTCGTCGGCGACGGAGCCGACGACCTCCACCTGGGCCAACTCCTCGAGGGTGGCAATCAGGTTCTCCAGGATCACCGGGCTGTCCTCGACGATGAAGGCTTTGAGTGCTGGCATGGCCCGGTGGCGGCGATTGGGGGTAAATAAGGGTCGAGTATGGACCGCTTCGGCCCGGGCCGGCGGCACCGGCAGCGCATCGCGCTGTAGGACTTATCCTAGGGGATCACCCTGGCGTCAGGGCGCGGGTCGCACGACGATGTCATTGCGCACGGCCACCACACCCGAAGTCTCGCGGGCGAGCTTCTCGGCCATCATGCGTTCCTCCGCAGTCTTGGCAAAGCCCGACAGCTGCACGGTGCCCTTCATGGTCTCCACGCTGATGGCCATGGCGCTCACGGTCGTGTTGTCGGCGAACTTGGCCTTGACCTTGGTGGTCAGTGCGGCATCGTCGATGTAGGCGCCTACGGTCTCCTGCTTGCGCGTGACGGCGCAACCGCTGGTGGCGGCGAGCGTGGCCGTGAGAGCGGTGGCGATGGCGAGGGTCAGGATGGACTTGTTCAGCATTTGGATCTCCTTAGAAGGCGGCCCAGTGAGCCGCTGAGCCACTATCGCGCCGCGGGGCAAACGGCGGCATAGTCCCGCAGCGCGGCGCCCTGTCGGACTCAGCCTGCCGGCATGTAGGACGACGGCTCTCGCGGCCGGCGCCGCACGCTGCTACGCTGGCGCGTCCATCCAAACATCTCTGACCATGATTCGCATCGGTATCGTCGACGACCACGCCATCGTGCGCACCGGCCTGCGCCAGTTCCTGTCCGACCACGTCGACCTGCGCGTCACCGGCGAAGGCGCAAGTGGCCACGACGCCCTTGAGATGGCCCGCGCCGGCGAGGTGGACGTGCTGCTGCTGGACATCTCCATGCCCGACCAGAGTGGCGTGGATGCACTGGCGGCCATCAAGGCGCGCTTCCCGGAGCTGCCGGTGCTCATCCTCAGCGGCTTTCCCGAGGCGCACTACGCGACGACGCTGCTGCGCCAGGGCGCCAGCGGCTATCTGAACAAGGAATGCGATCCGGAGGAGATCGCCAACGCGATCCGCCTGGTCGTTCGCGGCCGGCGCTACATCAGCCCGGCCGTGGCCGAGCAACTGGCCGACAGCGTCGTCAGCGGCAGCAGCGGGGGCAGCGCGCCCGACAAGCCGCTGCACGAGGCGCTGTCGGAGCGCGAGTTCCAGGTCTTCCTGCGCCTGGCCCAGGGTGAGACCGTGGGCCACATCGCCGAGGCGCTGTTCCTCAGCGTCAAGACGGTCAGCACCTATCGCACGCGCGTGCTCGAGAAGCTCAAGCTGCAGACCAACAGCGATCTGACGTATTACGCGCTGAAGAACGGGCTGATTCAGTGAGGCTCGACAAGCCTAATCGGCGCCGTCGATGGCGGCATGCTCGCTCAGCGTCCAGGGCAGGGCCGATTCGTAGCCCAGATCCGCATCCGCCGGCGCGGCGACCGCCGGGGTAGCCCACAAGCGCGTCAGCGCCGACAGCAGCGGGCGGCTTGGCCCGGTGTCCTGGACCGTGTATTCGGTCGGGGTGCTGAGGATCATCGCCATGGCAGGGCTCCGGGAGGGTGTGAAGATTTGCCGCAAGAATGACCGCGCAGCGGCGCACCAAGCATCGGCCGTTGGCGCCTCGCCGTGTCGGACAAGGCCGACACCCCCAAGAAACGCAGGAGACGTGGGCTTGGCGCGTTAGCCAAAATGCCGCCGCCATCAAGAGCGGGATCGGGCGGAGGATGAAATGACGTTGAAGAAGGTTTTTCTGGCTGTCGCACTGGTGGGGCTGCAGGGACTGGCTCCGGCGCAATTGCAGGCGGAGCCCGTGCCGATGCCGCTGGCCGACACGATCGAGGGCCGCACCTTCGCGGCCCTTTGGCGCGGCGACCTGGATGAAATCGAGCGGCTCTACGCCCAGGCTCGCACGAACGCCCAGCGGTCGCAGGAGGGTTCCTATGCCGCCTGCCTGTTTGCACGTGGCCTGGCCCGCAAGCGGCAGGGCGAAGAGCTGGCCGATTTCGAGGCCAAGCTGGCGAAGACCCTCGAATGGACGCGTCGCCGACCGGAATCACCGTTGGCGCACGCGATCCACGTGGAGGCACTCGTGGATCTGGCGTGGTTCTACCGTGGTGGCGGCTACGCAAACACGGTATCCGAACAGAGCTTCGAGGAGTTCAACGCCAAGCTGAACGAGGCGCTGGCCTACACCCAGGCGCATCTCGACGTGATGCGGAAGGAGAGCTTCTACACACGTCCGCTGCTCGCCGTGTTGCGGGGCCTGAATGTCGGTGTGGAGCAGCAGATGGAGATGGCGCGCAAGGCGATGCGCAACGAGCCGGGCGACGAATGCATCTACCTGCGTGTCGTGGACAGCCTGGTGCCCAAATGGGGCGCTGGCCCCGAGCAACTGGAAGCCTGGGTGCGGGAATCGATGCGCGGCCTGCCCGAAGCCGCCGCGCTGATGCGCTACGCCCGGCTGTACGACAGCGCCGCGGCGAACGGCTACCAGCAGTCCTTGTTCAAGGGCAGCCTGGCGCGCTGGCCACTGATGCGCGACGGCCTGAGGCAGATCCTGCACGAGTCGCCCGACAGCCGCCATTGGAAAAACCGGCTCGCCTATTTCGCCTGCATGGTCAGCGACCGCGAGGTGGCCGAGCCGGCGCTGGAGGCGATCGAGGCGGATCCCAAGTTCGACGCCTGGGGCTCCACCGGCCAGCGCACCTATCAAGCCTGCAGGCGCTGGGCGCTGCAGAGTTGATCAGCCCGCCAGCGCCGCGTCCAGGATCCGCGCCGCCTGCGGCACGGCCTGGGTGCCGATGAGGCGGCCGGCGCCGCCGAAGCGTGTGGCGATGAAGGCGTCGGCCGCGGCGGTGGACGACTGCTCGCGCATCAGCATCGCCTGCGCGCACAGCACCAGGCCTTGCGCGACGCGGCGGGCCTGGGCCTCCAGTGTGGCGGGGTCGCCGGTGAGCAGCTGTCGCAGGGCCTGCGCCTCGGCGCTGACCGGCGCGTCGGTGCTCGCAGCGAACTCGTCGAGCAAGGCCATGGCCACATCCGGCTCTCGGGCCACGGCGCGCAGCACGTCCAGGGCCATCACATTGCCCGAGCCTTCCCAGATGGAGTTGACCGGCGCCTCGCGGTACAGGCGCGCCAGCACGCCGTCTTCGACATAGCCGTTGCCGCCGAGCAGCTCCATCGCCTCGCCGCTGCACTCGACGGCGCGCTTGCAGACCCAGAGCTTGGCGGCCGGCGTCATCAGCCGCTGCCAGCCCGGCTCGCCCTGCTCGAAGCCGCGCGCCAGGCGCAGCATCAGCCGCATCGCGGCTTCGCTTTCCAGCGCGAGGTCGGTCAGCACAGTCTGCATCAGCGGCTGCTCGGCGAGGTGCCGGCCGAAGGCTTGGCGCTCGCGGGCGTTGTGCAGGGCCTGCACGAAGCCCGCACGCAGCAAGGCTGCGCTGCCGATGACGCAGTTCAGCCGCGTGTAGCCGGCCATCTCGATCAGCGTCGGGATGCCGCGGCCCTCGTCGCCCAGGCGACGGGCCCAGGCGCCGTGGAACTCGACCTCGCTGCTGGCGTTGCTGCGGTTACCGAGCTTGTCCTTCAGGCGCATCACGTGGATGGCGTTGCGCGCGCCGTCGGGCGTGTAGCGCGGCAGCCAGAAGCAGGTCGGGCCGGCTTCGGTGCGCGCCAGCACGAGGTGGGCGTCGCTGCTGGGCGCCGAGAAGAACCACTTGTGGCCGGTGATCGCATGGCTGCCGTCGGGCTGCTCGACGGCCTCGGTCGTCACGCGACGCAAGTCGGAGCCGCCCTGCTTCTCGGTCATGCCCATGCCGACCCAGATCGAGGCCTTGTCGGCGATGGGCGCTTCGCGCGGGTCGTGCTCACGGCTGAAGAACTTGTCGCGCAGCGGCGCGAACAGCTCGGGCTGCTTGGCCAGCACGGGGATGGCAGCCTGCGTCATCGTCGCCGGGCACAGCGACCCGGCCTCGACCTGGCCATGCAGATAGCAGCCGGCGGCAAATGCCGCCCAGCGGCCGGGCGTGTCGGTCGCGAAGACGTCGGCGACCAGGCCCTGGCGGCGGTACATGGCCAGCAGCGCATGCCAGGCCGGGTGGAAGTCGACCAGGTCGACGCGGCGGCCGCGGGCGTCGAGCTGGCGCAGCGTGGGACCGAGGCGGTTGGCGTCGCGGGCGAGCTGCGCGGTCTCGGCGCTGCCGAGTTCGGCGCCATAGCGGCTCAGCGGCTCGACGGCCTGCGGCGCGGCACTGCGCAGCGCGGCCAGCAGCGCGGGGTCGGTGCTGAGCAGGTTGTGGCCGACCCAGTCGTCGACGAGGTTGTCTTGCGTGGTCATCTCAGAGATCCGTGGCGATTGAGGGCCGAGCGCCGGGCCGCTCCCAAGCCGGCCCGTCGAGGCGATGTGCTTGCGGCTCGAGGCCGCAAGCATCGCCGTCCTCTCGGGGGGACCGGCCAAGGCCTGCCTTGGACGAGGGGCTTCATGTCAATCTGCGACTCCCGGTTCGGCCATCAGCTGCCCCTTGCCGGCGCGCTTGGCCTCGTAGACGGCCGTCTCGGCGCGGCGCTGCAGGTCGGGCAGGCCGCGATCGCCCGGGCGCAGCTTGGCCCAGCCGGCGCTGAAGGACAGGTTCATGCCCAGCTCGGCCGGCGCGCGCGTGGCCAGGGCCGTGCGCAGGCGCAGGTCCAGTGCCTGCGGGCCTTCGGGCAGGCAGCGCGCCATCAACACGCCGAACTGCTCGCCGGCCAGCCGCCCGGCCAGGTCGCCCAGGCGCATCTGCGCCTGCACGCAGCTGGCGAACAGAGCCAGCGCATGGTCGGCAAAGTCCATGCCCTGCTCGGCCTGCAGCGTCGCGAAGTCGTCCAGGTCCAGCACGACCAGGGCCAGCGGCTCGTCGTAGCGGCGCGCCATCGAGATCAGGTCGACCGAGCGCGTCGTGAACGCAGCGCGGTCGGTCAGGCCGGTCAGGCCGTCGGTCTGGGCCAGACGCGCCAGCTCGGCCTCCGTCTGGCCGCGCCAGGCCAGCAGCAGCATCGGCAGGCTGAGCAGCAGCGCGAGCTGGCCGGTCAGGGCCAGCAGCAGATCGGGCCAGGGCCCGTTGCCGCCGAGCAGCCAGGCCGCCGCGCGGCACAGCATGGCGGCGAGCAGCGGCAGCACGGCGGCCAGGCCGAGCAGCCGCCAGCGCCGGCTGTTCAGGCCCTGCAGCACCGCGCTGCGGCCAGGCAGCGTCAGCGCCACGCCCAGCCAGGCGAGCTGGGCACCGAGCACGACATCGGCCAGTGTCTGCGCTGCCGCGCGGTCATTCCACAGCAGTGCATGCGCGGCGGTCAGCGCCACGGGCGTCGCGGCCATCACCCAGCGCCCCGGGCGCGGCGTCAGCCACAGGCCCAACGCCCACCACAGCGCCGACAGGCCCAGACTGATCGCGCCGACACCCACGCTGTGCAGGCCATGCGGGGCGGTGAAGCGGCCGTCGAGGGCCGGGCTCAGCAGCGCCAGGCCCAGCGCCAGTGCCACCATGCCGACCTGGGCCCAGCGCCCGCCGGCATTGGCGCCGCGCCAGCCGACCAGCGTGATCAGCACCAGCGCCGCGGCCAGCGCCTGCATCGGCATCAGCGCGTACAGGGCTTCGACAAAGCTCATGGCTTGAGGGGGATGGGCGTCTCGCGGCCGACGGGCACTGCCGTGATGCTGTTCTGCGGCGAGCCGTCGATGAGGCGGTCGGAGTAGGTCAGGTAGACCAGCGTATTGCGCTGCAGGTCCACCATGCGCACGATGCGCAGCCGCTTGAAGACCAGGGAGATGCGTTCGCTGAACACCTCCTCCTGGTGCGGCAGCGGCTGCTTGATGGTGATGGGACCGACCTGGCGGCAGGCGATGGAGGCCTCGGACTTGTCCTCGGCCAGGCCGATGGCGCCCTTGATGCCGCCGGTCTTGGCCCGCGACACATAGCAGGCCACGCCGCCCACCTTGGGGTCGTCGTAGGCGTCGACGACGATCTTGTGATCGGGGCCGATCAGCTTGAAGGCGGTGTCGACGGCGCCGATGGGTTCGGCGCGGGCCAGGGCCGTGGCGGCGAGCAGCAGGAGGACAGGGGCTTGCTTCATCGGCCCAGTCTAGGGCCTGTTCGCCCTATGGCAATGGGTCGCGAAGGCCGGCCGCCAAGGCCTAATCAAGGCGCAGCGCGCCACTCGCACTCATGTGCGAGCAAGCGATGCAACGCCGAGTGGGCCTTGGCGGCCGGCCTTCCCGAAGGGTTGTGGCCGGAACGCGCGAACCGACGTTCAAGATCTTGCCGGCCACAACGCGGCCCGTTGCCGTAGGGCGAGCAGGCCCTACAGCGAACAAGCGCCAGCGGGGCTGGGCACGGCGGTCTGCCGCCCCGTGAAGCGTGGCGCCTCGGGCCGGCTCAGGTCGAAATGGCTGAGCTGGTCGCTGCGCTGGTTGCAGACGTAGAGATGGCTGCCGGCGCGGCAGGCGCTGCGCGGGTAGCTGCCGTGCACCCAGTGGTGGTCCAGCAGGCGGGGCTGACGCGCGTCAGCCAGCGAGAGCACGGCCAGACTGTCGTGCAGGCGGTTCAGCGCGTACAGATGCCGGCCGTCCGGCGCGACGAGCAGGCCGGACGCGTAGCTGGTGCCCGCAAAGCCGGCCGGCAGCACGGAGATTTCGTCGAGCAGGCGGGGCCCGTCCGTCGTCAGTTCGATGGTCGATAACGTGGAGGACTCTTCCTGCAGCACATAGACCCGGCGCGCGTCGTCGGGATGGAAGACGAAGTGCCGCGGCCCGGAGCCGGGGCTGAGCGCGAGCTCGCGCTCTGGCGCGTCGGGCGTGCCCGCCGTCAGCGGCCAGACGAGCAGCCGGTCGCGACCCAGGTCGGTGCCGAGGAGCCAGCGGCCGTCGGGGCTGGCCTGGATCATGTGGGCATGCGGCGCATCGTGGCCGCTGCTGGCCTGGCTGCCGGGCGGGCGCTTCAGGGCTTGCCCGGGGCCGGGGCGGCAATCGGTGCGGCTGCAGCCGGGCCAGGTCTCGGCCGGGCCGAGGCGGCCATCGGCCTGCAGGGGCAGCGCGGCAAAGCGGGCGTCGCCGTAGTGGGCGACCCAGAGGCGACCGGCGCTCAGGGACAGATGCACCGGCCCCTTGCCGCCGCTGGGCAGGCGCTGCAAGAGTTCGAGGCTGCCTGCGGAGTCCTGCGCATAGACGGCGACATGGTCGCGACCTTCCTCGGCCGCGTAGACGCGCCGGCCATCCGTCGCCAGCCAGGTCGGGCTGTTGGCATTCGGCGTCAGGCCCAGCGGCTGCAGTTCGCCATCGGCCGCGATGGCAAAGCTGTACAGGCCCTGGCCCAGCGGCGCGTAGCTGCCGACGTGCAGGAAGCCGGGTGAAGGAGTGGCAGCGGTGGCGGGCATCAGGGCGGCGGCGGACAGGCTCAGCAGATGGCGGCGCTTCATCGTCAGGCGAACTGTGTCGTGATCGCATCGACGACGCGGTCGTCCTCGTCGACGATGGCCATCCAGGCCCATTTGTCGAAGGTCGTGCAGGGGTGGGACGGCCCGAGCGCGACACGCTCGCCGACCGCGGGACCGTCGCATTCGGCCGGATCCCAGCGCAGGTAGGCATGCTGGTCGTTCAGCCCGGTGACGCGCCAGCCCGCCGGCGCGGCCACGCGTTGGTCGTCACGCAGATGCCAGACCGGCAGCGGCCAGCCCTGGTCGAAGGAGACATCGCGCCGGCCCGCATTCAGCAGCGCCAGGCCCGGCTCGGAGCAGGACAGGACCTGGGTCCAGACCTCCAGCGCCGGCTGCAGGCTGGGCGTGCCCAGCGGCGTGCCCAGGCGCTCATCCATCGCGCGCATGTAGCGGCCGTAATGCTCGTGGTCGTGGCAGACATAGCAGCCGGAGCGCAGCAGGCCCAATCGACGTGCCTGTCCAGGCTTGCCGGCCAGCACCGGCGCGACGAGGTCGAACAGCGCCGAGCCGCCGCCGCTGAGCCACAGCGGATGAGCGTCGTCGTCCAGCAGGCCTTCGGCCTCGATGTCGGCCAGCAGCGCTTCGACGCGTGCCTGCCATTGCTGCATCAGCGCACGGTCGGGCTCGGTTTCGCCGACGACCTGCAGGCCCTCGTAGAAACCGATGCCGCGCAGCCGCAGCGCCGGGTGGGTCTTGAGCGAACGCGCCAGGGCCAGCGCCGGCCCATGCTCGCGCAGGCCGCAGCGCGAGGTGCCCAGTTCGATCAGCACGTCCACCCGCGCCTCGCTATCGCCGAGCCCGGCCCAGTGCGCGGCGAGCCGGTCGAGCTGGGCCTGCGAGTCGACGAAGAAGGCCAGCTCCAGGCCCGCGTGGCGGCGGCGCAGGTCCAGCAGCTCGGCCAGCTCGGCGGCGCCAACGAGCTGGTTGGCGATCAGCGCGCGGCGCGCACCGGCGGCCAGGCCCAGGCGCAGCTGGTGCACGTTCGCGAATGTCAGCCCCCAGGCGCCGGCGTCGAGCTGGCGGCGGAACAGCTGTGGGCTCATCGTCGTCTTGCCGTGCGGCGCGAGCTGCACGCCGTGCTGGTTGGCGAAGTCCTGCATCCAGGCGATGTTGTGGGCCAGCGCCTGCTGCCGCACCACGGCCAGCGGCATGGGCAGCCCGGCGTCGCGCAGTGTCCAGCCGCGGCGGCCCACCTCGGCCAGCGGCAGCGGCGGCTGCAGCGCCGGAAAGCCCTTCAGCCAGGGGCCCAGCCAGCCGGGGCGAGGGGTGTCGTCGTGGTCCATGCGTTCATCATCGCGCCTGTCGGACGACGCTGAGGGCCAGCGGCCGCACCCGCACCGAGACGTCGGTGGCCGAAGGCAGGGGCTCGCCGTCCACGGCCAGCGGCACCGGCGTGGGGCTGGCCAGGCGCAGCGCCTTGAAGCCGCTGAGCGAGATGCGGCTGTGGCGTAGATGCTGGCCGGTCAGCAGCAGCGGCATCATGGCCAGCGTACCCAGGCGGCCGAAGGCGTCGACACGCAGCAGCCGCAGCTCGCCGTCGTCGATGCGGGCACCGGGTGCCGCGGGCATGCCGCTGCCGTAGCTCGGCGTGTTCAGGCTGGAGGCGAACAGCATCGGCCCGTCGTGCAGCAGCACACCATCGGCCTCGACGCGCAGCGGGTACAGGCGCAGCTGGCCGATTTCGGTCAGCGTGGCCCATAGGTAGCGCGGCTGGCCTCGCAGCCAGTTGGGCGCCGACTGGGCGCGGATGGCGATGGCCGCATCGAAGCCCGCCGTCAGGCTGGACATGAAGAGCTGCGGACCGCTCTCGGGCGTGGCGACCTCGCCGAGGTCCATGGCCGATGCGGGCGCGCTCTGCGCGTGCGCCAGCGCCTCGCGCCAGCCCATGCGGGCCAGGCCGAGGGCGCGGGCCAGGTCGTTGCCCGTGCCGCCGGGCAGGATGGCCAGCTGCAGCCGGCGCGCGACCAGGGCGGGCAGCAGCTGGTGCACCGTGCCATCGCCGCCGGCGACGATGACGCGGCTGCCCTCGGGCAGGGCCAGCAGGCGCTGGCGTGCGGCGGCAACGTTCTCGGGCAGCACCAGCGGCACCTGGGGCAGGGCCTCGCGCAGCGGTTGGGCAAGAGCGGCGCAGCGGCCGTTGGCGGCGTGCGGGTTCAGCAGACAGAGCGCAGGCATCAGGGCCGGTGTCAGGACAGGGGCGGTCACTTCGGCATTGGAGCCGGGCCAGGATCTGCGCGCCATCGGCGCAGACCCTGGCGGCGACGCGCCGCAGCGCTACCTACACTTTGCGCAAACCGAGAACGGGAGCCGACCCGCATGACCTTGCATGTGCCTACGCTGGTGCTGATGCTCGTGGTCGGCTTCGGCCTGCTGACGCTGCTGCTGCAGGTGGCCGGGCGCGGCGGCCTCAACCGCAGCGAGCTGCGCCAGCTCGGCTGGGCGGCCCAGGCGCTGTGCGTCGGTTTCCTGTGTTTTGCGCTGCGGCCCTGGCTGCCCGGCTGGCTGTCGCTGCTGGGCGCCAACCTGCTGCTGATGGCGGGGCTGGCGCTGTTCGCCTCCGCCGTGTGCTGGCATCTGCTCAACCGCCGGTTGCCGGCGTGGCACCACTGGCTGCTCGCCGCCGCGGCGTTGACGGTGCCGGCGGTGCTCGATGCGCCGACGCCGATGCGCGCCGGCGTCATGTCGGCCGCGATGGCGGCGCTGCTGCTGCCGGCCACCGCGATGGCGCTGCGCCGCGGCTGGCGCTGCGAGCTGTCGTTTCGCGTCGTCGCGTTGATGCTGCTGCTCGCCTGCGTGGCGCTGTGGCTGCGCGTGGCCTACGCGGCCTGGTGGGCGGGCGCGGGGCAGGCTGGCGCCGTCGACGCGGCCTTCTGGAGCAGCGCCATCTTCATGCTGGCCTTCATGGCCGTGCTGGCGGCGGGCTTCGGCTTCGTGCTGGCCGGCTTCGAGCGCATGGCCAGCCAGATGCGCGAGCTGGCCAGCGTCGACGGCCTGACCGGCGCCAGCAACCACAACACGGCCGTGTCGCTGCTGGCGCACTCCCTGGAACGCGGCCGGCGCGAGGGCCAGCCGGTCAGCTTCGTCATGCTGGACCTGGACCACTTCAAGCGCGTCAACGACCGCCATGGTCATGTCGTCGGCGACAACGTGCTGCGCGCCGTGGCGGCCTGCGCGCGGGCGCGACTGCGCGGCTCGGACGTGCTGGGGCGCCTGGGCGGCGAGGAGTTCGGCCTGGTGCTGCCGGCCACCGGCGCCGCGGGCGCGCGCCACCTTGCCGAACAGGTGCGCCTGGCCGTGGAGGCGCTGGAGCTGCAGGGCGACGGCGGCCAGCCGCTGCGCGTGACGCTGTCCGCCGGCGTCGCCGAGGCCGCGAAAACCGACACGCCCGAGACGCTGATGCACCTGGCCGACAAGGCCCTCTACCAGGCCAAGCAGAAAGGCCGCAACCGCGTCGTCGTGGCGGATGACTGGATGCGCAACTCGACGCTGCAGAGCGTGGTGGGTTGAGCCGCCCGGCTCGCGGGCCGAGCGCCGGGCCGTCCCAAGCCGGCCCGCCTGGCGATGTGTTTGCCGGTCGAGCCGGCAAGCATCGCCGTCCCCTCGGGGGACCGACTGGACTGGCCCGCGTTCAGCGGGGCAAGGCTGGGCGAGGGGTCAACAGTTCTCGTATTTCCAGTTGCGCGACTTGCCCTCGGCCAGCCATTCCACGGCCTGGGCGATGCGCTTGGCGCGCGTGTCCTCGCGCTTGGCCTCCAGCACCCATTCGAGATAGTCGCGCTGCTTGCTCGGCGCGAAGGCGTCGTAGTGCTGCTTGGCGGCCTCGGAGCGAGCCAGCGCGTTGGCGAAGTCGTCAGGCATCTGCAGCTGGGGCCGTGGCGCGCGGTCCGGCTTGGCCGCGCGCGGCGCGCCGGCCTGCAGCAGGGCCGCGGCGGCCTTGATCTTCTTGCGCAGCTCGGCGCGGCTGGGCAGGTCGGCCAGCGCGGTGACGCGGCCGAAGTCGCCCATCGCGCCGGCCTGCCCGGCCTCCGCGCCCTCGCGTTGCCAGAAGCCGAAGGCGCAATGCGCCTTGAAGGCCGACATGCCGGCGAGCAGCTTGCCGTCCAGCATGAAATGCGGCCGGCTCCACTTGATGGTCTCGACGACGTCGGGGCAGGCCGCGTGCACGTCCTCGCGCAGCCGTTCGAGGATGGGGCGCGCGAACTCGGGCACGCTGGCGATGTAGGTGTCGATGCGTGGGTCGAGGGTGGGCATGGTCACTCGCCGTGGTTGAGGTGGCGCTCGATGCGCCGGTCAGGGATGAGCCAGAGCGCAGCCGCGATGGCATAGCCCGCCAGCGACAGGCCGACGTTGACGAAGGCCAGCACGATGGACAACAGATAGATGAAGGGCGAGATCTTGCCCTTCCAGTCCTTGCCCAGGGCCTGGGCCAGTACGGTGTTGTTGCCGGGGATGCAGACCAGGGCCCGTTGCAGCAGTATGTAGGCCAAGGCGGCCATAACGAGCACGCCGCCATAGACGGCCACGGGCAGCGGCGCGAAATGGTTTTCGCCCATCCAGCCGGTGGCAAAGGGCAGCAGCGACAGCCAGAACAGCAGGTGCAGGTTGGGCCACAGCACGCCGCCGGAGATCTTGTGCACCGCGTGCAGCAGATGGTGGTGGTTGTTCCAGTAGATGCCGACGTAGACGAAGCTCAGCACGTAGGACAGGAACACCGGCCACAGCGGCTGCAGCGCGGCCCAGTCGGCGCCGTGCGGCACCTTCATCTCCAGCACCATGATCGTGATGATGATGGCGATGACGCCGTCGCTGAAGGCTTCGAGCCGGGTCTTGTTCATGTCGGTGGCGTACGGCTGACCGAAGCCACGGACCGCCCCTGGACGGGGCAGCCCGCGGCAGCGGGCGTGGGGGCTTCACAGCGCGCAGTCTAGACTTCTGCCCCCTGACCGATGCCTCCGGACTGACCCTTGCGACGCCTGCTGCTCTCGCTGATCTTCATGGCCACCGCAGCTGGCGCCCAGGTGCCTTCGCTGTCGCTGGAGCAGCTGCCACGGCCGACCATGCCGCCGGGTGAGCGCGGCCCGGTCGTGCCGGCGCAGGTCGAGCGCTGGCGGCTGGAAGCCAAGGCGCTGGAGTACGGCGACGGCGTCAAGCGCGACGAGGTCGCCGCGGCCAAGCTGTACTGCCGCGCGTCCCGCTACGGCGACGCCGAGGCGCAGTTCAGCCTGGGCTGGATGCTGACCAACGCGCGCGGCATCCAGCGCAACGACGCCGAGGCCGCCCACATGTTTGCCGCCGCGGCCGAGCAGGGCCTGGAGCAAGCGCAGAACATGCTGAACACGCTGGGCGGCACGCCGCTCGGCGACCCGCCGCCCTGCCTGCGCCCGCCCGAGGCCGACCCTGTGGCCGTGGCCCCTGCGCCCCCGGTCGCCCGCGGGGCCAGGTCACTCTCGCTTTGGGCCACGATGCCCCTGCCGACGAATGCGCCGCCGGCCATCGTCAACTATGTGAAGCTGCTTGCGCCGGAGTACCAGCTCGCGCCGGCTCTGGTGCTGGCGGTGATGGCCCAGGAGTCCAACTTTGACCCGTTGGCCGAGTCGCCAAAAAAGGCGCAAGGCCTTATGCAACTGATGCCCGAAACCGGAGCGCGCTTCAACATCGTCCGCCTGCGGGACCCGTCGCAGAACATCCGTGGCGGTATGGCCTATCTGCGCTGGCTACTCGCCTATTTCGAGGGCGACGTCCAACTCACGCTGGCCGCCTACAACGCCGGCGAAAAGGCCGTGGACCGCTACCTTGGCGTGCCGCCCTATGCCGAGACGCGGCTTTATGTGCGCAAGATCATGGCGGCGGTGGGTGGCCAGCGGCTGCATCCCTTCGATGCTCGGGTGATGGAGGCGTCGCCGATGCTGCAGCGGGTGAGGGCGGCGATGCAGGTGATCCAGGCGCGGTAATCGTCGCAACAGTTGCGCCACCGTTTCCTCCGGCGGATTTGCTGGCGCGCTCAAGCATTGCGCTGCGTAGACTGCCGATCTCACTTACCGGGCATCCTTGATGAAACCATTGCGCGCACCCTCCAAGTCCCGTGAACTCGCTGCGAGAGTCTTGCATGCTGCTGTCGTCATGCTCAGAGAAGCAGGTGGAAAGCTGCCCAGTCGTGAGATCAAGGCTCGGCTTGCCGAGTCGTTCAATGCGGAGCCATGGGCTGCGGAAATCATTGAAAGCAATGGATTTCCGAGGTGGGAGAACTATCTGTTGTTCTTCTCAATTGATTCAGTCAAAGCCGGTTGGATCGAGAAGACGGACGGAATTTGGACATTGACGCCAGCAGGCGTTGAGGCAAGTCATTTGGCGCCGCGAGAGTTCCTTGATCGCGGCACGGAGGCATATCAACGCTGGCGCAAACAAAGGCGAGAGCAACAGTTCGAAGCCACTGGAACTGCTCCGTCGGATGCGAGCGATCCTGAGCTTGCTGTTGAAAGTGAGCAAGGCCCACCAGAGGAGCGCATGCTTGAAATTCAGCGCGACGCTCATTTGCTGCTGGCCGATGAGCTATTGCAAAGGCTAAAGGCCATGAGCTGGCAGGGATTCGAGCGCGCCGTCGTACAGGTTCTTTTGGGAATGGGGTACGGCGGGAGCCGGAAGGAAGCGGGCCAAGCGCTGCAGAGAGCCGGTGACGAAGGTATTGATGGCTTCATCAACGAAGACCGCCTGGGATTGGATGTGATCTACGTCCAGGCGAAGAAATGGGCGGACGCGAGCGTCGGTCGGCCTGAGATCCAGAAGTTCGTTGGGGCGCTGGCGGGAAAACAAGCCTCCAAAGGCATTTTCATCACTACCAGCCGCTATACCGACGACGCGCGAGACTACGCACAGCGTCTCCGTGAACGGGTCATTCTTATTGACGGGTCGCGTCTTGCGGAGCTGATGATTGAGTTCAATGTTGGCGCTTTCTCCGCGGTCGCCTTTGAGTTGAAGAAGATCAACCTTGACTTCTTCAACGAAAGCTGACTTGGCGACGCGGCTGGAATGACTTCGAAGCTTGCAAATTGAGCGGTGAGCGCTCAATTTGCAAGGATGTAGGGTCACATACTGCGCCGGTACTGCCCGCCCACCTCGAACAGCGCGTTCGTGATCTGGCCCAGCGAGCACATGCGCACCGCGTCCATCAGCACCTCGAAGACGTTCCTGTTCTCGATGACCGCTTGCTGCAGCCGTGCCAGCATGGCCGGCGCCTCGGCCGCATGGCGGTCCTGGAACTCGGCCAGGCGGGCCAGCTGGCTCTGCTTCTCTTCGTCGGTGGAGCGGGCCAGCTCGATGTGCTCCGCCACCGTCTCGCCATGCGGGTTGCGGAAGGTGTTGACGCCGATGATGGGGTACTCGCCGGTGTGCTTGAGCATCTCGTAGTGCATCGACTCTTCCTGGATGCGGCCACGCTGGTAGCCGGTCTCCATCGCGCCGAGCACGCCGCCGCGTTCGCTGATGCGCTCGAACTCGGCCAGCACCGCCTCTTCCACCAGCTCGGTCAGCTCGTCGATGATGAAGGCGCCCTGCGACGGGTTCTCGTTTTTGGCCAGGCCCCACTCGCGGTTGATGACGAGCTGGATGGCCATCGCGCGGCGAACGCTCTCGTCGGTGGGCGTCGTGATCGCCTCGTCGTAGGCGTTGGTGTGCAGCGAGTTGCAGTTGTCGTAGACGGCGATGAGCGCCTGCAGCGTCGTGCGGATGTCGTTGAAGGCGATCTCCTGCGCGTGCAGGCTGCGGCCCGAGGTTTGCACGTGGTACTTCAGCTTCTGCGAGCGCTCGTTGGCGCCGTAGCGGTCGCGCATGGCGATGGCCCAGATGCGGCGGGCGACGCGGCCGAGCACGGTGTACTCCGGGTCCATGCCGTTGCTGAAGAAGAACGACAGGTTGGGCGCGAAGTCGTCGATGTGCATGCCGCGCGCGAGGTAGGCCTCCACGAAGGTGAAGCCGTTCGAGAGTGTCAGCGCGAGCTGGCTGATCGGGTTGGCGCCGGCTTCGGCGATGTGATATCCGCTGATCGACACCGAGTAGAAGTTGCGCACGTTGTGGTGCACGAAGTACTCGGCGATGTCGCCCATCACCTTCAGGCTGAACTCGGTCGAGAAGATGCAGGTGTTCTGGCCCTGGTCTTCCTTCAGGATGTCGGCCTGCACGGTGCCGCGCACATTGGCCAGCACCCAGTCCTTGATCTTGGCGGCCTCGTCGGCGGTCGGCTCGCGACCGTTGTCGGCGCGGAACTTGGCCAGGTTCTGGTCGATGGCCGTGTTCATGAACATGGCCAGGATGGACGGCGCCGGGCCGTTGATGGTCATGGACACGCTGGTGGTCGGGCTGCACAGGTCGAAGCCGTCGTACAACACCTTCATGTCGTCCAGCGTGGCGATGCTGACGCCGGAGTTGCCCACCTTGCCGTAGATGTCGGGCCGCGGCGCAGGGTCGGCGCCGTACAGCGTCACCGAGTCAAAGGCGGTGGACAGGCGCTTGGCGGGCATGCCTTCGCTGACCAGCTTGAAGCGGCGGTTGGTGCGGAAGGCGTCGCCCTCGCCGGCGAACATGCGGGTCGGGTCCTCGCCCTCGCGCTTGAACGCGAACACACCGGCCGCATACGGGAAGCTGCCAGGCACGTTCTCCAGCATCAGCCACTTCAGCAGCTCGCCATGGCACTCGTAGCCCGGCAGCACGACCTTGCGGATCTTGGTGCCCGACAAGCTTTGCGTGATGAGCGCGGTGCGGATCTCCTTGTCGCGGATCTTCACGACGTACTCGTCACCGGCGTAGGCCTTGACCATGTCCGGCCACTGCTGCAGCAGCTGGCGGGCGTCGGCGTCGAGCCTGCCCTTGCGCTGTTCGGCAAGGTCGGCTAGCGCGGTGCGGGCGCCTTGCTTGTCGGGGTTGGCGGCCTCCAGCATGGCGCGGCTGGCTTCCAGCTGCTGGATCTCGCGGGCCAGCGTCGCCTGCTTGCGCGCACGGGCCTTGTAGCTGCGCACGGTGTCGGAGATGTCTGCCAGGTAGCGCACGCGGGCGGCCGGCACGATGGGCGTCTGGTGCGTGCTGTGGCGCGTGTTCACCATTGGCAGGCGGCCTTCGCTGAACGGAATGCCGAGGTCCGCCAGGCGGGCTTTCAGCGCCTGGTACAGCGCCGTCACGCCGTCGTCATTGAAGCGGCTGGCCATGGTGCCGAACACGGGCATCGTGTCCGGCATCACGGTGAAGGCCTCGCGGTTGCGCTGCACCTGCTTGCTGACATCGCGCAGCGCGTCCAGCGAGCCCTTGCGGTCGAACTTGTTGATGGCGACGAACTCGGCAAAGTCCAGCATGTCGATCTTCTCGAGCTGGCTGGCGGCGCCGAACTCGGGCGTCATCACGTACATCGGCACGGTGACCAGCGGCACGATGGCGGCATCGCCCTGGCCGATGCCTGAGGTCTCGACGATGACGAGGTCGAAGCCGGCGACCTTGGCGGCGGCGATGACGTCGGGCAGAGCAGGGGAGATCTCGGAGCCGAAGTCGCGTGTGGCCAGCGAGCGCATGAAGACGCGAGCGCCGTTGCTCCAGGGGCTGATCGCATTCATGCGGATGCGGTCGCCGAGCAGCGCACCACCGCTCTTGCGACGCGACGGGTCGATGGAGATCAGCGCCACGCGCAGCGCGTCGCCCTGGTCCAGCCGCAGGCGGCGGATCAGCTCGTCAGTCAGGCTGGATTTGCCGGCGCCGCCGGTGCCGGTAATGCCGAGCACGGGCGTTTTGATGCCCTTGGCTTGCGAACGCAGCGCGTCGACGCTTGCCGCGTCGGCCTTGCCGTTCTCCAGCGCCGTCAGCAGCTGGGCCAGCGAACGCCACGCGGCTTCCGAGTGGCCGGTGATGGCCGACAGGTCCTGCGGTGCGTAGACGCTGAAGTCCTGGTCGGCCTTCATGACCATCTCGCCGATCATTCCCTGCAGACCCATGCGCTGGCCGTCCTCGGGGCTGAAGATGCGCACGCCATGCTCGGCCAGCTCGCGGATCTCGGCCGGCACGATGACGCCGCCGCCGCCGCCGAACACCTGGATGTGCTCGCCGCCGCGCTCCTTCAAGAGCTGCACCATGTACTTGAAGTACTCGACGTGGCCGCCCTGGTAGGACGAGATCGCGATGCCCTGGGCATCCTCCTGCAGCGCCGCGGTGACGACCTCGTCCACCGAGCGGTTGTGCCCGAGGTGGATGACCTCCGCACCCATGCCCTGCAGGATGCGCCGCATGATGTTGATGGCGGCGTCATGCCCATCGAACAGGCTGGCGGCGGTGACGAAACGGACCTTGTGGGTCGGGCGGTACTCGGCCAGCGCCTTGTAGTCGGCGGCGAGATCGGTCATGGCTTGTCTCCTTGATCGGCCGGGATTTTAGGCCGGCTAATTGACGTTAACGTCAATTGGGGGTGCATCCGGGGTAATCCGGACCCGGGCAGCATGCGGCCTGCCACGATGATGCGCACTTCGCCAAACAGGCGTCACATCCGTCGTCGCATGAGCACCTCATCGCCCACCACCACGCCTGACCTCGGCACTGAACTGACCCTGCGCGGCATCGTGCTGGGCATCCTGATCACCCTGGTCTTCACGGCCGCCAACGTCTACTTCGGCCTGAAGGCCGGCCTGACGTTCGCGACCTCCATCCCGGCCGCCGTCATCTCCATGGCCTTGCTGCGCCGCGCTGCGGGCAACTCCATCGGCGAGACCAACATCGTGCAGACGATTGCCTCGTCCGCCGGCACGCTGTCCTCCATCATCTTCGTGCTGCCCGGCCTGGTCATGATCGGCTGGTGGACCGGCTTTCCGTACTGGATGTCGACGACGCTGTGCGCTCTTGGCGGCGTGCTGGGCGTCATGTACTCCATCCCGCTGCGTCGGGCCCTCGTCACGAACTCGCCGCTGCCCTACCCGGAAGGCGTGGCCTGCGCCGAGGTCCTCAAGGTCGGCCATGCCAGCGATGGCGGCGAGAGCAGCCGCCAGGGCCTGACGGCCATCGTGACCGGTGCCGTCGTGTCGGCCGCCTTCAGCGTCGTCGTCGCCACGCAGGTCTTCGCCGGCAACCTGGCGCAGTACTTCCGCCTGCCCGGCGGCGAGAAGAACGGGGCGACCGGCTACGACCTGAACTTCAGCTTCGCGCTGCTGGCGGTGGGCCATCTCGTCGGCCTGTGGGTGGGCATCGCCATCCTCGTCGGTGCCTGCATCGCCTGGCTGGGCGGCGTGCCCTACCTGACGCAAGGCGTGGACGGCGCGGCCGAGGCCGTGGCCTTGTTCGCGTGGAGCAAGAAGGTGCGCTTCATCGGTGCCGGCTGCATCGCCGTCGCCGCGATCTGGACACTCATCAAGCTGGCCAGGCCGGTCGTCGCCGGCCTGCACTCGGCGGCCATGTCCGCCCGCGTGCGCAAGGCCGGCAAGGCCGACACGCTGCCGCGCAACGAGCGCGACATCCCCATCGGCACGGTCGGCCTCATCACGCTGGCCTGCATGCTGCCCATCGGCTTCATGCTGTCCAGCTTCGCCACCTCGGCCGGCCTGGGCGACCAGCTCGGCCTGCTCGTTGTCGGCGGCGTCGTCTATGTCGTGCTGATGAGCTTCTTCGTCGCCGCGGTCTGCGGCTACATGGCTGGCCTGATCGGCTCGTCCAACAGCCCGCTGTCGGGGGTCGGCATCCTGGTCGTCATCGGCGTGTCGCTGCTGCTAGCCCTGGTCGTGAAGCCCATGCTGCCGCCCTCCACCGGCCAGGCCCTGGTCGCCTTCGCGCTGTTCGTCACGGCCGTCGTGTTCGCGGTGGCGACCATCTCCAACGACAACCTTCAGGACTTGAAGACCGGCCAGCTCGTCGACGCGACGCCGTGGCGCCAGCAGGTCGCGCTGATCATCGGTGTCGTCGCCGGCGCCGTCGTCATCCCGCCGGTGCTGGACCTGCTCAACCAAGCCTACGGTTTTGCCGGCGCGCCCGGGGCCGACCCGAAGAAGGCGCTGGCCGCTCCGCAGGCCGCGCTGATCTCGGCGCTGGCCAAGGGCGTCATCCAGGGTGACCTGAACTGGAACCTGATCGGCATCGGCACCTTGATCGGCGCGGCCTGCATCGTCGTGGATGAGGTGCTGAAGCGCTCGACCAACGGCCGTGCCCATCTCGCGCCGCTGGCCGTGGGCCTGGGCATCTACCTGCCGCTGAACAGCACGCTGACCATCGTCGTCGGTGCCGTGGCCGGCTGGCTGTTCGAACGCGCCGCCGCGCGCAGGCGCGATCCCGAGGCCACCAAGCAGCTCGGCGTGCTGATGGCTTCCGGGCTGATCGTTGGCGAGAGCCTGCTCGGCGTCATCCTCGCGGCCGTGGTCGTGTTCTCGGGCAACGGCGCGCCGCTGGCGCTGGTGGGCGACAGCTTCGCCACCGCCGGCCAGGTGCTGGGCTTCCTGGCCTTCGCGGGCATCGGCTTCGGCCTGTACCGCTGGCTGCTCAGCAAGCAGGCCTGATCGTCATTCGTCCGAGCCGGCAAAGCCGAACAGCTGCAGCAGGCTCGCGAACAAATTGAAGATCGACACGAACAGGCTGACCGTGGCGAGCACGTAGTTCGTCTCGCCGCCGTCCACGATCTGCTTGGTCTCGAACAGGATCAGGCCGGCCGACAACAGCGCCACGACGGCTGAGACGGTCAGCGCCAGCGCGGGGATCTGGAAGAACACCGCGGCCAGGCCGGCCAGCAACGCGATGATCATGCCGGCGAACAGGAAGCCGCCCATCCAGGACAGGTCGCGTTTGGTCGTCCTCCCATAGGCCGACAGTGCCAGGAACACGGCGCCCGTCGCGCCCAGGGCCAGCATCACCGCCTGGCCGCCGGCGGGCAAAGCCAGCGTGCGGGTCAGCAAGGGGCCGAGCGTCCAGCCCATGAAGCCGGTCAGCGCAAATACGAGGCCGACGGCGGCGCCGCGGTTCTTCAGCTTGTGGATGCCGAACAGCAGGCCGAAGTAGGCGACCAGCGTCAGGATCAGCCCCGGCGCGGGCAGGCTGAAGGCGACAGCCGCCCAGGCGACGGTGGCGCTGAACAGCAGCGTCATCGACAGCAGCGCGTAGGTGTTGCGCAGCACGCGGTGGGCGGTGCCGCGGTCAACGGCGCCGCCGTAGGGCATGGCGACGGCAACGGTACGGGAATGGTTTTGCATGGCGGGCCTCCTGAGCCAGTCAATGGGAGCCGCCACCTTAAGTTGCGCAGCCAGCAAGAAAAAGCAGAAAATCAAGAAGCAATACTTCTGAATAACTTGTTGTGATAATCCCGTGAGCCTGAGCTTCAGCTACCGCCATCTCTACTACTTCTGGGCCGTGGCCAAGGAGGGCGGGCTGACGCGCGCCGCGGAAAAGCTCGGCCTGTCGGTGCAGACGGTGTCGACCCAGGTGCGCGAGCTGGAGCAGGCGCTGGGCGCCGCGCTGCTGAAGCCCGCCGGCCGCGGTCTGACGCTGACCGATGCCGGCATCGCCGCGCTGGAGCAGGCCGAGCAGATCTTCCAGATCGGCGAGACCCTGCCCGAGCGCGTGCGCGACGCGGCCACAGCGCCGGCCGTGCGCCTGGCCGTGGGCATTTCCGATGGCCTGCCCAAGCTCGTGGTGCAGCGGCTGCTGCAGCCCATCATCGACACACCGCACCTGCGCCTGCTCTGCCACGAGGACGAGTTCGACGACCTGCTGGGCGACCTGGCGCTGCACCGGCTCGACGTCGTGCTGGCCGACCGCCCCGCGCCGCCCAACCCCAACCTGCGCGTCTACAGCCATGCGCTGGGCACGTCGCCGATGGCCTGGTTCGCGCATCCGCAATGGGCCGCCGCAGCGGCACGCGATTTCCCGGCATCGCTGGCGAGCGTGCCGCTGCTGCTGCCCACGTCGCACGCTGCCGTGCGGGCGCGGCTGGACCAGTGGCTGGAGCGGCACGGCATCCGCGCGCGCATCGCTGGCGAGTTCGAGGACAGCGCGCTGCTGGCCACCTTCGGTGCGGCCGGCATGGGCGTGTTCCCGGCCGCGGCGCTGATGAGCGACAAGCTCGTCGAGCGCGACGGTCTGGTGCGCGTGGGCGACTGTGATGGCGTGGAAGAGGCGTTCTTCGCCGTTGGCACCGACAAGAAGATCGCCCACCCGCTGGTGCGCAGGCTGCTGCCGCAACCGGCAGACGCCGCCGGCTGAGTTGCTACAGTTGACGTTTACGTCAATTAAACCCGTCCCGCGGGCCCGGCACGAGCGGGCGCCGACCGGGCGGACAGGAGACCCCGAATGAATCTGCCCGGCTTGAACTTCCAACTCGGCGAAGACATCGACGCACTGCGCGACGCGGTGCGCGCCTTTGCCGAGGAAGAGATCGCCCCGCGCGCGGCCGAGATCGACCGCAGCGACCAGTTCCCGATGGACCTGTGGCGCAAGATGGGCGACCTGGGCGTACTGGGCATCACCGTGCCCGAGCAGTACGGCGGCGCGGACATGGGCTATCTGGCCCACATGATCGCGATGGAAGAGATCAGCCGCGCCAGCGCCTCGGTGGGCCTGAGCTACGGCGCCCACTCCAACCTGTGTGTGAACCAGATCAAGCGCAACGGCAACGACGCGCAGCGCGCCAAGTACTTGCCCAAGCTCATCAGCGGTGAGCATGTCGGCGCGCTGGCGATGAGCGAGCCGGGCGCGGGCTCGGATGTGTTGTCCATGAAGCTGAAGGCCGAGGACAAGGGCGGCTTCTACCTGCTCAACGGCAACAAGATGTGGATCACCAACGGCCCGGATGCCGACACGCTGGTGGTCTACGCCAAGACCGAGCCCGAGCTGGGCGCGCGTGGCGTGACGGCCTTCCTGATCGAGAAGGGCATGTCCGGCTTCAGCATCGCGCAGAAGCTCGACAAGCTGGGCATGCGCGGCTCGCACACCGGCGAGCTGGTGTTCAACAACGTCGAGGTGCCGGCCGAGAACGTGCTGGGCGCCGTGAACGGCGGCGCCAGGGTGCTGATGTCGGGCCTGGACTACGAGCGTGCCGTGCTGACCGGCGGGCCGCTCGGGATCATGCAGTCGGTCATGGACAACGTGATCCCCTACATCCACGACCGCAAGCAGTTCGGCCAGAGCATCGGCGAATTCCAGCTCATCCAGGGCAAGGTGGCCGACATGTACACCGTGCTGCAGGCGGCGCGCAGCTTTGCCTACACGGTGGCCAAGAACCTCGACATGCTGGGTGCCGAGCATGTGCGCCAGGTGCGCAAGGACTGCGCGAGCGTCATCCTTTGGACGGCCGAGAAGGCGACCTGGATGGCCGGCGAAGGCGTGCAGATCTTTGGTGGCAACGGCTACATCAACGAGTACCCGCTGGGTCGCCTCTGGCGTGACGCGAAGCTCTACGAGATTGGCGCCGGCACCAGTGAGATTCGCCGAATGTTGATTGGACGGGAACTGTTTGCAGAAACCATGTGAAGTCGAAGTGGGCGCCAATCCGCGCAGGCTCATGTCCGCGCAGCGGACGTGAAGGCGCGAAGCGCCGGCCGCAGCAAATCGGCGCGGGCACGAGTGAGATTCGCCGCATGCTGATCGGCCGCGAGCTGTTTGCGGAGACGATGTAACTCCTCAAAGCCACAATGCCGGCATGACGATCGCCAATCCCCAACTGCAGGATCTGCTCGACAACAACAAGCGCTGGGCTGCCGACACCGAGGCGCGCGAGCCGGGCTTCTTCTCGCGCCTGCTCAAGCAGCAGACGCCGCAATACCTGTGGATAGGCTGCGCCGACAGCCGCGTGCCGGCCAACGAGTTGGTAGACCTGCTGCCGGGTGAGCTGTTCGTGCACCGCAACGTCGCCAACGTCGTCGTTCACTCGGACCTGAATTGCCTGTCCGTCATGCAGTTCGCGGTGGACCAGCTCAAGGTGCGCCACGTCATCGTCGTCGGCCACAGCAACTGTGGCGGCGTGCGTGCGGCGCTGTACGACATCCGCGTCGGCCTGGCCGACAACTGGATCCGCCATGTGCAGGACGTGCGCAACGACCATCTCGCCTGGCTGGAGAGCCTGCCCGAGGCCAGCCGTGTCGATGCGCTGTGCGAGCTGAACGTGCTGGAGCAGGCGCGCAATGCCTGCCAGACGACGGTGGTGCAGGACGCCTGGCAGCGCGGCCAGGAGATCGTCGTGCACGGCTGGGTCTACGGCCTGCACAACGGCCTGCTGGAAGACCTGCAGCTGACGGCCACGCGCGCCGAAGACGTGGAGCCTGCCTACCGCCGCGCGCTGGAGCGCGTCAAGTTGCGCTACGCCACGGCAGCCTGAGAGCGCCCCGCTAGAGTCGGGCGCCATGTTCCCGACCCAGCTGACCGACACTCGTGCGTTCGACATCGCCCAGACGCTGTTGAGCGGCTTTGATCGGCACTACCGGCTCTTCCGCGCGACGTCGGCCGAGGCCAAGGGCCGTTTCGAGCGCGGCGACTGGCATGGCCAGCAGCGCGCCCAGGCACTGCGCATCGAGTTCTACGACGCCCGCGTCACCGAGGCGAGCCAGTTGCTGGAAGAACGCTTCGCCGCGTCCACGCTGGCCATGGAGGTCTGGCAGCAGGTCAAGCTGCACTACATCGGCCTGCTGACCAACCACCACCAGCCCGAGTTGGCCGAGACCTTCTTCAATTCGGTGTGCACGCGCATCCTGCACCACGCCTACTTCCACAACGACTTCATCTTCGTGCGCCCCGCCATCTCGACCGAGTACATCGAGAACGACGAGCCTGCCGCGTTGCCGACCTACCGGGCCTACTACCCGACGCCCGACAGGCTGCGCGAGACGATCAAGCGCGTCATCACCAACTTCCAGCTTGACGGCGACTTCATCCACCTGGACGCGGACGTCGATCGGGTGCTTGCAGCCGTCACCCAGCGGCTGGGCGAATTCCGCTGGCGCGCCAACTTCCAGCTGCAGGTGCTGTCCAGCCTGTTCTACCGGAACAAGGGCGCCTACGTCGTCGGCAAGATCATCAACGGCTTCACCGAAATGCCGTTCGCGCTGCCCATCCTGCGCCGCGACGACGATGGTCGCTTCTTCATCGACGCGGCGCTGTTCGGCGAGGACGACCTGCTGGTCCTGTTCAGCTTTGCGCGCGCCTACTTCCTCGTCGACATGGAGGTGCCCAGCGCCTACGTGCAGTTCCTGCGCTCGCTGATGCCGCGCAAGCCCCGCTCCGAGATCTACTCGGCGCTGGGCCTGCAGAAGCAGGGCAAGAACCTCTTCTACCGCGACTTCCTCTACCACCTGCGCCACAGCTCGGACAAGTTCCGCATCGCGCCTGGCATCAAGGGCATGGTCATGCTGGTGTTCGACCTGCCGAGCTACCCGTTCGTGTTCAAGGTCATCAAGGATTTCTACCCGCCGCAGAAGGACACCACGCGCGAGCTCATCCAGAGCAAATACCTGCTCGTGAAAACCCACGACCGCGTGGGCCGCATGGCCGACACGCTGGAGTACACGCGCGTCGCCTTCCCGCGCCACCGCTTCGAGGAGGAACTCATTGCCGAACTGAAGCATTTCTGCCCCAGTCTGCTCGAAGAGACGGGTGACGACCTGGTTCTCAAGCACCTCTACATCGAGCGCCGCATGGTGCCGCTGAACATCTTCCTGCACGAGGCCAAGCCCGAGCAGTTGGAACATGCCGTCATCGAATACGGCAACGCCATCAAGGATCTCGTCGCGGCCAACATCTTCCCCGGCGACATGCTGTGGAAGAACTTCGGCATCACCCGCCACGGCAAGGTCGTGTTCTACGACTACGACGAAATCGAATACCTGACCGACTGCAACTTCCGCCGCGTGCCCGAGCCGCGCAATGAGCAAGAGGAGATGTCAGGCGAGGTCTGGTACCGCGTCGGCCCCAGGGACGTCTTCCCCGAGACCTTCGGCCCCTTCCTGCTCGGCAACCCGCGGGTGCGCGAGTGTTTCATGCGCCACCACGCCGACCTGCTGGACGCGAGCTTCTGGCAGGCCCACAAGGAACGCATCCTCGCGGGCCATGTGCACGACGTGTTCCCCTATGACCCCACGCGGCGCTTTGCCGCGGCTTGAGCGGCCCGTCAGCCCTGCGGCATTTGCGACATGTCCATGAACACGATCTCCCAGACATGTCCGTCGACGTCCTCGAAGCTGCGGCTGTACATGAAGCCGTGATCCTGCGGCGGATTGATGTCTGCCTTGCCACCGTTCGTTCCGGCCGCTGTCACGATGGTGTCGACCGCCTTGCGGTCGTCCGCGCTCAGCGCCAGCATGACTTCGCTCTGGCTATGCGCGTCGGCAATCGGCTTCTTGGTGAACTGCGCCCATTTGTCGTGGGTCAGCAGCATGACGAAGATGGCGTCGGACCACACCATGCAGGCCGCCGTGTGATCGGAAAACTGCGGGTTGTTGACGGCGCCGATGGCCTCGTAGAAGGCCTTGGCCTTCGGAAGGTCGCTCACCGGCAGGTTGACGAAGAGTTGCTTGGGCATGTCGGGCTTTCTGGCCAGTTGAAGGGAATCGGAGGTCGGAGGCGGTGCTGGCGCGCGGCTCAGTCACCGCAGCCAACGGCTGCGCTGTAGCGATCGAACGAGGCGTCAACGGCGGACCGCGCGTTGCCCAGGATGTTGCGACCCCAGCTGAAGCCGTAGACGTCGTCGTAGTCGAAAGGCGCCAGGCGCACGCGCATCGAGCGCACATCCGCCAGCCGCATGGGCACCAGGTTCGGGTAGCTGTACATGAAGCTCACGCTGCGCCGGTCCGAGGCCACCTGCGGCGAGTCGCCCACGAAGAGCGCCCCGCGCCCACGCGGACCGCTGGTCCAGTGCAGCACCGTGCTGCCGGGGAAATGCCCGCCGGTGCGAATGAGGGTCACGTCCTCGCCGAGTGGCAGGGTGTCGCCGTCCCAGTGTTCGATGCACGGCGCGGGACGTTGCACCCAGGCCTTGTCCGCGCCATGCAGCAGGATGGGCACGCCGCCCAGCGCATCGCTCCACTGCACCATCGAGGCGTAGAAATGCGGATGCGAGATCACGATGCGATCGACACCGCCGCGCTCGCGCAGGTAGGCGAGGGCCTCGTCGGTGACCAGGCTCAGGCATTCCCACAGGATGTTCCCGGCCCTGGTGTTCAGCAGCAAGGCGCGTTGCGGGATGCCGAACTCTCCAGCCACGGCCAATGCCGGCAGCCCGGCGTCGTCACCCAGCCGCAAGCCGTGGCTTGCGGCGAGCGCCTCGTGCGTGGTCCAGCGCTGGCCGTTCCATCCCACGTATTGCCGCTCGTCCTCGCACACCGGGCAATGCGCCGGCGGGCGTGCACTCGGTGCGAACTGGGTGCCGCAGGTTTCACAGATATAGCTCGTCATGGCTTCTCACTCTAGCCACAATCAGGATGGGTCAAAGGCACAGTCAAGGGTAATTCGATGGAACCAGTTTTGCCGTTCGAGCTGAAGCTGGAAGGCATTCGCCCCGGTGGCTTGACCAAGGCCCTGCACCGCCAGTTGCGCGCAGCGATCATCGCGCGCCGCCTGCCCGATCGCTTCGCATTGCCCTCGACGCGGCGCCTGGCGGACATCCTCGGCGTCGGCCGCAACACGGTCATTGCGGCCTACGACCTGCTCGTGTCGGAGGGGCATGCGTTGGCGCGCCCGGGCGCGCGCATGGTCGTCACCGGGCCGGCCGACGCGGCGCAACGAAAGCCTCTGCCCGAAGGCGGCGCGCAGCCATCGCGCCAGACCGACCCGCGCATCGCCAAGGTCTGGCGACAACCCGCCGAGCGGCTCGTCCACAGCGTGCCGATCCCGGCGCGCTGCTTTCGAACCGGCGTGCCGGAGGACCGTCATTTCGACCACGACGCCTGGCGGCGCCTGACGGCGCGAGCCTTGCGCGACGCCGCACGATCGCCGTTCAACTACGGCCCGCCCGCGGGCCTGCCGGCCCTGCGCGAGGCGATCGCCGGGCACGTGGCCTTCGTGCGCGCGGTGGTCTGCGGGCCCGAAGACCTGATCGTCACCTCGGGCGCGCAGCAGGCCTTCGATCTGCTGGCCAGGCTGCTCGTCACGCCGGGTCGAACCCGCGTCGTCGTAGAAGACCCGGGCTTTCCGGCGACGCGCGCGGCCTTCGCGGCAGCGGGTGCGTTGCTGGCGCCCGTGCCGGTGGACGAGCAGGGCCTGCGGATCGATTGCTTGCCGAACGACGCGAAGGTCATCTGCGTGACGCCTTCCCATCAATCGCCCACGGGCGTGGTGATGTCTGCCGCGCGCCGCGCCGAACTCTTGCAGCGCGCCCGCACGCTCGGCGCCGTGGTGATCGAGGACGACTACGACGGCGAATTCCTGTTCGACGCCCACCCGCAGGATGCGCTGCAGACGCTGGACTGCGACGAGCGAGTCTTCTACGTGGGCACCTTCTCCAAAAGCCTGTTTCCAGACCTTCGCAAGGGTTTCGTCGTCGCGCCGCCCTGGGCACGCGAGGCCCTGATCGACGTCAAGCGAAGCACCGACTCCCACGGCGACCGGCTCACGCAGGCGGCGCTGGCGGCCTTCATCGCCGAGGGGCATCTGGCACGCCACATCCGCCGGATGCGACCGATCTACGCGCAACGCCGGCAGGCGCTGGAGCGTGGCCTGGAGCGGCACCTGGCGCAGTGGCTGCAGGTGTTGCCCGGCAATGCCGGCCTGCACCTGAGTGCGCGCGTCCTCAAGGGTTCATCCGCCGCGGCCATCTTCCAGGCCGCGCGCGATCATTTGCCTGGGGCAGTGCCGCTCTCGGCCTACGCGGTCAATGAGCGCACGCAAGGCCTGTGCATCGGCTACGGCTGCATGGAAGTCGACCCGATCGCCCGAGCGGTTCGCGCCATGGGCCGGGCCTTGGCTGGCCAGCCCGGCTTGCCCCCATGAACGTTCAGCTCCGCGCCGGGCGGAACACCCGCACGCGGTGGCCGTCCGGGTCGGCCGTCACGGCCGTGTAGCCGAAGTCCATCGCCGTCGGCGTCTGCAGTACCGGCCAACCCGAGGCCTTCCAGGCGGCCACGGCGGCTTCGACTTCGGGGTCGCTTTCAACCGTGATGCCGATCTCCGCGCCGCCGCCGCGCAGTTCGCTGCCGGGCTGCACGTCATGCGCGGCCCACAGGCCCAGCATGGTCTTGTCGTTGAGCATGAACATCGCGAAGTTCGGGCTCTGCTCGACGGGCTCGCGGCCCAGCAGCGAGCGATAGAAGAGCACGCTCTCGGCGGGGCTGTTGACGTAGAGGATGAGGCAGTCGGGTTTCATGGTGGTCTCCTGGGTTGGGTTGGCCATGCTCGCGGCCGGGTCTGACAGGACTTGTCAGCAGGCGCGCCACAATGTCGCCTCAACAGGTTTCGGACCCTTCCCTGCCATGACAGACCCCCGCCCCGAACTGCCCGACCACCTCAGCGTCGACCCGCGCAGCCCCCACCATGTCGCCGCCGTCTTCGAGCACGACATCGGCATCCGCTTCAACGGCAAGGAGCGCAGCGACGTGGAGGAGTACTGCATCAGCGAGGGCTGGATCAAGGTGCCCGCCGGCAAGACGCTGGACCGCAAGGGCCGGCCGCTGACCATCAAGCTCAAGGGCGCGGTCGAAGCCTTCTATCGCTGAAGAAGTTGGAGCCCCTCGTCCAGCCGCACCCCGCTGAACGCGGGCACGTCTGACCGGTCCCCCAAAGGGGACGGCGATGCTTGCGGCATCGAGCCGCAAGCACATCGCCCGCGAGCCGGCTTGGGAGCGGCCCGGCGCTCGGCCCGCGCGGCAGACGCGCCGGCTGCGAGCGGCGGGCAAGCCGCTTCATCGCAGCGACCCCAGCACCAGCGCCGCCGCCGCGAGCAGCGCGATCCAGGCCGGATGGCGGCCGCGGTTGCTGAGCAGCACCAGGCCGCCGCTGACCGCCAGCGCCGTGGCGATGATGGGTTCCACCGTGCCAGCCGAGGCCGCCCGCGCGGCCGGCTGCGCCAGGCACAGCAGCACCCAAGCCAGTGCCCAGGCCAGCGCCGTCACGACATGCCAGCTCGCCCAAAGGATGCGCGTTTGATAGGGCCGCAACGCGGGTTCGCCGCCATCGGGCACGAGGCCGGCGCGGCGCAGGTGCTTGAAGACCAGACGCTCGCCCAGCCAGGAGTGCACCAGGCCGATGAGGAATACCGATGCCGCCGCGGCGACGAGCCAGGGATTCATGATCTTGTCCTCGATGTCAGCCGCAGCGTCAGGCCGGCCTCGGGCCGCAGCGTGACGGCCATGCGCGGCTTGGGCGCGTCCGTGCTCGTCGGCGCCAGCTCGAAGCGCTGCAGCACCAGGGCCGCGATCAACGTCATCTCCAGCACCGCGAAATGCTGGCCCAGGCAGACCCGCGGCCCGAGGCCGAAGGGGATGTAGGCACCGCGCGGGATTTCGTCCCGCAGCTTGCCATCCGGGCCAGGCAGGAAGCGCTCGGGCTTGAAGCCCAGCGGCGCATCCGGCCACCAGCGCGGGTCGCGGTGCAGCAGCCAGGGCGTCACGCGCACGAGGGTACGCGCCGGCAGCCGCACGCCGCCGAGCGTGATCTCGCGCGTCAGCCGCCGCGTCATCACCGCCGCCACGGGCGGGTACAGGCGCATGGCCTCCTTCAACGTCGCGCCGAGGTAGGGCAGCGCCGCCAGGTCGTCGGCGCCCGGCGCGCGGCCGGCCAGCACGGCGTCGACCTCGTCACGCGCCCGCGCCTGTGCCTCGGGGTGGGCGGCCATCAGCCAGCTCCACCACAGCAGCGCCGTCGCGCTGGTCTCGTGGCCGGCCTGGAAGCTGACCATGCACTGGTCGTAGACCTCCCGCGGCGACAACGCCTCGCCGGTCGTCTCGTCGCGCAGCGCCATCAGCATGCCGAGCAGGTCGGCCCTGGCTTCACCTGATGCGCGCCGCGCGGCCACATGCCCGCCCAGCAGGCCATGCATCAGCCGCTGCGCGCGGCGCTTGGCGGCTTTGCCGGGCAGCGGCAGCCAGTCGGGCAGCGTGAACGGCCAGAACATCTCGGCCAGCGCCGTCTCGCTGAGCACCTGCACGGCCTGTGCCGCGGCGGCGGTGTCGCCGCCGATGGGCGTGCTGAACAGCGTGCGCGAGATGACGTCCATGGTCAGGTGGCTGAAGAGCACGTCCATCGCCACCTCGCCGTCCTGCACGCCAGCCAGGCCGGCCGTTGCGGCCTCGGTCATCAGTGCCGCGTAGCCGGCCACGCGCTTGGGTGTGAAGGCCTGCATCAGCATGCGGCGCTGGCGCTGCCAGGTCGCGCCTTCCGTGACCAGCACGGACTGACCCATCAGCTCGGCGAAGACCTCGGGCCCGCGCTGCCAGCGGATCAACGCGTCGGCATGGTCCACCATGACGACGCGCAGGAGCTCGGGGTCGAAGACATCGACGCCGCGCTCGCCCAGGATGCGCTGGCAGACGAGGTCGCCCAGCGGCCGTTGCGCGGCGATGACGGCGAGATAGTCGCGCCGCATCGCGGCAAGCACGGGCAGGCCCCACCAGCGGTCGGGGTGGGCGGGCAGGTCGTTCCAGGTCAGGCTTTTCATGAGCCCGGATGCTGCGCCTGGCGGCTCAAAACCGTCTTGAACGAATGCGACACTGAGGCGATGGATCAGCCACGCGTGCGTTGCTTGCTGCCCCCGAGGGGGCGCGCCAGCGGCTTCGGGCGGCCGCGCCTCACTGACATGCAAGACCCAGGCACCCGCCTCTGGCTGCCGCCGCTGGCCCTGGCCGGCTGCGTGCGCGGCGTGATGTTGCGCGACACGCGCGGCCACGGGTTGAGCGCGGTGCAGCGCGAGAACTACTTTCCCGCGGCGCCGCTGGTCAGCATGACCTGGTGGGTCGAAGGCAGCAGCGAATGGTTGCCGACACCCGGCTTCTCGGCACCGCCGCCCGAGGCGCGTCATGTGTCCCTCATGCTCGCCGGGCCGTTCACGCTGCCCACGCACACGCGTGACGTCGGCGAGACCTGCGCCATGAAGCTGCTGCTGCTGCCCGACGCCTTCGTCGCGCTGACCGGCGTCGCGCTGGACCGCCTCGTCAACCGGGTCGTCGACGCCCGCGAGCTGCTGCCTGCCGACTGGCGCGACTGGGCCGAGGCCATGGCCGTCGCAGTCGACGACGCGGCGCGGCTGCAGCTGCTCGAGACCTTTCTGCTGCCGCGCTGGCAGACCCTGGGCACGCAGCGCCCCGGCCACCGCTACGCCGACTGGACCGAGGCCCTGGCCGTGCGCGCCGCCACCAGCGCGGCCGGGCGCAGCCTGCGCCAGCTGGAGCGCCGCATCAAGGCCTGGGCCGGCCTGCCGATGCGCGAGCTGCGCGCCGTGTCGCGCGCCGAGAACGCCTTCCACGCCGTGGCTGCGGCGGAGGGTGGGACAGGCGGTGCGGGCGTGAACTGGGCCGACATTGCCGCCGGCAACGACTACGCCGACCAGAGCCACCTGTGCCGCGAGACGCGCCGCCTGACCGGCTTCAGCCCCGAGGACCTGCGCCGGCGCATCCAGACCGACGAGGCCTTCTGGGCCTACCGGCTGTGGCGATGAGGCGGCTCCTGCTCGCCCTGCTGACCGCCGCGCTGTGCTGGACGGCCACATCGGCGCGTGCGGTGAGCTGTCCGCAGCCGCTGCGCATCGGCTTCAACAACACCGCTTCGCCGCCGGGCTTGCTCGGCCAGGGTCAGGCCTTTGCCGACCCGCCCGGCTGGGAAGTCATCGCGGTGCGCGAAGCGCTTTCGCGCCTGGGCTGCACGGCCGAGCTGCTGCGTCTGCCCAACCGTCGCCTGTCGGCTGCGCTGGCGCAGGGCCAGGTCGATGTCGCGCTGCTGTTCGGCATCACGCCGGAGCGGCAGCGCCACCTGCGTTTCCCGCTCGACGCCCGGGGCCGGCCCGATCTGGCCTGGGCACCGGTGTTCGGCCATCTGGCGCTGTTCGGCCGCGGGGGCGAAGCCATGGCGCCGGGCTGGGACGGCCGCCGTCTGCCGGCAGAGCTGCGCGTGGGCGTGCTGGCGGGGTCAGTGCAGGAGGCCGTGGCGCGCGAGCGCGGCTGGGCCGTCGAGTCCGTCAACGCATTCGACAGCGAGCTGGCCATGCTGCAGGCGCGCCGCTTCGACCTGCTGCTGACCACGCGCGAGATCCTTGCGCCCGAGCAGCGGGCCGGCCTTGTCGAATGGACGCCGGGCGTGGCCAGGCTGCCGTATTTCGCGCCGGCCGCGCCGCAGTTTGCCGACAAGCATCCGGCGTGGACGCGGTCCTTCTGGCGCGAGTTCTGCCAGGCCGTGCGGCGACTGGAGCCCGATGTCCGCCCGACGGACTGCGGCAGCGTGCCCGCCGCCGCCTGGCGTTGAGGCCGGGCCGCCGGCCTCGCGCCTCGGGACTTTGCCGGCTGCCACGGCGGCTCGCGCTGCCAGCACTGCGCCATGCCCGCCTCGGCGACCGGGATTTGCCCGGTAATTGACGTGCGCGTCAATTGGCGCGTCAAAATGGCGCATCTGAGTTGCCAACGGAGTACGTCATCATGTCCGACGCAGTCGTCATCGTTTCCGCCGCCCGCACGCCCATCGGCGGCCTGCTGGGTGATTTCGCCGGCCTCGCCGGCTGGGAGCTGGGCGCCATCGCCATCAAGGCGGCCGTCGAGCGTGCCGGCGTGCCCGGCGACTCGGTCGACGAGGTGCTGATGGGCAACTGCCTGATGGCCGGCCAGGGCCAGGCGCCCGCGCGGCAGGCCATGCGCAAGGCCGGTCTGCCGGACTCGGCCGGGGCCGTGACGATGAGCAAGATGTGCGGCTCCGGCATGCGCGCCATGATGTTCGCCCACGACATGCTGGCGGCCGGCTCGGCCGAGGTCATGGTGGCCGGCGGCATGGAGAGCATGACCAACGCGCCCCACCTGATGTTCGCGCGCAAGGGCGTCAAGTACGGCGTGGCGCAGATGTACGACCACATGGCCCTGGATGGCCTGGAAGACGCCTACGAGCGCGGCAAGGCCATGGGCGTGTTCGCTGAAAGCTGCGTGGCCAAGTATGGCTTCAGCCGCGAAGCCATGGACCAGTACGCCATCACGTCCACCCAGCGCGCCAAGGCCGCCAACGAGAGCGGCGCCTTCGACTGGGAGATGGCGCCGGTGACGATCAGCTCGGCCAAGGGCGACACCGTCGTCAAGTTCGACGAGCAGCCCTTCAAGGCCAAGCTCGACAAGATCCCCACGCTCAAGCCCGCGTTCAAGAAGGACGGCGCCATCACCGCCGCCACCTCGTCCAGCATCTCCGACGGCGCGGCCGCCCTGGTGCTGATGCGCGAGAGCACGGCCAAGGCGCGTGGCCTCACGCCCGTCGCCCGCATCGTCAGCCATGCCGTGCACGCCCAGGCACCCGAGTGGTTCAGCACCGCCCCGGCGGGCGCCATCCAGAAGGCGCTGGCCAAGGCCGGCTGGCAGGCCGGCCAGGTCGACCTGTGGGAAGTCAACGAAGCCTTCGCCGCCGTCACCATGGCTGCGATGGCCGAGTTCAAGCTGCCGCACGACATCGTCAACGTCAACGGCGGCGCGGTCGCTCTGGGCCACCCCATCGGCGCCAGCGGCGCGCGCATCGTCGTCACGCTGCTGGGTGCTTTGAAGGCGCGCGGCTTGAAGCGCGGCCTGGCGGCACTGTGCATCGGCGGCGGCGAAGCGACGGCTCTGGCCGTGGAAATGCTTTAAGCCATGCTTGGCACCCACGACCTGGCGCTGTTCGCTGCGACTGTCTTCGTGTTGAACGCGACGCCTGGCGTCGACATGGCCTATGCCGTGGCCAGCACGCTGCGCGGCGGTTGGCGCCAGGGCGTGGCGGCGGCCTTGGGCATCATGAGCGGTTGCGTGTTGCACACGTTTGCCGCCGCCTTCGGCCTGGCGGCGCTGCTGGCCGCCTCAAGCGAGGCCTTCGCCGTCGTCAAGTACGTGGGGGCGGTCTACCTGCTCTACGTGGCTTGGGGCATGGCGCGCGCCGGGCTGCGTCCGCCGGCTGCCGTCGCCGAGGTCGCCGCACCGCGGTCGCTGTGGCGCACGGCCCGCCAGGGCTTCTTCACGAATGCGCTCAACCCCAAGGTCGCGCTGTTCTTCCTCGCGCTGCTGCCGCAGTTCATCGCCGCCGACGCGCCCAGTAAGACGGTGTCCTTCCTCTTCCTCGGCGCCTGGTTCATCGTGCAGGGCCTGCTGTTCCTGCTCGCCTTGATCGCCCTCGTCGCGCCGCTGCGTCGCTCCCAACCGCGCCCCTGGGTGGGGCGCGGGCTCAACCTTGGCGGCGCCGGCCTCTTCACGCTGCTCGCCGCCAAACTGGCCTTGACCAAACCATGAACGTCCTCATCGTTGGCGCCTCACGCGGCCTGGGCCTCGAATTCGTGCGCCAGTACCGCGCAGCCGGTGCACGCATCACCGCCACGGCGCGCGACGACTCGGCGCTGGTGCGCCTGGGCGAGTACGGCGTCAAGGGCATCAAGCTCGACGTGGCCGATGCCGCCAGCGTGTCGGGCCTGGCTTGGCAGATCGATGGCGAGCGCTTCGATGTCGTCGTCATCAATGCCGGGGTCTATGGCCCCGACACGAGGGGCCTGGAGACGCCGACGCAAGCCGACTTCGACGCCGTCATGCACACCAATGTGCTCGGTCCCATGCGGGTGCTGCCGCAGATCGCCGAGGCCCTGGCGCCCGGCGCGCGCGTGGCCATCCTGTCGTCCAAGATGGGTTCCATCGCCCTGCGCGCCAGCACCAGCGGCTGGCTTTATCGCGCCTCCAAGGCGGCCGTGAATTCGGTGATGAAGGACGCGGCCCTGACGCTGGCGGGCAAGGCCACCGTCATCAGCTTCCACCCTGGCTGGGTGCGCACCGACATGGGGGGCTCGGGCGCCGACATCGACGCGAGCACCAGCATCGCCGGCATGCGCACCGTGCTGGCCAGCGTGAAGCCGTCCGACACGGGTTCGTTCTTCAACTACGACGGGCAACGGCTGGCTTGGTAAGGCCTCGTATCGAGTCGGTGCAACGCCGCGGCGAGCGGCATGTTTTGGGGCATTTCTGAGTGAGCCGGTGGCGCGGGTCAAACCCAATTGATCTGTAACCAAAAGTGCTGCGCTAACGTTGCGGTCCTGGCATTCCGATTGCTTGCTCGCGGGCAGCCGGTTTGACCGTGACCCGCCCCTTTCGAGGGCGATCCTGGATGTACGACTATGGACACACCCCTCGCCGAAGCCGAAACGACCACGCTGATCCGCGTGGATGAAACCTGCGAGCGCGTCATGCGCTTCACCCGTGAGGACATCGCCACCTTCGCGAGCCTGACCGGCGACAGCAACCCGCTGCACCACGACATGCAGGCGGCGCAGCGTGCCAGGCATGGCGAGATCATCGCCAGCGGCCAGCAGACGACGGCCCAGATGATCGGTCTGGCGGCCAGCTTTTTCTCGCGCAGCGACGACGGCCAGGCCCGCGAGCTGCTGTGCCTGAACTTCAACTTCGCCTTCAAGGCACCGGTGTTCGCGGAGCAGGAGCTGCTGCTGCGCTGGCGCGTGTCGAGCGTTGAGTGGAATGAGAAGCTTGGCGGCTGGCTGGCGCATGTGGATGGCCGGGCCACGGTGCGCCACTCGCATCCTTGCGTCGTGGGGCGTGGCACGCTGCTGGTGAAGTCCAGCGAAGCGTGAGCGGCGCTCGCACGCAGTCGCGCCCCGTGGTCACTGCGTGAGGCACTCGCTGGGGCAGCTGGGCCTGGCCTTGCGTTGGCTCGCCCTGGCCTAGGTGTTGGTGGTGCTCGCCTGGGTGGCCAGCAACGGTCCCTGGGCGGACGCGGCGCCGCGTCCCGTGGCGGTCGAGCTGCCACCAACCGGGTCGCAGCTTGGCGTCCTGGCGCAACACGGTCGCACGTCATCTGCTGGATACGCCGGGCGCAGACTGTGGCCGCTACGCCGCCCGTCAACTCGACATCGAACTGCTGCGCCAGACCCTGCGTGCCCAAGTCCTCGGACAATCGACCCCCGGCGCCGTTCAGCTCATTCGCGAGAACGGCAGCCAGCGATTCGCCGCCTGTCGCGCCAGGCTGTTTCCCGGTGAGCTCGAAGCGACCCTTCGGCTCCCGTTGCTCTGAGGCCCCACCATGCTGCTTCCCGAAGACCACCTCGCCGTACAAGACGCCATCCGCGCCTTCGTGCAGGCCGAGATCGCCCCCCATGCCGCGGCCTGGGACAAGAACCATCACTTTCCTGCCGAGCAGCTGAAGGGCCTGGCCGCACTGGGCTGCTACGGCGTGGCCGTGCCGCACGAATGGGATGGCGCCGGCCTGGACTACCTGGCCCTGTCGGTCATCCTCGAAGAGATCGCCGCCGGTGATGGCGGCACGAGCACGGTGGTCAGCGTCAACAACTGCCCGGTCTGCTCCATCCTGATGGCCTTTGCTAACGACGATCAGAAGGAACGCTTCCTGAAGCCCCTGGCGCGTGGCGACATGCTGGGCGCCTTCTGCCTGACCGAGCCCCACGTTGGCTCGGAAGCCGGCGGCCTGCGCACGACGGCGGTGCGCGACGGTGACGACTACGTGATCAATGGCGTCAAGCAGTTCATCACCAGCGGCAAGCATGGCGACGTTGCCATCGTCATGGCCGTGACCGACAAGGCCGCGGGCAAGAAGGGCATCAGCGCCTTCGTCGTGCCGACGGACACGCCGGGCTACCAGGTCGCGCGCATCGAAGAAAAGATGGGCCAGCACAGCAGTGACACGGCTCAGATCCTGTTCGAGAACTGCCGCGTGCCGGCTGCCAACCGGCTGGGCGACGAGGGCCAGGGCCTGAAGATCGCGCTGTCGGGTTTGGAGGGCGGGCGCATCGGCATCGCCTCGCAGGCGGTGGGCATGGCGCGTGCGGCCTTCGAGGCGGCGCTGCGCTACAGCAAGGACCGCGTCACCTTCGGCCAGCCCATCTTCAACCACCAGGCGGTGCAGTTCAAGCTGGCCGACATGGCCATGCAGATCGAGGCCGCGCGGCAATTGATCTGGCATGCGGCCAGCCTGAAGGACGCCGGCCGGCCCTGCCTGAAGGAGGCGGCCATGGCCAAGCTGTTCGCCAGCGAGATGGCCGAGAAGGTCTGCTCCGAGGCCATCCAGATCCACGGCGGCTACGGCTACCTCAGTGACTTTCCCGTCGAGCGCATCTACCGCGACGTGCGCGTCTGCCAGATCTACGAAGGCACGAGCGAGGTGCAGAAGATCCTGATCGGCCGGGCGCTGGCCTAGGGTTCACAAGCCCTAAGCGAGACGAATCTCCGCGGCCGGGCGCACATGCCCGAGGCGCGGCATGACGAACTTGAACGAGGCCTCGTGCGGCTCGGCGAGCACGGCGCTGCACAGGTCTTCGGCGATCCAGAGCTGATAGCCCAGCTCCCAGGCCGCGCGGGCCGTGCCTTCCACGCCGATCTGCGTGACGATGCCACCCAGCACCAGCGTCGTGATGCCGCGCCGGCGCAACTGCAGGTCCAGCTCGGTGCCATGGAAGGCATTCCATTGGCGTTTGACGATGGCCACGTCGTCGGGCTGCGTCGGCAGCTCCGCGGGATCGTCCCACCAGTGAGCCGGCAGGCCGCCGGGCGGCAGCGGCGCGGGCTGGTCGGTGCTCTGCTTCAGCAGATCGGCGAAGTCGCCCGACCAACCCACCTTCACGCGCACCACCAGGCCGCCGCGCTCGCGGACATGGGCCGCCAGCGTGGCCGCCCGGCGCACCACGTCGGCCGCCGCGTGGGGCGCGCGGCCGAAGCCGAGGATGCCCCGCTGCAGGTCGATGAGCACGAGGGCGGTCTGGGTTGGATTTAGCATGGGATGTCCTTTTCATGAGGTTGTCCTCACAAATCGATTTTATGAAGGAATCCTCACAAAAGTCCAGCGCCGAGTCCGAAGGCCGGGGCCCGCGGCGACAGCGCGGGCATGCACGCGTGGAGGCGCTGCTGACCGCGGCCGCCCAGGTCTTTGCCGACAAGGGCTATGACGCCGCGACGACCACCGAAATCGCCGCGGCCGCGCAGTCATCCATCGGCTCGCTCTACCAGTTCTTCCCGACCAAGGAGTCGCTCGCCCAGGCGCTGATCCAGCTGCAGGCCGCCGACCTGAGCGCGCGGCTGGCGGCCATGGCCGAGGCCAGCGTCGGTTGGGATGTGGACGAGCTGGCCCGCCGGCTGGTGGCAGCGCTGATCGACTTCCGCGCCAGCCATCCGTCGTTTGCGCGCCTGCTGGACACGCCCGGCGCGCCGGACAGCATCGTGCTGGAGGTGCGCCGCGCAATGCGTGTGCAGCTGGTGGCGCTTCTGGCGCCGCACGCACCCTCGCTGGGCAAGGCCAGGCTGCTGGCTGTGGCGACGGTGGTGCAGCAGGTCATGAAGAGCGCCGTCGCGCTCAACGACGACCCGGCGGCCGACACGCCGGCCGCTGCGCGGGCGGCGCTGGCCGAATTGCGCGAGATGCTGCGCGGCTATCTCGCGGCCGCGTTGTCTTGAATCGTCTCCGCCAAGGACACCATCGAGCTGCCCCGCGGGCGGAGCAGCCGCCTCCAGGAGACCGCCGATTCGGTCACCGGCTCAACGAGCTGGTCGGGCTCTTCCGGATGCGCCGATCACAGCGAGGCGAACGCGCGTTCGAGCACGGCGGCCGATGCCGCCAGCGCCTTGCGCTCGGCCGCATCCAGCGCCGGCTCAAGCACTTCCACGGCGCCGCCCGCGCCAACCAGAGTCGGCAGCGACAGCGCCACGCCATGAAGGCCGCAGGCGCCCGCCTGCACGCGGCTGACCGGCAGCAGCCGGCGTTCGTCGCGCGTGATGCAGCCGATCAATTCGGCCGTGACGAGCCCGATGGCATGGTTGGTGGCGCCCTTGCGGCGGATGACTTCGTAGGCGGCGCGTTGCACCGACTGCGTGAGCACCGCCTCGTCGTCGCCCTGCCAGCCCGGCCAGTCGCGCAGCGGCACGCCGCCGACACGCGCCGTCGACCACAGCGGCACCGATGAATCGCCATGCTCGCCCAGCACCTGGGCATGCACGGACTGGGCCGACACCTGCAAGCGCACGGCCAACCGTTCGCGCAGCCGGGCCGTGTCCAGCAGCGTGCCGGTGCCGATGACGCGCTCGGGTGGCAGGCCGCTCGCGTCCGCCATCACGCGGGTCAGCACATCCACCGGGTTGGCCACGACGATCACCACGCCGCTGAAGCCCGCCAGCGCGCGGCCCACCTCCGCGGCCAGCCGTGCGTTGTCGCGCAGCAGGTCGAGCCGGCTTTCATCCGGCCGGCCATTGCGCCCGGCGGCCAGCACGACGATATCGGCCTCACGCATCTGCGCCAGCGCCACGGCGCCCACCTCGCAGCGCGGGTAGAAGGCCGCGCCGTCGGCCAGGTCCATGGCCTCGCCCTCGGCGACGTCGCCGCGCTGGTCGTGCAGCCACAGTGCGCTGGCATGGCCGGCCAGCAGCGTCGAGAACGCGACGCTGGTGCCCACCCAGCCGGTGCCGATGATGCCGATGCGTGCCGCCATGGCCGCAGTATGTTCGCCGTTCACGCGCCGCGCTGTCGATTCGCGCGCCCGGCCGTCCATCCGTCGCAACCCTCTGCGCCACCGGGAAGCCGGGCCCTAGCATGCACGCCAGTTTGAGTTCCGGAGGTGACGGGATGGACGAAGTGCTGGTGGCCCGCGGCTTGCGCAAGGCCTACGGGGACAGGGTGGCCGTGCACGAGGTCAGCCTCGCGCTGCGGCCCGGCGAGGTGCTGGGCCTGCTCGGCCCCAACGGCGCCGGCAAGTCGACGACGGTCGGCATGATCTGCGGGCTGACGGTGCCGGATGCCGGCACGGTGACGCTGGCCGGCGGCATGAGCCTGGCCAGCGACGAAGCCGGCTACAAGCGCCGCATCGGTCTCGTGCCGCAGGACATCGCGCTGTACGAGGAACTGCCGGCGCGCATGAATGTCGAGCTGTTCGGCAACCTGTACGGCATGGCGCCCGAGGTGCTGAAGCGCCGCGCCGACGAGGTGCTGGCCATGGTGGGCCTGTCGGACCGCGCCAAGGACAAGCCCTCAACCTTCTCCGGCGGCATGAAGCGGCGCCTGAACATCGCCTGCGCCCTCGTGCACGACCCCGAGGTCCTGCTGCTGGACGAACCCACGGCCGGCGTCGACCCACAAAGCCGCAACGCCATCTTCGACAACCTGGAGCTTCTCAAGGCCGCCGGCAAGGCGTTGATCTACACGACCCACTACATGGAAGAGGCCGAGCGCCTGGCCGACCGCATCGTCATCATCGACCACGGCCGCGTCGTCGCCAGCGGCACCCAGGCCCAGCTGTTCGCGCTGCTGCCAGCCGCGCAGATGCTGCACGTCGAACTGGACGGCGAACCCGACGACGCGCGGCTGCAAGGCCTGGCCGGCGTGCAGCGCGTGGGCCAGCGGCTGGACTGCAGCGTCGCCGACGTCGGCCGCGACACCGGCCCGCTGCTCGCGGCGCTGGCCGAGCGCGGCGTCAAGGTGCGCGGCCTCGCCTCGGCCCGCGCCACGCTCGAAGACGTCTTCCTGCAACTCACCGGCCGTGCGCTGCGCGACTGAGAGGACCGAACCATGCAAGCCGTGCTCGCCCTCGTCCGTGCAGAACTCAAGCTGCACTTCTCCAACCGCCGCGCACTGCTGATGAGCATCGTCGCGCCCATCCTCATCGCCGCGTTCTTCGGCAGCCTGTTCGGCGGCAACAGCAAGATGGCGGGCATCGCCGTCGGCGTCGTCGACCTGGACCACAGCCCGCTGTCGCAGCGCGTCGTCGCCGCGCTGCAGGCCGAGGCTACGCTGAAGACCACCGTCACCGACGAGGCCGATGCCGTCGCCCAGGTGCGCGCGGGCAAGCTGCGCGCCGTGGCCATCCTGCCGCCGGGCCTGGGCCAGCAGGCGGCTGGTGCGATGTTTGGCCGCACGCCCAAGCCCGAGATCGTGCTGCACTACGACCCCTCGCAAGCCAGCGCGCTGGCCGTCGTGCGGGGCTTGCTGGCGCAGACGCTGATGCAGGAAGTCAGCCGCTCCACCTTCAGCGCCAACAGCCCCATGCTGGCGGACCTGAAGCAGCAGGTCGAGCAGTCCAAAGGCCTGGACCCCGAACGCCGTGCCGACCTTGTGCGCATGTTCGACAGCATCGGCGCCGTGCAAAAGCGCGAGGCCGCGTCGACCGGCGCCCACGCGTCGGCACCGCAGGCCGGCGGCCTGTCCATGCCCTACACGACACGCGAGGTCGAGGCTCTGCAGTCCGCAGCCAACGCCGCCCCGGTGGCCTACAACAGCTATGCCCACTCCTTCGCCGGCATGGGCGTGCAGTTCATCCTGATGAGCGGCGTCGAGATGGGCATGGGGTTGCTGTTGATGCGCCGCCTGGGCCTGTGGAAGCGGCTGCGCGCCGCGCCGCTGTCACGCACCCAGCTGCTCGGCGCCCGCATCGCGGCCAGCGCGCTGATCTCGCTCGTCGTCTTCGCCGTCATCTACGTCGTCGCCATCGCCGCCTTCGGCGTGCGCGTGCTCGGCAGCCCGGTGGGCTTCGCGCTGGTGCTGGCCTGCTTCGCACTGCTGACGGCCAGCTTCGGCCTGCTCATCGCCTCACTCGGCCGCACGCCGGAAGCCACTCGCGGCCTGGCCATCCTGGCCACGCTGCTGATGGTCATGCTCGGCGGCGCCTGGGTGCCGGCCTTCATCTTTCCCGAGTGGCTGCAGACCGTGTCATTCGCCGTGCCGACGCGCTGGGCGGTGGACGCACTGGACGCGATGACGTGGCGTGGTCAGCCGTTCTCGGCGGCACTGTTGCCGAGTGCGGTCATGCTGGGGTTCAGCCTCGTGTTCGGGCTGATCGCGATCTGGCGGTTTCGGTGGGAGGAGTGAGGTGGAGCATGGCCCGAAGGCCGGCTTCAGGCTGGAAGCAGCCCCTGCGCTCAGGTCATACCGTTGTGCGTCGGGTGATAGTGGTAGTGGGAACGATACCCACCGTCCTCCACTTGGAAGAAGGTGATGCTCACACAGAAGTCCGTCTGCCAACGCTGTTCGCCAAAGATGTCGTTGTAGCTGACAGTTCCCCAGACATAGAGCTTCCGGCCCTCGCCGGCCATGATCTCTTCCACCTCGGCGTCAGAGAAGCGGCGCTGCACGATGCCGCCACTGGCAAGCAACTTCTGACGCGGGGCCAAAGACGCATCGTTCCGAATTTCCTCTGGGGGCTCCGGAAAGTTGTAATTCGCCGCGAGGTTTGCCGGCAGCACATCGGCCATAAAGCGATAGCTCACGTTTCTTGCCGGCGTGAATCCAGTGTTCTCTAGCGCAGGCTTCCCTTCGAAGCGAAGCCGCTCGTCTTGATGGAAAGCCTGGCCCAAATCCACGGTCACGTACGCACGCATTTGCCTATGCAACGTGGCTTGCATCAACGCTGCGTTGGCTCGTGTCGCTTCGGCAACTGCTTCCATAGCGTCAGCGGAGCGAATAGCTTGCGCGATCGAATCTTTCATCTCGTTCGACTGTCGCTCGCCCGCTTCTTTTGTGGACCGCCACAGGCGTGCTGTGTACACCGCAAGAACCAGGGTAATCAACGCAAGCGCTATCGTGGCGCCCGCTACCCACCAGTCAGCGCTGGAATGGCCTGCCGAGCCATTCTCAGCATGCGCAAGGCTGCCCGCTAGAGCACACGCCAAGACGGCACTGCGCCGCAAGAGCGTCATTGCAACTCCACCGCCGCCCTGCCCGTTTCTTGTAGTCATGTTCTTAAACCCTCGACAAAACGAATCGTGCAGTCGTCAGAGGACGGCGATGCGCACTAGACGACCGTGACAGTGTAGGGACGGGGCAGCGGTTGGGGCCGGCCACTGTGAGCCGAGGCAGTGGGATCGGACGACGGCTCCCGCAAAGTGGACTTGGCGCGCTCTTCGGAACCTAGATTGGCCCGTCCGATCTGGATCCATCAGGCCAGGGGCCGGATGTCGTCCAGCGCTTTCGCCTGGGCATCGTGCAACGCGACGAGAGGCGCAAGGCCGGGGTCTTCAGACCCGTGACCCAACGTCTCCTCGTAGTGGCAGGCGGCAAAAGCCTCTGCCTCGCGTTCATAGCGCCTCACCCAGGCGTCCCGCGCCGCCATCCTCTCTGGCCGGATGGGCCAGACGCCGGGGCGAGGCTTGAGGTGATCGGGGATGCCGATGCGCCAGGGCTTGGCGGTCAGGCGCGCGCGGAAGCAGTTCTGGTTCAAACACATGCGCGCGTAGACGGGGTCGGTACCCACGGCATCGAAGAATTCGCGGGTCTGGGCCGCATTGGGAGCCATGCGCGCATGCGTCGCGATCAGCCGAATACCCGCGGGCGTGCGGTACAGGCGCACGCGCCAGCCGGCGTTGCGGCTGACGAAGCCAGCGACGCGGTTGCGAGCGAGGTCAGCGGCAGGCGGAGCCACGTTCTCGGCAAGCCACTGCATCGGCTTGAGAAGTAGCTTGGCGCCGAAGAGCAGCACCAGCACGCCAGCGATCAGGATCTTCCAGTCGTGGTTCCAGACGATCATCGGAACGGCCAACGCGAACGCCAGCGCACGGCTGCTGACTCGCAGCCACCAGTCGGGTTCGGCGTTGAAGTCCACATCCGCGATCAGCAGGTCCAGCACATTCAGGCACCTCGCACCATAAGCATTGCGCGTGATGACGGCCTCGCCGTGCCGGGCCAGCACTTCCTCGCGGATGGGCACGCCGTCGGCCCCGTTGTAGGCGCGCTTGAGTTCTCGGCGTGGCACCTTGTTGCCGCCGACCGCGAGTCGCGCGGCCTCGGCGACGCGCAACTCGGCCTTCGTCTGGGCATCGGCGGGGCTTTCGTCGGACCAGCCGAAGCGGCGCAGCGTGGCATTGCGGCCCTTCACGCGCACGGTCGTGCGCGCTTCTGCCCAGTGGTTGGGAACGATCATCCGAATCTCCCTGATTCGCCGCGACTCATCTCGCGATCGGCCAGCAGGGTAGCAAGCCGCCAGAGCCAGGCGCGCACGCAGCGATGGATAGGCCCGGCTCCCGCCATGTCGACGGGCCAGCCGCGGCCGGGGCGGCGCGCGGATGTTGCGAATGTTCACCCATCCGGCACCGAGCGCGACGCAGGATGGCGTCATGACCGCAAGCCATCCGAGCCAGGACGAGGTCGAGATCCGGGCGCTGGTCGATCTCCTCGCGCAGGCCATCCGCAGCAAGGACGTCGACCTGGCCCTATCCGTCTTCGCGCCCGGTGTGCTGTCCTTCGATCTCGGCCCAGCGTTGCAGCATGGCGGCGGTGAGGCCTTCCGCGAGCGCTGGCGCAAGCTCTTCCATGCCTACCAGGGGCCTATCGACTACGAGGTTCGCGATTGGGTGGTCGCGGTGAGCGGCGACCTCGCCTACAGCCACAGCCTCAACCGGACGGCCGGCACCACATCGGCCGGCGAGAAGGTGGAGCGCTGGGTGCGCTGGACGGCCTGCTATCGCCGCATCGACGGCCGTTGGCGGATCGATCACGAGCATGTGTCGGTGCCCGCCGATCTGCGCAGCGGGCGGGCGGTGTTGGGCGCGAAACCCTGATCAGGCGCGGTCAGCGGATCGCCGATACCCAGCGCTCGAACCGCGGCGCCATGCGCCAGCCGTCCTCGCCCAGCCAGTCCGCCGCCACGAGCACGTGGTGGGCGCGGCCGATCAGCTTCTCGCGCGGCACGGTGCCGATGAAGCGCGAGTCCTCGCTGTTGTCGCGGTTGTCGCCGAGCAGGAAGTATTGGCCCGCCGGCACGGTGATCTCGGCGAAGTCGCGCCGGGCGCGCAGGGCCGGCAGGAACTGCACGGTGTGCGGATGGCCGCCGAGGTCTTCGGTGGCGCGCACCGCGTCGATGGCCCAGCCCGGCGCCAGCGTCTCGCCGTGGTTTTGCGTGTCGCCATAGCTGAGCGGCTGGCCGTTCAGGATCAGCACCTCGTTGCGCATCGCGATGCGGTCGCCCGGCAGGCCGACGATGCGCTTGATGAGCCGCGTGCCGCCGGCCGGCGAGCTGAGCGTGACGACATCGCCGCGCTGCGGCTCGCCCAGCGGCAGCAGCACGATGTCGGTCAGCGGCAGCTTCAGGTCATAGGCCAGGCGGTTGACGAGCACGACGTCGCCCTCCAGCAGCGTCGGCCGCATGGAGCCCGAGGGGATGGGGTTCCAGTCGGCAACCGCCGTGCGCAGCAGCGCGAAGCTGAACAGGAAGAGGATGAAGCCGCGGTTGTCGCGGAGCAGGCGTTTCAGGTTCATGGGCCGCATGCTGCGCGCGCCGCCGGTGCCGCTGGGCCCTGGGCGGGCGAATGGCGGGTTGGGGCGTGCGAGCGGCGGCCGGTCGCGTCCGAATTGCCGCCAAACGGCGCCGCGGCGGGCCATCTTGCGGCCAATCCACGCTGGCTGTTTCCTAGCATGACGGTCCGGCTGCGCGAGGTCTGCGCGGCCGCTGTCTATGACGAGGAGTCTGGATGATCGACCATGTTTCCCTGGGCACGCGGCGCTACGCCGACGCAGTGGCCTTCTACAGCCGCGTGCTGGCGCCGCTGGGCCTGCAGCTGCTGCGCGACACCGGCGGCGAGGCCGCATTCGGCACCGAGCAGCAGTGGAGCTTCTTTCTCTACCCGGTGCCGGCCGACGAGGCGGTGGTCGCGCGCGGCACCCACGTCGCCCTCGCCGCGCCGGGCCGCACGGCCGTGGCCGCGACGCACGAGGCCGCGCTGGCCG
>JAEKLF010000150.1 GCA_019509985.1 Burkholderiales bacterium | reverse complement strand
GCCACCATGGCCGCCAGCGAGAAGCTGCCGTAGCCGATGAAGTTGGCCGGCACGTGGATCTTCATCCACCAGCTCTGCAGGGCCGGCACCAGCGGCTGGATCTCCTGCGCCTCGCGCGCCACGGTGTACCAGAGCAGGAAGCTGACAGCCGCGCTGACGACCAGCATCACGTAGGCACCCAGCGAGCGCGTCGCGAAGCGGGCCTCGTAGTAGAGGTAGAAGGTCGTCGTCAGCCAGCAGAACAGCACGAACACTTCGTAGAGGTTGCTGACGGGGATGTGGCCGATGTCGGGGCCGATCTGGTGGCTTTCGTACCAGCGCACCAGCGTGCCGACCAGGGCCATGAAGACGCCGCCCCAGGCCAGCTTGGAGCCGACCACCTCGGCCACGCTGTTGCGCCCGGCGCCGGTGAAGAAGCCGCCCCAGTAGAAGAGCATGCTCATGTAGAACAGCAGGCTCATCCACAGGATGGCGCTCTGGCTGGACAGCAGGTACTTGAGCCAGAAGACCTTCTCGCCGGCGGCCAGGTCGGCGCCGAAGGCGTCGGTGTGCTGGGCGTACAGGCCGATGGCCAGCAGTGTGGCCGCGCCGACGGCGACGCTGAGCAGGCGCAGCGGCTTCCAGAACCAGCCCAGTGCGATCAGCGCCGGCATGGCGCACAGCAGGATGCCCTGCTCGTAGACGTTCATGCTGGCGTGGTAGCGGCTGAAGGCGTAGCCGCCGCCCAGCAGCACGAGGGCGGCGAAGGCCCAGTCGAGGGTGTCGCGGCGTTGCAGTGCGTGGCGGCGCGGCAGATCGAAGGTGGTGGTGGTCATGTCATGTTTCCATTCCGCGTGAGGCTTGCGGGCCGAGCGCCGGGCCGCTCCCAAGCCGGCCCGTGGTGGCGATGTGCTCGCGGCTTGATGCCGCGAGCATCGCCGTCCCCGCGGGGGACCGGCCAAGGTACTCCTTGGACGAGAGGCTTCATGGCTGCTCCTTCAGGACGGCCGCCTTGATCTGGGCGAAGAGGGTGGCGTTGTCGGGCGACTCGCGCGTGCTGGACATGGCCATGCGCACCTGCGAGCTGGCCGGGTCCGCGCTGGGCGCGATCCAGACCCACAGCCTACGCTCCTTGATGTAGAGCATGGAGAAGACGCCGACGATGAGCAGGATGGCACCGAGGTAAACCAGCTTTTGCCCCGGCGCGCGCGCAACCTGGAAGACGCTGGCCTGCACCTGCTCGAAGTCGTCGAGCTGCAGCAGCACCGGCGACGGGTAGTAGAGGCTGTCGGACAGGGACAGCACGGCCTGGGTCATGAAGCTTTGCGCCGCGGCGTCGGGCGCGGCGGGCTTGAGGCCGGCGTGGCTGCGGGCGAGCTGGTTCAGCTCGAACAGCGCGCCGTTGAGGATGCGCAGCAGCACCTCGGAGACGCGCTGGCGATCGGCCTCGGGCACGTCGCGCTCGATGAACTGCGACAGCGCCGGCAGGCCGCCCTTGACGTCGTCGCCGGGCTTGGCGGCGGCGCCGGAGAAAAGGGTCAGCGCGCGCTGGGCAGTGAGCTGCAGCTGCGGCGTCAGCTGCGGCTGGCTGGGCGGCGTGGCGGACACGGCGTAGGCGCGCGCGGCGGCCTCGCGCAGGGCCGGGTCGGCCAGGGCCTGGCGCATGCGCAGCCAGCCGTCCAGCGAGCCGTTCTCGTCGGCGGGCATGCGCAGGTAGCGGAAGTTCTCGGCCGGCGTGTCGCGCACGCCGGCGAGGAAGAGCTTCTGGCCGTCCAGCTCGACGGGCAGCATGTAGTTGTTGAACTCGCGGGCCTGGCCGGCGGCGTCGCGCAGCTTGTAGCTGAAGCTCGGACCGACGTTGTGCAGGGCCTTGGCGGCGCTGGTCTTGGCGCCGCTGCCCAGGTGCTCCTGCAGCCGGTCGCCGAGGTCGACCTTGCGCACGTCGGCGCCGCTGGCATTGCCGCCGCTGCCGTCGTTGGCCAGGTTCTCGACATTGATGACGCGCAGGCCGTCGAGTTCCAGCGTCTGGTCGCCGAAGGCCAGCTTGCTGCCGACGCGGCCGGCGATCTTGAGCGGCGCGCCGCTGCCCGTCAGCGACAGGCCCTTGAGCTGCAGCTTGGAGCCGCCGTCCTCGAAGCTGCTCTGGTAGATGGCGATGCCGTGCTGGATGACGGGTTCGTTGACTTTGACCGTGGCCTCGCGCACCGTGCCGCCCTCGCGGATGACGATGTCGCTGGCAAAGCTCTTGGGCATGCCGGTCGGGTAGTAGTCGACGCTGAACTTCTTCAGCTCGATGTCGAACGGCAGGTCCTGCAGCACGACGCCGGTGGGCAGGCTGAGCACGGCGATGCCCTGGCGCTGTCTCTCGGCCACCGAGACATTGCCGCGAAAGCTCGGGTTGGCGGTGCTCAGCCGGTGCTCGGGCCTGACGTCGGTGACGAAGCCGGAGCCGGTGTAGAGCTGCTTGCCCTGCGCCCACATCGCCAGCTTGACCATGGCATTGCCATCGAGCACGCCGCCGACCAGGATGAGGACGATGGCCGAGTGGGCGCAGAGGTAGCCGATCTTGTTGGCCGCGCCGCGCCGGGCGGCGATCATGATGCCGTGCTCGCGCTGCTGCACGCGGGCCTTCCAGCCCAGGGCCGTCAGCACCTTACCGATCTCGGCCAGGGCCATCTGCGGGTTGCTGGGCAGCTCGCCGATGGCCTTGTGGTGGTGGGCCTGCAGCGACTGTTCGCGCACGCCTTCCTTGTAGCTCTTCAGGTCGGTAACGATCTTGGGCGCGTTGCGGGCGATGCACAGGCTGGTCGACGTGACGAGAAAGGCCAGGATCAGCAGGAACCAGGGCGCGCTGTAGACCGTGTACAGGCCGATGCGCCCGAACAGCTCGGCCCAGAACGGGCCGAACTGGTTGACGTAGTTGCCCATCGGCTCGCTCTGGCGCAGCACCGTGCCGATGACGGCGGAGATGCAGATCACGCACAGCAGCGAGATCGCGAAGCGCATGGACGCGAGCAGGTCCAGCAGGTCGCGGGCGACCGAAGGGCGGGGGGCGGCGGCGGCGGTGGACATCAGGCGCTAGGTCGGTCGCGAAGGCGTGGGGCGAAAAAAAGGCCGGTGGGAGTCACCGGCCTTCGTTCCTCGAGGCTTGCCAAAGGTTCAGCGCAGGCCGGCGATGTAGTCGGACACGGCCTTGATTTCCTTGTCGTTCATCTTGCCGGCGATGGCCGTCATCTGGGGGGAGTTGACGCGTGTGCCGGCGCGGAAGGCCGTCATCTGCGCTTCGACGTAGTCGCCATGCTGGCCGCCGATGCGCGGGTACTGGGCCGGGATGCCGGCGCCGGTGGCGCCGTGGCAGCCGGCGCAGGCCGGCACATTGCGCTCGGCGATGCCGCCGCGGTAGATCTTCTCGCCCAGGGCGACGGTGTCCTTGTTCTTCGCGAAACCGGGCTTGGCGGTCTTGCCGGCGTAGAAGGCGGCGACGTTGCGCATGTCTTCTTCCGACAGCGGCGCGGCCATGCCGCTCATGATGGCGTTCTTGCGCTTGCCGGACTTGAATTCGGTCAGCTGCTTGACCAGGTATTCGGCGTGCTGGCCCTGCAGGATGGGGTTGGCCGGGCTGCCGCGCGAGCCGTCGGCCGTGTGGCAGGCCGCGCAAACCTGGGAGGAGAGGGCGCCGCCCTTGGCGAGGTCGGGCTTGGCCGCGGCAGCAGCGGGCTCGTTCGCGTGAGCCGTGGCGGCCAGCAGCAGACTCGACAGGAGGAAGGCGACAGTCTTCATGGATTTATTCGGTTTCGTTGGGCGCAACCTCAGAATTTTACAATGCTGAACCGTAGCGTCCGACCGACCCATGACCGAACCCATCCCCGAGGCTGAAGCCACCACCGAGAAGCTGGCCCTGGCCTGGACGCATACCGCGCGTTTCCTGACCACCGCCAGCCAACTGGTGCACCTGCCCGCCACCGAGCTGCCGGAGATCGCCTTCGTCGGCCGGTCCAACGCCGGCAAGTCCACGGCCATCAACACGCTGGCCCAGCAAAAACGCCTGGCCTTCGCGTCCAAGACCCCGGGCCGCACCCAGCACATCAACCTGTTCGAGCTCGGCCCCAAGGACGCGCCGGACGCTCTCTTCGCCGACCTGCCCGGCTACGGCTACGCCGCCGTGGCCAAGGCCGCCAAGCTGCGCTGGCAGAAGGTCATGGCCGACTACCTGGAGGTGCGCCGCAGCCTGTCAGGCGTCGTGCTGATGGTCGACTCGCGCCTGGGCCTGACCGACCTGGACAAGCAACTGCTGGAGTTCGTTGCCGCGCGCGTGGCCACCGGCGAGATCAAGCTGCTGGTGCTGCTGACCAAGTCCGACAAGCTCAACCGCAAGGAAGCCGACGCAGCCCTGCGCGCGACCACCGAGTTCCTGGGCGGCATGACGACCGAGAACTCGGACGTCGCGGTGACGCTGTTCTCGGCGTTGAAGAAGAGTGGTGTCGGCGATGTGGCGCTGGCCTTGCACGGCTGGACGCACGGCGAGAAGGCCGCGGAAGAATCAGCCGCCGTCTAGGTCGCTCATCAGCGTGTCGACCGCGCGCTGGACGACGCTGTCGTCCTCCAGCGCCGTGATGAGGCCGTTGGACAGCAGGGCTTCGAGCGCGCGGCGCGTCAGCGACAGGCGCTGCTCGGCCTCGCGGCCGACGAAGAGCATGAACTGGCGGCCTTCGCCGATCCAGGCGATCTGGGCCGTGTGCCAGTCGCCCTGGATGAAGAGGTGGTACCAGCGGCCGATCTGCAGGCCGTCGACCCAACGCTGCAGCGCCGCATGGGCGTCGGGCGAGTCGTTGTAGAGCTGCACCGGCACCGTCGGCAACTCGCCGCGGTCGACGTCGGCGCTGAGCCAGTGCGACGGGATCTGCGAATCGCGCTCCTCCATCAGGCGCTGCACGATCTCGTCGGCCGAGGCCGGCGCCGCGGTGCCTGGTGTGACGGGCTTGGGCGGTGCGGGGCGGCGCTCGGCCGGGTCCAGGGCCGGCAGGCCGCGCAGCAGTCGGGCGTGCTGGGCCATCAGTTCGCTCAGCGGCGGCTCGCGCTTGTCCACGGGCAGCTGGATGCTGTCGCAGCCCGCCACCAGGCGTTCGATGAGCACCGGCAGGCGCATGCGCAGCGCGTCGCGGTCGGCCATGTCGCGCGGCGTCGTCAGGCTGTCCAGCACGGCGTCGACGAGTTCCATCGCCGCGCTGGCTTCGAGCGAGTCGCGGCCGTGGCGCACCATGGCTGTGACGATGACGTCCACCCAGCTCGTCTGCAGGAAGCGGTGCATGCGCGGGCCCAGCGGGGCGCCGGCGATCTGGTGATCGATCTGCTCGCGCAGCAACTCGCGCCATTCATTGCGCAGATGCTCGCGCTCCAGCGCGGCCAGCGCCACGGCGTTGCGCTCGCTGCTCTGGCGGGCCTGCTGGTCGATGCGCGCGTCCACGCGGGCCAGCACCTGCTGGAAGAGGGTGGCCGTCGGCGTCGGCGCGTCGACGAGGAGCTGGGCCTCGGCCTCCATGAAGCGGAGGAAGTCGACGAGGCGCGGGTCGTCGGCGCGCTCGAAGGCCATGCCGTGGGCGGCGACACGGTTCAGCAGCGCCCAGGTCGGGTGGTCCTGGCGGCGCAGCAGCGTCGTGTCGCTGCGCGCCAGGCGCACGACGGCCACCTGCAGGCGCGCGAGCAGCGCCTTCAGCGGCGGCAGCAGGCGCGGGTCGGCCAGGATCTGGTCGTAGAGCCGGCTCAGCATGTCCGGCCCGGTCGTGCGCACGAAGGGCGCGGGCGCCTGCGGATCGCGCGGCGGTGCGGCCGCGGTGAGGCGCTGTGGCCGCGAGTTGACGGCGTCGACGCGGCGCGACAGGCCGTCCAGCGTGCCATGGTTGGTTGGCCGTGCGCCCACGCCACGTGCGGCGGCCAGGCGCTGGTGGGCCAGCGGATCGGTCTGGGCCTGGCCGTGCGAGGCCACCAGGTCGCTGATCTCGGCGTCGCGCAGTTCGGCGCAGGCCTGGGTGTAGAGGCGGTGCAGCGCCCGCGCGAGCGGTGCCGCGGCCACACGCATCAGTTCGTATTGCGCCTGGGCACCCACCGGGCTGGCGGCCAGGGCGTGGTGCAGCGCGTGGGCGTAGAGGGCCGGGCGCAGCGGGTTGTCGCGTTCACGGGCGCGCGCGGTGCCGCGCAGCGCGGCGTAGAAGTTGCCGATCTGGTGCAGTTCCGCGCGGCTCAATTCCTCGGCCGCGTGGGCGACATGGGCGATGGCCACGTCCTGCAGGGCCTGGTGCTCGTCGACGAGGCTGAGGCTCTCCAGGCCGCCCAACTGCATGGCTGAACGGTTCAGCGGGTCCTCGCCGCGGCGGCCGGCCTGCAGCAGCTCGATGAGCTTGCCTTCGAAGTCGGCGGCAAAGCTGCTGCGCACCTTGCGCCAGGCTTCGCGCAGCGGGTAGTGCTGGGGCTGGGCGTCGAGTTCGTCCTGCACGACGTTGAGCAGTTCGCGCGCCAGAGAGCCGGCCTCGGTCAGTGCGTGGTCGAGCAGATCGTGGGGATGCAGGCTGGAAGGCATGGACGCGGGAGAACGGCGGAATGAGATTATCTGGCGCCAGACTGGTGCGCCCTGACGTGTTGCCGTCTCTTACGCCCCCCGATCCACATGGCTAACGCCGCACTTCAAAACCTTTTCACGCTTTTCCGGGCCGGCCGCCATGCCGGGACGGCCGTGGAGGCGTGCGAGCCGCCGGCCGAGCGGCGGGGATCTGCTCGTGCTTCTGAAGGCATGATGCGCGCCGTCCCGGCTTCCGCTCCGTCCATGAAGCGCCTTCTCGGTTTCAGTCTCGCCTGCGCCGGCTCATTCGCGCAGGCCGATGCGTCTGCCCGCCACGGCCTGCCGCTGTGGGAGGTGGGCGTGTTCGGCGTCGGTATTTCCCAGCAGGCTTATCCAGGCTCGGACGAACACGCCAAGCGCGCGCTCGTGCTGCCGTACGCGGTCTACCGCGGCGAAGTATTGCGGGCCGACGACGAAGGGGCTGGGCTGCGTGCGGTGCGTTCGGAGCGCTTCGAGCTGGACGTGTCGTTCGCCGTCGCGCTGGGGTCGGGCTCCAAGTCGCTTGAGGCGCGCCGCGGCATGCGCCGGCTGGGCACGCTGGTGGAGGCCGGGCCCGTGGCGCGCTGGTTCCTGAACGGGCGCGGCGCGCGCGATCGGCTCAGCTTGGACCTGCCGCTGCGCGGCGTCTTCGATGCCGGCGATCATGGCCGGCACAAGGGCATGAGCTTCGAGCCCCATCTGGGGCTGGAGCGGCAGGTGACGCCCGAGCAATGGGGTTATCGGGCCAGTGTCAGCGCGCTGTTCGGCGACCGCCGCCTGGGTTCGACCTTCTACACGGTGAGGCCGGACGAGGCGCTGCCGGACCGGCCGACTTTCGATGCGCGTAGCGGCCTGGTCGCCTGGCGGCTCAACGGCAGCCTGACGCGCGACCTGACGCCCGATTTGCGCGTCATCGCCTTCGGTCGCGTCGAGAGCGTGGCCGGTGCGGCGAATCGCGCCAGCCCGCTGGTGCGGCAGACGACGGGCATCACCTACGGCATCGGGCTGACGTACACGCTGATGCGGTCGGCAGCGGGCTCGCGAGACTGAGCAAGCCTCGGCGTGCGCCGGGCGGACAAAGAAAAAGGGGCTGCTTGCGCAGCCCCTTCGTATGTCAGCGACGGGTGTGTCGCCGGCGTGGACTTACATGTCCATGCCGCCCATACCACCCATGCCGCCCATGCCGCCGGGCATGCCGCCGCCGGCTGCTTCTTCCTTCGGCGACTCGGCCACCATGGCTTCGGTCGTCAGCATCAGCGACGCAACGGATGCGGCGTTCTGCAGTGCGGTTCGGGTCACCTTGGTCGGGTCCAGGATGCCCATTTCGATCATGTCGCCATAGGTGTCGTTGGCGGCGTTGAAGCCGTAGTTGCCCGAACCGGCCAGCACGGCGTTGACGACGACGGAGGCTTCGCCACCGGCGTTGTAGACGATCTCGCGCAGCGGGGCTTCGATGGCGCGCAGGACCAGCTTGATGCCGGCGTCCTGATCGGCGTTGTCGCCCTTGATGGCGCCAGCAGCCTGCTTGGCGCGCAGCAGCGCGACGCCGCCACCGGCCACGATGCCTTCTTCAACGGCGGCACGCGTGGCGTGCAGCGCGTCTTCGACACGGGCCTTCTTTTCCTTCATCTCGACTTCGGTGGCAGCACCGACCTTGATGACGGCCACGCCGCCGGCCAGCTTGGCCACGCGCTCTTGCAGCTTCTCGCGGTCGTAGTCGCTGGTGGCTTCCTCGATCTGGATGCGCACTTGCTTGACGCGGGCTTCGATGTCGCCCGCAGCGCCGGCGCCGTCGATGATGGTGGTGTTTTCCTTGCCCACTTCGACGCGCTTGGCCTGGCCCAGGTCGGCCAGCGTGACCTTCTCGAGCGTCAGGCCGACTTCTTCGGCGATGACCTTGCCACCGGTCAGGATGGCGATGTCTTCCAGCATGGCCTTGCGGCGGTCACCGAAGCCAGGCGCCTTGACGGCGACGACCTTCAGGATGCCGCGGATGGTGTTGACCACCAGCGTCGCCAGGGCTTCGCCTTCGACTTCCTCGGCAATGATCAGCAGCGGACGGCCGGCCTTGGCCACCTGCTCCAGCGTGGGCAGCAGGTCGCGGATGTTCGAGATCTTCTTGTCGAACAGCAGGACGAAGGGGTTGTCCAGCAGCGCGGCTTGCTTCTCGGGGTTGTTGATGAAGTAGGGCGACAGGTAGCCGCGGTCGAACTGCATGCCTTCGACGACGTCGAGCTCGCTGTCCAGGCTCTTGCCATCTTCGACGGTGATGACGCCTTCCTTGCCGACCTTGTCCATCGCCTCGGCAATGATGCGGCCGACTTCGGAGTCGCTGTTGGCCGAGATCGTGCCGACCTGGGCGATTTCCTTGGAGGTGGTGGTGGCCTTGGAGGCCTTCTTCAGCTCGGCGACCAGGGCGGTGACCGCCTTGTCGATGCCGCGCTTCAGGTCCATCGGGTTCATGCCGGCGGCCACGTACTTCATGCCTTCGCGGACGATGGCCTGGGCCAGGACGGTCGCGGTCGTGGTGCCGTCACCGGCGTTGTCGGACGTCTTGGAAGCGACTTCCTTGACCATCTGCGCGCCCATGTTCTGGAGCTTGTCCTTCAGCTCGATTTCCTTGGCCACGGACACGCCGTCCTTGGTCACGGTCGGGGCGCCGAACGAGCGCTCGAGCACGACATTGCGGCCCTTCGGGCCCAGGGTCACCTTGACCGCATTGGCCAGGATGTTCACGCCTTCGACCATGCGGGCACGTGCCTCGCCGCCAAAGATCACGTCTTTTGCTGCCATTTGATTCTCCGGATTCTTAAATTGGGGTCAGAGTCAATTTATTGACGCTGAATTCAAAGGGGATGAAGCGGCAACGCGCGCCGTCTCGTCCCCAGGGCATCACTTCTGAACGACGGCGAAGAGGTCTTCTTCGCGCATGACCAGCAACTCTTCGCCATCGACCTTGACGGTCTGGCCCGAGTACTTGCCGAACAGAACGCGGTCGCCCACGGCGACATTCAGGGTGATGAAGTCGCCCTTGTCATTGCGCTTGCCCGGGCCGACGGCCAGGACTTCGCCCTGATCAGGCTTTTCGGCGGCGTTGTCGGGAATGACGATGCCCGAGGCGGTCTTGGTTTCTTGCTCCAGACGGCGAACGATCACGCGATCGTGCAGGGGGCGCAGCTTCATGGAATCTCCTTCAGGGTTTGAACCGAAACGGCCGCCAGCCCATGGAGCGGCGGCGCGCCGAAAAAACGGGGCCGAATGACCGGCCCGATTTCGTTAGCACTCAATTGCGTTGAGTGCTAGCAGCGAAGGATTATAGGGACGGACTGAGTTGATTCAAGCGCGTGACGTGATGGCTTAGCCGTTTAGCCGCCGAAAAGCAAAACGACCGCCGCAGCGGTCGTTCTTCCGAAGCCGGCCCGGCCGGCTTAGGCGGCCTTGCGTTTGCGTGACCAGCCTGCCGCACCCAGAGCGCCCAGCACCAGCGCGACGCTGGCTGGCTCGGGCAGGGGGGCCGGCCCGGTGGAAGCCTTGACCAGCTTCAGGTCGTCGAGCATCAGGGACTCGTCAACGCCGGAAATGACCATAGAGCGTGCCACGCCGGAAAAGTCGAGATTCAATAGACCCCAGTTGCAGAAACGAGCGCCGGAAACGTCGCAGTCCGTCGGCGCCAAGCCGGCCAATCGAGTCGACTTGCCCTTGCCGTCAAGGTCGTCGAACAGAGTGATCGAGACGCCCGAGCCCGACAAGGCTGAGTAATAAAGGGACGAGCCGGTGATGAAGCCGTCAGCGAAATTAAGGGTGAAGCTCTTGCTGCCTTCCAGTGAGCCATCGCGCGGGTCACCGGCCAGCAGCAGCGCGCTGCAGCCACCGTCGTGGGGAATGAACAGCGAAAAGGCACCGCAGAGAAGCGACGTGACGCCCCATGCCGCACCGGTGAACTGGACGCCATCGGTCTTGTAGCGGTCCAGCAGCTGGATCATGCCGATACCCTGGGGGTCGCCACTCGACGCAGTGATGTCTTCGAAATTGAGCGCCACGGGAGCTGCGGCCGCGAGTTGCGTCGCTGCCGTCAAGGCGAGGGCCAGAAGTTTGCTCTTAGCGCGCATGGCGTTCTCCGTCCAGGGTGTTCGAGTTGGGTTTGTGGGCCGGACTGTAAACAAGCACCCTCATGCCGGGCTGCTCGGCGACCCTTCAGTTGAGGGGGACGCAAGCGCTGGGGGCCGAGCTTAGGGGGTGTCACCGCCGGCCCGCAGGCGAAGCCCGCCGTCGCGCGCCGCCGACAGGGCGGGTTGGGGGCTTGGCTACACTGCCTTGGGTGGAAACTAAGTGGCTTGAAGACTTCGTCAGCCTGGCCGAGACGCGCAGCTTCTCCCGCTCCGCCCAGCTGCGCCATGTGACCCAGCCGGCGTTCTCGCGCCGCATCCAGGCGCTCGAAGCGTGGGCCGGGGTCGATCTCGTGGACCGGTCGTCCTATCCGACGCGGCTGACGGCGGCCGGCGCGACCTTGCTCGCCCAAGCGGTCGAGTTGCTGGGCAACCTGCAGGCGACGCGCAACATGTTGCGCAGCCATCAGGCGGCGGACCAGGACATGATCGAGTTCGCCGTGCCGCACTCGCTGGCCTTCTCCTTCTTCCCGCACTGGCTGATGGGCCTGCGCCGCGGTTTCGGCGCGATCAAGTGCCGGCTCAATGCGGCCAACGTGCACGACGCGATGCTGCAGCTCAGCGAGGGCAACTGCGATCTGCTGCTGGTCTACCACCACGCCAGCCAGCCGCTGCAGCTCGACCCCGAGCGTTACCAGATGGTGTCGCTCGGCCACGAAACCTTGTCGCCTTATGCCAAGGCCGACACCCAGGGCGAGCCGATGTTCCGTCTGCCGGGTCGGCGGGGCCAGAAGATCCCCTTCCTGAGCTACGCGGCTGGCGCCTACCTCGGTCGTCTGGTCGAGCTCATCGTCAAGGAGGCCGACTGCGCGCTGAACCTGGATGCCATCTACGAGACCGACATGGCCGAGGGCCTGAAGGCGATGGCGCTGGAGGGGCACGGCTTTGCTTTCCTGCCGGCCAGCTCGGTGCAGAAGGAACTGGCCAGTGGCCGCCTCGTGCCGGCAGCGGCGGCGGGCACCTTCAGCGTCAGCATGGAATTGCGCATCTACCGCGAGCGGCCCGAGATGTCGCGCCGCCAGAAGCCCGCTGCCCAGGCGCTGTGGGATTACCTTGCGTCCGCGGCATGAAGTCATCGCGCATGTGCATGCATCGTGTAAACCCGTATTCGAGCTGAGCGCGGGGCGTGGTCTGCTCACGGCTGTTATCGATATCCCCCATCCTGTTGTTGGAGTCTCCATGAAGAAAGTTCTGCTCGCCGTGGCCTTGGTGGCCGGCGTTGGTGCCGTGCACGCCGAAGACACGCTGAAGAAGATCAAGGACAGCGGTGCGATCACGATGGGTGTGCGCGAGTCCTCGGGCCTGTCGTACACCATCGGTGACGGCAAATACGTGGGCTACCACATCGATGTCTGCGAACGCGTCATTGCCGACCTTCGCAAGCAGCTCGGCACCAAGATCGAGGTCAAGTACCAGCCGGTCACGTCGGCCAACCGCATCCCGCTGACGGTCAACGGCACGGTCGACCTGGAGTGCGGCTCCACGACCAACAACGCCGCTCGCCAGAAGGACGTCGCCTTCGCCGTGACGACCTATGTCGAGGAAGTGCGCATCGCCGTGAAGGCCAATTCCGGCATCACCAACATCGGCCAGCTCAACGGCAAGACCGTCGCGACGACGACCGGCACGACCTCGGTGCAGACGCTGCGCAAGCATGAGCGCGCCAACGGCGTGGACTTCAAGGAAGTCTTCGGCAAGGACCACGCCGACAGCTTCCTGTTGCTGGACTCCGGCCGCGCCGACGCCTTCGTCATGGACGGCTCCATCCTGGCCAAGAACATCGCCACGTCCAAGAACCCGGCGGACTTCAAGATCGTCGGCGAGGTGCTGTCCGTCGAGCCGATCGCGATCATGATGCGCAAGGACGACCCGGCCTTCAAGAAGGCCGTGGACGACAGCATCAAGGGCATGATGAAGTCCGGCGAGATGGCCAAGATCTACGACAAGTGGTTCCTGCAGCCCATCCCGCCGACCAATACGAAGATCGGCCTGCCGCTGTCCGCCGCGACCAAGGACGCCTGGGCCAACCCCAACGACAAGCCGATGGAAGAGTACGCCGCGAAGAAGTGATTCGCGCGTGATCTGAACGGCCGCAAAGCGGGTGCCTGGCACCCGCTTTGCTTTAGACGACAGGCTTGAGGAGAGGGGAGAAGGCCATGAGTTGGGACTGGCAGTTCTACTGCAATGACACCGCCACCGGGGAGGCTGTCGCCGGGTGCTTCGGGCCGGGCGGCAAGGAGCAGACCTATCTGCAATGGATGCTGAACGCCTGGGGCTGGACGCTGAGCGTCTCGCTGCTGGCGCTGCTGCTCGCGCTCATCGTGGGCTCGCTGATCGGCATCATCCGCACGGCGCCGAACCGATGGCTGGCGCGCTTTGGCGAGGCCTGGACGGAGCTCTTCCGCAACATCCCGCTGCTGGTACAAGTCTTCCTCTGGTACCACGTGCTGCCGTCGCTGTTCCCGGTGCTGCGCGAGGCGGTGCCCTCCTCGGTGCTGGTCGTCTTCGCGTTGGGCTTCTTCACGAGCGCCCGCATCGGCGAGCAGGTCAAGGCCGGCATCAAGACCCTGCCGACCGGCCAGCGCTACGCCGGCCAGGCCATGGGCATGACGCTGCCGCAAACCTACCGCTACGTGCTGCTGCCGATGGCGTTCCGCATCGTCATCCCGCCGCTGACCAGCGAGAGCATGAACATCGTCAAGAACTCGGCCGTGGCCTTCGCGGTCAGCATCCCCGAGATGGCGCAGTTCGCGCAGCAGGCGTCGGAAGAGACCTCGCACTTCGAGGAGATCTACATCCCCGTCACCGCGCTGTACTTCATCTCGGCCTTCGCGATCAACCGCATTGCCAAGTTCATCGAGGCGCGCGTGCGCATCCCCGGCCAGTCGGGAGGCAAGTGATGCTGAATCTCGACTATTCCTTCGTCAACTGGGCCGTCATCCAGAGCTTCGTCGCCAAGGGCTTCTGGTTCTCCATCCAGCTGACGCTGGTGGCCATGATCGGCGGCATCATCCTCGGCACGCTGCTGGCGATGATGCGGCTGTCCAGCCACAAGTGGCTGTCGGCGCCAGCGGCCTTCTACGTCGACACGCTGCGCTCCATCCCGCTGGTGATGGTGATCCTGTGGTTCTTCCTGCTGATCCCCAAGCTGGTCGGGCCGCTGGGCGGGCAGATGTCGGCCTTCATCACCTTCACGCTGTTCGAGGCGACCTACTACTCGGAGATCATGCGTGCCGGCATCCAGTCGGTGTCGCGCGGCCAGGTCAACGCCGGCTACGCGGTGGGCATGACGTACAGCCAGACGATGAAGCTCGTCGTGCTGCCGCAGGCCTTTCGCAACATGCTGCCGGTGCTGCTGACGCAGACGGTCATCCTGTTCCAGGACACGTCGCTGGTCTACGCCGTGGGCGAATACGACCTGCTGAAGGGCTTCGAGGTGGCGGGCAAGAACTTCAACCGCCCGGTCGAAACCTATCTCGCCGCCGCCGTCGTCTATTTCGTCATCTGCTTCGGCCTGTCGCAGCTCGTGCGCCGCCTGCAGAAGAAGATCGCCATCATCCGTTGAGCATTGAGATGGCTTCACGCCCCCACGCTCATATTCATTCGCTGCCCCCCGAGGGGGTGCTGAGCCTCCTAGAGGCGGCTCGTCGGAGTCTCACGTCATGATCGACATCAAGAACATCTCCAAGTGGTACGGCGCTTTCCAGGTGCTGACCGACTGCACGACGACCATCCAGAAGGGCGAGGTCGTCGTCGTCTGCGGGCCGTCGGGCTCGGGCAAGTCGACGCTGATCAAGACCGTCAACGCGCTGGAGCCCTTCCAGCAGGGCGACATCGTCGTCGACGGCATCTCCATCGCCGACCCCAAGACCAACCTGCCCAAGCTGCGCTCGCGCGTCGGCATGGTGTTCCAGCATTTCGAGCTCTTTCCGCACCTGTCGGTGACCGAGAACCTGACCATCGCCCAGATCAAGGTGCTGGGCCGCTCGCAGGCCGATGCGAAGACGCGCGGCCTGAAGATGCTGGACCGCGTCGGCCTGTCCGCCCACAAGGACAAGTTCCCCGGGCAGCTTTCCGGCGGCCAGCAGCAGCGCGTGGCCATCGCGCGGGCGCTGTCCATGGACCCCATCGTCATGCTGTTCGACGAGCCGACCTCGGCGCTGGACCCCGAGATGGTCGGCGAGGTGCTGGACGTGATGGTGCAGCTGGCCCAGGAGGGCATGACCATGATGTGCGTGACGCACGAGATGGGCTTCGCCAAGCGCGTCAGCAACCGCGTCATCTTCATGGACGCCGGCAAGATCGTCGAAGACTGCAGCAGCAG
>JAEKLF010000029.1 GCA_019509985.1 Burkholderiales bacterium | reverse complement strand
GTGACCGGCCCGGGCGGCGGCGCGGCGTCGAGCTTCACGGCGCCGGGCCACGAGTCCCAGTTCACCTTCAAGGCGCTCAACGAGGGCATCTACGTCTACCACTGCGCCACGGCGCCGGTGGGCATGCACGTGGCCAACGGCATGTACGGCCTCATCCTCGTGGAGCCGCCCGAGGGCCTGCCCAAGGTGGACCACGAGTACTACGTGATGCAGGGCGACTTCTACACGACCGGCAAGTACCGCGAGAAGGGCCGGCAGCCCTTCGACATGGAGAAGGCCATCGACGAACGCCCGACCTATGTCGTGTTCAACGGTGCGGAGGGCTCGCTCACCGGCGAGCGCGCGCTCACGGGCAAGACCGGCGAGACCGTGCGGCTGTTCATCGGCAACGGCGGCCCCAACCTGGTGTCGAGCTTCCACGTCATCGGCGCCATCTTCGACAACGTGCGCTTCGAGGGCGGCACGCTGGCGCAGCAAAACGTGCAGACGACGCTGATCCCGGCCGGTGGCGCCGCCATCGTCGACTTCAAGGCCCGCGTGCCGGGCAGCTATGTGCTGGTGGATCACTCCATCTTCCGCGCCTTCAACAAGGGCGCGCTCGCCATCCTGAAGATCGACGGCCCGGAGGACAAGAGCATCTACTCCGGCAAGGAGGTCGACTCGGTCTATCTCGGCGACCGCGCGGCCCCCAACCTGAACGCCGTCATCACCGCCACCCAGGCCGCCGCCGGCGGCAAGCTGACGCCCCGGGACCAGATCGCCGCGGGCCAGGCACTGTTCGCCGGCACCTGTTCGGTCTGCCACCAGGCCAATGGCGCGGGCCTGGCCGGTGTGTTCCCGCCGCTGGCCAAGTCGGACTGGCTGAGCCGCGACGCCCAGCGCGCCGTCGGCATCGTGCTGCACGGCCTGTCGGGCAAGGTGAAGGTCAACGGCAAGGACTATGACTCGGTCATGCCGCCGATGAACCAGCTCAATGACGACGAGGTCGCCAACATCCTGACCTACGTGCTCAACAGCTGGGGCAATCCCGGCGGCAGCGTGTCGGCCGAGGATGTCAAGAAGCAGCGCGCAAGCAAGCCCGCAACGACCAGCCAGGCAGGGCACTGATGGTCCTGGCCGCCGCGCTGGCAGGCCTGGCGGGCGCGGCCTATGTGGCCCTGCCGGCGGGCACGCTGAACAGCGTGCTGGCGCGCGACACCGACCGTGAACCGACACGCATCACCGCGTTCGCGCTGCGCGAGAAGCCAGTCACTCGGGCCGAGTTCCGCCGCTTCCTGGCCGCTCATGCCGAGTGGCGGCCGCGCCAGGCGCCCGCGGCGTTTGCCGACGTGGGCTATCTGAAGCACTGGGCCGACGGCGACGACGGCGCGCCGGTTACCGAAGTCAGCTGGTTTGCCGCCCAAGCCTATTGCGAGGCCGAAGGCGGCCGGCTGCCGACCTGGTATGAGTGGGAATACGCGGCCGCGGCCGACGCCACGCGCACCGATGCGCGCGCCGATCCCGTCTGGCTGGCGCGCATCCTCGGCTGGTATGCACGGCCGGCCGACCAGGCCTTGCCTGCGGTGGGCGGCGAGGCCAATGTCTACGGCGTGCGCGACCTGCACGGCCTGGTGTGGGAGTGGGTCGATGACTTCAATGCGCTGCTGGTCAACCCCGACAGCCGCAGCGGCAACGACCCGGACAAGCTCAAGTTCTGCGGCGCCGGCGCGATCGACCTGCAGGACCGGCAGAACTATGCGGTGCTGATGCGCGTCGCCCTGCTCTCCTCGCTCAACGCTGCCGATAGCACCGGCAGCCTGGGCTTTCGATGTGCACGCGAGGTGAAGTAATGAAACGTCATCTGCTGTGGGTCTGGCTGTGGCTCGCTGGTGCGGCGCTGGCCCTGCCCGGCGATTCGGTCTACCAGCTCGACGCGCGGCTGACCAACCAGCGCGGCCAGGCGGTCAAGCTTGACGGCGCGCGCGGCCAGCCGGTGCTGGTCAGCATGTTCTACACGTCCTGCCAATTCGTCTGCCCCATGCTGATCGACGCTGCACGCGACACGCAGGCCGCGCTGCCCGCGGCCGAACGCGAGCGTGTGAAGGTGCTGCTGATCACCTTCGACCCGACCCGCGACACCCAGGCCAAGCTCGACGGCATGGCCCAAGAGCGCAGGCTGGATGCCACGCACTGGACGCTGGCGCGCACCGACCCCGCGACGGTCCGCAAGATTGCGGCGGTGCTGAAGTTCCAGTACCGCGCCCTGCCCGACGGCGAGTTCAATCACAGCGCCGAGCTGATCCTGCTGGACGGCGAAGGCCGCATCGCCGCACGCACGTCCATGCTGGCTGGCGCCGATGCGCGCATGGTCGAGGCCATCCACCGGCTGCTCGCTGCACACTGATGGCGGCGCCTGTCGCCTGGCGTACTCAGGCCTGCGTAAAGTTTGGTCAAGCGAGACGGCGTCCGGGCAGTTGCGCCCGCGGGCCTGCATCGACCCCACCCTGTTCTAGGGGCCAGGCTTGCCCGATTGACGCCCCCCGGAGTGGCTCGTAGAACCCGCGCACCAGCCACCCGGCCGCGTTGCGCGGCCTCACCTGAACGAGGGAGCTCCCATGTTTCGCAAACACAGATTCGATGGCCTGATGCAGGCGGCGCTATGCGCTTTGATCGTCGCGGCCGCCGTACCGCCGGCGCTGGCCGCCAAGCCCAGCGCGGCGCCGATGGACCTGGGCACCACCGCCGCCGACGCGACGCAGACGATCTCGATCGTGCTAAAGCTGCGCCACGCCGATGAGCTGGACGCCTTCATTGCCGCCACCGTCGACCCGGACAGCCCGCTCTACCACCGCTTCCTGTCGACGGACCAGTTCCGCGCCTACTTCGCGCCCAGCCACGACGACATCCGCCGCGTGACGGACTTCCTGAAGAGCAACGGCATCAGCGTCGACGACGTCTATTCGAGCGGCCTCATCATCAAGGCTACCGGCACCGCCGCGCAGTTCACGCAGGCCTTCCAGGCCATCCTGCACGACTACCGCGACAAGAACGGCCGCAACTTCCGCCGCCCGGCCCATGGCCACAAGGTGCCCGGGCATCTGGACGACGTCATCCTCTACGTGGCCGGGCTGAACACGGAGTCGGCGCAGTTCAAGCCGCACTCGTCCAAGGCGCGTCCGCGCGCAGCCGGCCTGGGCGAGAAGGTGCCCGGCGTCGTGCTGCCCGCGGGCAACAGCACGGCCACCGGCGTGCCCGGCAGCTTCACGACCGGCGACGTGGCCAACCTCTACGGCGTGAATCCGCTCTACGCCAAGGGCATCAACGGCAAGGGCAAGACCATCGGCATCGCAACGCTGGCGAATTTCTATCCGTCGGACGCCTACACCTACTGGAACGCCGTCGGCCTGACCGTGTCGCAGACACGGATCACGCAGGTGCATGTGGACGGCGGCGGCGATCTGTCGGCCGACGCCGGCTCGGGCGAGACGACGCTGGACGTGCAGCAGTCCGGCGGCCTGGCACCGGGCGCGAAGATGGTGGTCTACGACGCACCGAACACCGAGGCCGGCTTCATCGACGTGTTCTACAAGGCCGTGGCCGACAACACCGTGGACACGCTGTCGGTCAGCTGGGGCTCGCCGGAGATCTTCAACTACGAGATCCCGGGCGTGTCGACGGACAGCCGCGCGGCGCTGGTGGCCTACCACCAGGTCTTCGCCGAAGCCGCGGCGCAGGGCATCTCGACCTTCGCCTCGTCCGGCGACGATGGCGCCTACGACACCAACTCGGTGGCGCCCTACCCGACCTTCTCCAAGATCCTGACGGTGGACTCGCCGGCGTCCGACCCCTACGTCATCGCGGCCGGCGGTACGACGATCGCGGGCGACATCGAACTGAAGAAGGGCACGATCCACATCCCCACCGAGCAGGTCTGGGGCTGGGACTACTTCAACCCCTACCTGATCGCCAACTACGGCAGCGACTTCAAGGACTACTACTTCTCGGTCGGTGGCGGCGGCGGCGTCAGCGTGTTCTGGCCCACGCCGGACTATCAGAAGAACACCAAGGGCATCCGCCGCAGCGAACCCAACCAGGTCTGGACCTACACCGACCCCGACACCGGCGTGCAGAGCTATCTCTACACCGTGCCGGCGCATGTGAAAGGCCGCAACCTGCCCGA
>JAEKLF010000322.1 GCA_019509985.1 Burkholderiales bacterium | reverse complement strand
CGATCGCGACCGACTTCGGCGGCGGCGCGGTGCGCGACAACGCCGAGCTGAACCGTTTCGTCGCCTCGGTGACGGCGCTGGGCCGGGTCGGCGAGGCCGAGGACATCGGCGGCGCGGCGGCCGCGCTGATGCGCCCGGGCGCGGGCTGGATCACCGGCCAGCGCATCGAGGCTTCGGGCGGCATGTTCCTGTGAGGCATGGCGGCCGTGGCGCCGCGCTGCGCGCCAAGGCTCAGGCCGCCCCGCGCACCTGCTGGCTGCTGAGGTAAGCCACCTTGCGGGCGCGCATGACCTCGCCCAGCGGACGGTGCGCGGCCAGGGCCTGCCAGGGGTCGAAGACGCCGGCCTCGACGCGGGCGATGAAGTCGGCGTCGGTCGACGGCGACTCGAGCGTCAGCTCGGCCACGTCGATGAAGGGCGCGACGGACTCGGGCCATTCGACGGAGGCGTCCTCCAGCGGCGTGCGCGCCTCGTCGACGAAGAACTGCAGCTGCAGCCGGTACTTCAGCGCCCCGGCCGCGGCCTGGGCGGCGAGGTCGCCCGCCCAGTCTCCATTCACCTCGGTGCGCGGCTTCAGGCCGGCCGGCGGCAGCAGGCGCAGCTTGACGGCGGCGGGGCCGCAGCTAATGGGCAGCGTGCTGGCGAAGGTCTCGGTGGCAAAGCCGCTGAAGGGCTTGCCGGCCGTGGCAGCCAGCTTCTTGAGCTGCTTGAGCCCGCCGACGAGACCAAAGGTCTTGAACACCCAGGCCAGCAGCGCACCCGGGCTGCGGCCGGCGGCCAGCACGAGGCCGAAGAAATGACGGCTGTCGGGAAAGGCGAAGGTCGTCTGGTTGATCAGCGACAGGTCCTGGTGATCCGTGCGGCCGCCGAGGGCGGATTCGCCGTCGACGCCGAACACGCGCATCGCGAAGCCGCGGATGTCGGGCCGGCGGTTGCTCTGCTTGTCCATGGCACCGTTGGACAGGCGCACCCAGACTTCATGCTCGCCCGGCGTGGCGAAGAGGCCGTGACGCGCGTGTTCGGGCAGGCCGTCGAGCACACGCAGGCCGCCGCGGACGGCAGCCACGGCCTTGCGGTGCAGCGCGCGGCCGGCGCCGAAGCGCTCGTCCTTGCGTTTCTGCATCTCGGCCATTGCGCGCACGGCATCGGCGTGGCGCTGGGCCTCGTCGGCACCGATGATTTCCTTCCAACCGGTGCCGACGCTGCCCATGACGATCTCCGGTCAGTGCTGGAGGATCTTGGCCAGGAAGTCCTTGGCGCGCGGCGAACGCTCCTCGGGCTTGGTGAAGAAGTCACTGCTGCTGCAGTCTT
>JAEKLF010000028.1 GCA_019509985.1 Burkholderiales bacterium | reverse complement strand
GTGCGCTGGCAGCGCCTGGCCGAGCTGGCGCTGCCGCCCTTCGAGGACATTCGCCACAGCGTCGGCCAGTACCCGGCCCCCACAGGCAACCTGGCGCGACTGCTGGACGACACGCTGTGGGCGACCGATCTCCTCGTGGCCGCGCCGCTGTACTGGTACAGCCTGCCGGCGCCGCTCAAGCTCTACCTGGATCACTGGTCGGGTTTCATGCGCGTGCCGGGCCTGGACTTCAAGCCGCGCCTGGCCGGCAAGGCGATGTATCTGCTGTGCGCCCACACCAGCAGCGACACGCCCGAGATGGCGCAGCCACTGGTCGACAGCCTGCGCTTCAGCGCCGGCTACATGAAGATGCGTTGGGGCGGCGCCGTGCTGGGCGACGGCAGCCGGCCCGGCGACGTGCTGAAGGACGAGGCCGCGATGGCCGCCGCAGCCAAGCTGCTGCTGGTCTGATCGACCCCGACGTGCGCAGCTACGCCGCGGACACCGGGCGCGCCGCCCCGCCGAAGCGGCAGCCTTACTTCTGCCCGGTGCAGTTGGCGTAGAAGCTGACGGTGGCCGGCCAGTCCGAGAACACGCCGATGACGCCGATGTCCTGGGCCATCACGTCCAGCATGCGGAACATGTCGCCCTCGTGGGTGATGGCGCTGTCGAAGGTCTGGTAGTAGGAGCCGTTGTTACCGTCGGCCAGGATGCCGCTGCGCTCCATCGACCAGGTGATGATGTCCAGGCCCGCGGCCTTGGCGTTGCGCGCGTACTGCGAAGGCAGCAGGTTGCCGCTGGTGTCGGCCGCCAGCAGCGCCCACAGCGGCGGCGCGACGATGCGCACACCCTGCGCACGGTAGGCCTTGAGCTGCTCGGCGCTGGGCAGGTCGGCCGGCACGTTGGCGTCGTCGAGGTAGACGGCCTGGCGGGCGAAGGCGGGCTCGTTCCTGACCCAGTAGAGGATGTCGTTGAGGTCGAAGCTCTGGGCCCAGACGTCGCGGGCCGGCACGCCGGCGGCCTTGTGCTCGTCGAGCATCTTCTGCGCATAGGCGGCCTGGGTGAAGCCGTCGAAGGGCATGGCGACGCTGGTCGCCTTCAACTCGGGCGTCATCTTCACGCCGAGCTGCTTGTACAGCGCGATGGCCTCCTTCAGCGACAGCAGCGTGCCGCTGGTGGGGCCGGCGTAGAGGTCGGTGCGCCAGTTGGGCGTGGCGGCCATGTACTCGGCCACCGTGCGGCCGCGCGGGTTGAAGGCGTCCATCTTGCCGCGCAGCGTCTTGAACTCGGCCAGCGTCAGCTCGCTGGTGCGGCATTCGGCGGCGGCCGGTGCGACCAGCGTGCCGGCGGCATCGAAGGCGGCCGGCGTGAAGGGCTTGATGCACTTGCTGGCCAGCGGCGTGGCGAGGATGTTGGTCGTCGTGTGCAGGTCGTTCTGCGCATGGCGGCAGACCAGTTCCTTGTCCTTGGTGAAGGTCACGTCGCACTCGACGATGCCGGCGCCCATGCGCGCGGCGGCCTCGTAGCTCTCCTTGGTGTGCTCGGGGAACTGCAGCGGCGCGCCGCGGTGGCCGATGGAGAACAGCGTGGGCTTGTATTGCTCGCGGGTCGCTGCGCAGTGCTGCAGGCGCTTCTTGAGCGGGCTGTCGGCCATCTCGTTGACGAGGAAGAAGGGGCGCGGGCCCAGCTGCACGCTGGCGATGCCGCCACGGCGGTCGCCGTCGTTGCCGTCATGGGCGTAGGCGGGCAGGCAGGCGGCGGTCAGCGCGAGCAGCGCGAGGCGGGTGAGGGTGCGACGCATGGAGGTCTTTCGTGAGTGAACCGGCGCACGCTAGGCAGGCGCGATGAAGCCGGCGTGACAGCCGGCCCATGTGCCTGGAAGTTAGGGGGGCGGCCCGACTCAGGGCGTGGCGTAGGACCTGGTGCGCAGCGCGTCGGCGATGCCCCGGCGGTTCTGCGCCAGCGCGGCCATGCTGAAGTGGATGTGGCCACTGCCGGGCGACAGGCGCCGGATGCTGTCGATCTGGCCCAGCACCTCGTCCACGGGCCAGCTGTTCGCCGTGGTGTCGATGCGGCTGGTGAACAGGCCCGGGTGGATGGGCCGGCCCAGCGGGTTCAGCGCGCGCCAGGCTTGCAGCAGGGGCTCGAAGGCCTGCGGAACTTGAGCACGCGGCCAGTAGAGCTGGGGCGCGAGGTAGTCCAGCCAGCCTTCGCGCAGCCACAGCTCGACGTCGGCATAGAGCTTGTCGTACTGGCTGAAGCCCATGATGCCAGGCGGGCGCAGATCGGGCCGCGGCAGTCCGAAGGGGCTGACGCCCAGCCGCGCGCCGGGCCGCACCTCGTGCACCAGCGCGTACAGGCGCTGCACGAGGCTGTTGACGTTGTAGCGGCGCCAGTCGTTGCGGGAGAGGCTGCCGCCCGAGGCGAGGTAGCGCTGCCAGCTCGGCTCGTCGGGGAAGTCGATGTCCTGCTTGGCGGCGTCCTGCACGGGGTAGGGGTAGAAGTAGTCGTCGATGTGCACGCCGTCGACCGCGTAGCGCGTCAGCACGTCGCGCACGACGGCCAGCGTGTGCTCGGCGGCGGCAGGCTCGCCGGGGTCGATCCAGAGCTGGTCGCCATAGCGCTTGACCCAGTCGGCATGACTGCGCGCCAGATGCGTGCCCGCCGGTGCTGACTTGGCCGTGCTGTGCCGCGCCCGGTAGGGGTTGAACCAGGCGTGCAGCTCCAGGCCGCGGGCATGCGCCTCGGCCAGCCAGACGGCCAGCGGGTCGTAGCCGGGGTGGTGGCCTTGCGTGCCGCTGAGGTATTCGCTCCAGGGTTCCAGCGGCGAGTCGTAGAGCGCGTCGGCGCCGGTGCGCACCTGCAGGATCAGCGCATTGAGGCCGATGCGCTGGGCGGTGTCGCACAGGGACCGGATCTCGGCCTGCTGCTGGGCGGCGGGCAGGCCGGGCTTGCTGGGCCAGTCGATGTTGGCGACCGTCGCGATCCAGGCGGCGCGCCATTCGCGGGGTGGCGGCGCGGGCAGGGGCGCGGGTAAGGGCGGCGTGGCCGGCGTGGGCGCCGCGGCGGGCTCGATGGGGACAGGTGCGGGCGTGGATTCGGGGGCCGGCGGCGTTGCGCAGGCGGCGAGCAGCGGCGCGGTGGCGAGGCCGAGGAGGTCGCGGCGTTTCATGAGGGCATCAGACTTTGACGAACCAGCGTTTGCGGTACATGAACCAGGCCACCGCGTACATGACCAGCACGAAGAGGATGGCACGCAGCAACGAGGCATTCTGCGGCGCCAGGCCCAGGTCGACGATGGGCTGGTAGAGCGTCGCGCCGAGCGAGCGGCCGTCGCCCAGCTTGATGAAGCCCAGCGCCTTGGCCAGCAAGCCCGACAGCGCAAACAGGAAGATCGCGTTCATGCCGAACACGATGAGGGGATGCAGCAGCCGGGCCCAGCGCGCGCGGGCCAGCGGCTGCGGCATCGCGTCCAGCAGCCAGTAGAAGCTGGCGAAGACGAGCAGCGCCCAGCCGGCCATCGCGAAGACATAGGACGGCGTCCACAGCGACTTGTTGATGGGCATCAGCCAGGCGTCCAGCACCTGGCCCAACCACAGGCTGGCGAGGCCGAAGAGCACCCAGATCATGGCCTTCTCGGCGGGCTGCTGCTTCGACGCGAGCACATAGCCGGCGAGCACGCCGAGCAGCTGGCTGGCGACGGCCGGCAGCGTGCTCAGCAAGCCCTCGGGGTCCCAGGTCTTGGCGACCTTCCACAGATGACCGTCCAGCAAGGTGCGGTCCAGCCAGGCGCCGGCGTCCGCGCCGGGTTCGAGCAGGCCGGTGTGGACCGCGCCGCTGGCGTCGGGCACCGGCAGGCACAGCTGCACCAGGCTGTAGACGGCCATCAGCAGCAGCGCCCAAAGCGCCACGCCGCGCGTGCTGCACCACAGCACGATGGGCGCCGCGAACAGCGTGCACAGACCCAGGCGCTGCAGCACGCCGGGAATGCGCAGCGTGGCGAAGTCGAAGCTGGGGATGAGGTTGAGCAGCAGGCCAATGCCGATGATGGTCAGCGCGCGGCGGGACGTGCGCAGCAGCAGCGCGGTCTTGTCGGCGCCGGCCTGGGCGCGGCGCGCGAGGCTGATCGTCATCGCCATGCCGGAGATGAAGACGAAGAAGGGGAAGACCCAGTCGGTGAAGGTCCAGCCGTTCCACCGGGCATGTTCCAGCGGCGCGTAGAGATGGCCCCAGTCGCCCGGGTTGTTGA
>JAEKLF010000054.1 GCA_019509985.1 Burkholderiales bacterium | reverse complement strand
CCGGCCACGCGGCGGGCCACGTCCAGCACGTCGAAGAAGCCGCCGTCGTGCTGCTGGGCGGCGAACTCGGCCATGAAGTCGCGCACGCGCTCGGCCTGGACCGCGCTGGCCGGCAGCGCGTGGCGGCCGTCGACGCGCAGGCGGCGGCGCTTGCCGCGACCATCGCTGCGACGCTCCAGCAGATCGGCCTGCAGCCTTGCACCGACCTGGTCCAGCAGCAGGGCCACCGGCCCGTCGGCGGTGCGCGGGTCCAGCCAATGGGCCTTGCCGTGGGCCAGCGCTTCGGCGTAGGCATCCAGCATGGCGCGGGCCAGCGAGCGGGTGTCGTCGCCGCTCAGGCCGAGTTCGTCGCCGGCCAGCCACAGGCTGGTCAGCAGGTGCAGCGGGTCGACGCTGGCTGGCGCCAGCGCCGATTCGTCGAAGTCGTTGATGTCGAAGTAGGCCAGGCCGTTGGGGCCCTGGTAGCTGCCGAAGTTTTCCAGGTGCATGTCGCCGCAACACCAGGCCGCCGGCGCGGACTTCAGCGGCCCGCGGCGCATGCGCGCGTGAAAGAGATGGGCCGAGCCGCGTAGGAAGAGGAAGGGGCTCTTGCGCATCTTGGCGAACTTGAGCCGCAGCCGCTCGGGGTCGCGGCCGGCGTTGAAGCTCAGCAGCGCATGGATGACATCCATCAGTCGGCTCCCTCGAGGGTGTGCACGCGCATGCCGACGGTGTCGCGCATGGGGTCGCGCCAGGCGGCGCGCTTGAGCACGCGCCGGCCGTCCTTCAGGCCGGCGGCCCAGCGGGCGTGCAGGCGCTCGTCGCTGAAGTCGATGTCGCGCCACGAGTCCTCGCCCGGCAGCGCGCGCATGACGAGGTGGACGACGTCGATGCGCGAGTCGCAGCCCAGCGCGAGCAGCGCCTTCACGGCCGGATCGTCGGCGGTCTTGGCGTCGAGCTTGCGGCCGACGAGGCGCAATGCGCGGCGCAGGTTCTGCAGGTGCTCGTGGTCGCCCAGGTGTTCGAAGATGCGGCTGGCGTATTGGATGTCCTTGTAGCGCGTCAGCGCCTGCGCCATCGTGTGCGGCGCGGCCTCGCTGGCGTCCCAGAGGTCGACCATGAAGCACAGCGTGTCGCGGCGCTCGGCATCATCCAGCACGACATCCAGTGGCGTGTTGGAGTAGATGCCGCCGTCCCAGTAGGCCTCCTTGCCGATGATGACCGGCGCGAAACCGGGCGGCAGCGCGCCGCTGGCCAGCACATGCTCGGGGCCGATGCGGGTGTGGCCATCGCGGTTGTCGAAGAGGGCCAGCGCGCCGCTGCGCACGTTGACGGCGCTCAGCGTCAGCCGCGTCTCGGCGGCGGCGATGCGGTCGAAGTCCACCAGCTCGCGCAGCGTCGCGGCCAGCGGCGCGGTGTCGTAGAAGCTCAGCTCCGCCAAGGGCGCACGGCGGTTCATGTCCCAGGACTGCGGGCCACGCGGCTTGAAGAAGCCCGGCACGCCGCTGGCCAGCGTCTGCCAGGTCAGCCAGGTCTGCCAGACCGCCGCGAAGGGGTTGGCCGACATCTGCGGCGACAGCGCCGGCCGCGTCACGCGCGACCAGAAGCTGCGCAGCGCCGCCAGCCGCTCGGCGGGCGCGTTGCCGGCGATCAGCGTTGCGTTGATGGCGCCGATGGAGGTGCCGACCAGCCAGTCCGGCGCCAGCTCGCCGGTGTCCAGCGCCTCGAAGAAGCCGGCCTGGTAGGCACCGAGGGCGCCGCCACCCTGGAAAACGTAGACGGTTTGCGGCGGGCGTTTGGCCATGTCAGTGAGCGCCCAAGGTCACGGCGTCGTCGCAGGGAATGGCCTGGAAGACGGGCAGTGCCTCCGTCGCCGCCGCGTGGGCGCCGAGATACGGGAAGCCGCCAGCCGGCACGACCTCGGGCAGCAGAAATTGCGTGAAGGTCCAGGCCACGCCGACCGTGATGCCGGACTGGCGGATGCCCTCAGCGCTCGTGTCCAGCGGCTGCGCGGCGAGCTCGGCCTCCAGCTCGCGGTAGGCGGCATGCAGCTGGCCGGTGACGCGTTCGATCCAGGGCTCGTGGCGCTTCTCGGCTGGGCGCAGGCCACGCTCGTAGACGATCTGGGCCGTCTTCTCGCAGGCTGCGAGCGCCAGGCCGATGAGGCGCAGCTCGCGCACGAGTTCGGCAGGCGCCGTCGGCATCAGGCTGCGGCCGGCCAGCGCCTCGGCGTAGAGCAGCAGCAGCGTCGAGTCCATCAGCACGCTGCCGCCGTCACAGATGAGTGTCGGCGCCTTGACGACCGGGTTGATCTCCTCGAACGCATCGAAGCCGCGGAACACCGAGATGGCCGCGTGCTCGAAGGGCAGGCCGAGCAGGCGCATCGAGATGGCGACGCGGCGCACGAAGGGGGAATCGAGCATGCCGATGAGCTTCATGGGGTGACCACCGTTCGAACTTTGGGAAAGGCGCTGTCTTCGCCGTGCATCAACCGATTCAGCACGGCCTTGCCGTGGCGGCGTTCGATCTCCGCCTCGGCCACGCGGTTGTAGGCATCTACATAGGCCTGTGATGTCTCCGTGGCTACGGCGCTCCGGTTGATCCAGGTGATGCCATAGCGCTGCTTCAGCCGCTCGGCACGGGCCACGTCGGCGGGCGTGGGTGGATCGGTCATGCCGAACGTCTGCAGCTTCAGGACGCCGGCCTCGATGTCCTCGCGAGCCTGCTTTTCGCCGCGCTCTTTCGCCGCTTCCGGGTTGCCGATGCGCAGGTCGATGGTCGCAATCAGCGGCGACTCCGTCTTCGCGCCGCGGCCCATGAAGCCCGTCATCCGGTTGAACATCACGAGCACGCTGCCCGCGGCCAGCACGCTGCCTACGAGGGCCACCACTTGAATGGGACGGGGCTTGCGCCAGCGCATCAAGCCGCTCCCGGGCCGCAGCCCATCAATCCGAACATCCGAGGCCCTCTGTCATCAGGAAGGCGCTCATTCTCGGGTCAATGGCGCGATCGCGTTCGCAACGCGGCTTCGCCAGCCGGCATGCTCGTCGGCAGTCCAGTCTGGCCAGCGCGGCGACTCGGCGTCCAGTTCGGCCGCCAGCTTCCGCAACTCGGCCGAGGCCAGCACGGAGCCCGCCAGGCTCAGCTGGGCCAGCCACTCCTGCGCCTGACGCATGCGCGGGTAGGCGGCGAACAGCCAGCGCGCGACGTCGGGCCGCGCGCGCCAGTCGGCGCTGCCGAAACGCTCGACCGCCATCGCCGTGAGCCGCTGGCCGGCGCCCAGGCAGTCGAAGGCGACGCAGCCGGCGAAGCCGCGGTCAATCAGCTCGGCGTGGATGCCGCAGCGATGGTCAGCGCAGAGGTGGTGGCAGGGCGTCTCGGCCAGCTTGTCGAAACCGAAGCCCTGTGCGGCGTCGAAGGGCGGGATCACGCAGCACAGCGCCGCGCAGGCCGAGCAATCGGCCTTCAGGTGCGCAGGCAGCGTCGCCCGCGTCACGCCGCCGGGGCCGACACGCCGACCATCCAGCCCACGCCGAAGCGGTCATTGACCATGCCGAACAGCGGCGCCCAGAAGGTCTTGCCCAGCGGCATGCCGACTTGGCCACCCGCGGCCAGCGCGTCGAAGGCCTTGCGCGCGGCGGCTTCGTCGGGGCAGTCCAGCGACAGCGAAAAGCCCTTGAAGGCCGTGTTGCCATCGCACATGCCGTCGGACATCATGACCAACGCGCCGCCGATCAGCAACGAGGCATGCATGATCTTGGCCTCCGAGCCGGGCGGCAGCATGCCGGGCGGCGGCGGCTCGGGGCTGTCCGAGTTGCGCATCATCATCTGCACTTCGGCGCCCAGCGCCTGCTGGTAGAAGCCGATGGCTTCCTCACAGCGGCCGTTGAAGAACAGATAGGGGTCGATCTTCATCACGATCTCCTTCGGTTGAGATTGGCCCCGACTCTATGCCCAGGCTCAAGGCGTCTTGAAGTCACCCGCCGTCGAGATGACGAAGTGGTCCGGCTTGATGTGCTTGCGCCAGGCCGCGTTGGCCTGCTCGACAGTGACTGCGGTCAGGTCGTCGTCGTCCTTCTGGACGGCGGCCCAGGTCTGTGCCCGCTCGGCCAGCGTGCCCAGCGTGCCGGTCAGCGAGACCAGTTCGGTTCGGGCCTGTTTGCGGCTTTCCAGCATGTCCCGCTTCGCCCGCGCCAGCTCGGCCGCCGTGATGCCTTCGGCCGTCATGCGCGCCAGCTCTTCGCGCACGACGGCGATGACGCGCTCACGCTTGTCGGGCGCATAGCTGGCCTGGATGGCGAAGCCGCCGTCATTGCCCCAGAAGCCCGCACTCAGGTTCGCGCCGATGCCGTAGGTCAGGCCTTCCTTCTGGCGCACTCGCTCGGACAGGCGGCTCTCCAGCCCGCCGCCGCCGAAGACATGCACGGCCAGCTCCAGCGCCGCGTTGTCGGGGTCCTCGCTGTTCAGCGGCAAGGTTTCGTGCAGCCGCACGATGGCATTGGCCTTGTCGCGGGCGATGGCATCGAAGCGAGCCGGCGGGATGTCCACATGCTGCGGGATGTGGCGCACGAAGCGGGGCGCGGTGGGCTTCTTCCAGTCGCCGAAGAGCTGGTCGATCTCGGCCGCCAGGCCCTCGGGCAAGGCACCCACGACGCTGACCTGGACTTCGTCGGCCGACCAGTAATCGGCGTAGAAGCGCTTCACGTCGTCCAGCGTCGTCGCCTTCAGGTTGGCAATGCGCTCGTCCGCGCTCATCACATAGTCCGGCTGGCCGAGATGGACGCCGCGGGCCCGGTTGTAGTGGGCGCGGGTGGCTTCCTGGCGCAGCACGCCGGGCTCCTGGCGCGAGGCCTCGATGCCGGCGATGCCGGCCTTGATCTCGCGGTCGAAGGCATCCTGCGGCAGCAGCGGGTGGCGCAGCACGTCGGCGGCGACGCGCAGGGCCGGCAGCAGCGTGTCGCGCTCGGCGCTGAGGAAGAGGCTGGCGCCCTGGTCGCTGCTGTTGATGTTGAGGCTGGCGCGCAGCTTGATCAGCGCATCCTGCAGCTGCTGCTTGCTGTAGCCCGCGCTGCCCTCGCTCATCAGTGAGCCCACCATGCCGGTGCCGTTGCGGGCGAAGGTCGCGTCGCGCTCACCCCAGCGCAGCCTGAGCATCAGCGTCACGGTATTGCCGCGCGTCTGTTTCTTCAGCGTGTGCAGCGCAATGCCGCTGGGCAGGGTCGCGCGGCTCGTGCGCGACTCCAGGACCGTGGGCTCGGGCTCGAGCTGCTCGCCCTCCTCCACCTTGGGCGGACCCTTGAGCTCGGCCAGGCGCTGGTCCAGCGAAGGCGCGGCGGGGATCTCGACGCGCTCGATGGCACTGGCCGGCAAGTAGCGGCCAAGGGTCCGGTTGGCGGGCTTGAAGTAGGCGTTGCGCACACGCTCGACGTCGGCCAGCGTGACCTTGGGGATGTCCTCCATCAGCTGGAAGAGCAGCCGCCAGTCGCCCGCGGCGATGAGGCCGGAGATCTGCTGGATCAGCGCCTCCGGGTTCTTCATCTGCTGGCGGTAGCTGTTGACGGCAATGTCGCGCACGCGCACGAGCTCGCTCTCTTCAAAAGGTTTGGCCGTGCGGCCTTCGGCCAGGTCCAGCAGCAGCGTCTCGACCTTGCTCACGTCGGCATCCGGCGGCAGGACTGCGTAGGCGCTGGTCGTGCCGGGCTCCGCGCCGCCAGCGCCGCCGAGGCCGGCGGCCACCGCCAGCTTGGGCTCGACGAGCTGCTTGTAGAGCTGGCCGCTCGGTTGCAGGCTCATCAACAGGCTGTAGACGATCAGGGCCGGCGTGTCCGGATGGGTGATGGCCGGTACGTGATAGCTGGCCAGCAGGATGGGCTGGCCGCCCACGCGGCGCACGACGACCGTGCGCTCGCCGTCCTGGGCCGGCTCGACCGTGTAGGGCTGGGGGACGGGCACGGCAGGCTTGGCGACGGCGCCGAAGTCCGTGGCGATCAGCGCCAGCGTCGCGGCCTTGTCGAACTGGCCGGCGATCAGCAGCGTCGCGTTGTCGGGCCGGTAGTAGCGCTTGTAGAAGGCCTGCAGCTTCTCGATGGGCACGTTCTCGATGTCGCTCTTGGGGCCGATGGTCGCGTGGCCATAGGGATGCCAGGCGAAGGCCGCCGCGTTGACGCGCTGGGACAGCACGGCAAACGGCTGGTTCTCGCCGCGCTCGAACTCGTTGCGCACCACCGTCATCTCGGTGTCCAGGTCGACTTTGGCGACGCGGCTGTGGACCATGCGGTCGGCCTCCAGGTCGAGCAGGAAGGCCAGCGTGTCGGCATTCGCGTTGAAGCTGGCGAAGTAGTTGGTACGGTCGCCCGTCGTCGAACCGTTGAAGTTCACCACGCCGCGATGCGCCATCGCGCCTGGGATGTCCTTCTGGCGCTCGGTGCCTTTGAACAGCATGTGTTCCAGCAGGTGGGCCATGCCGTATTCACCGGGCGCCTCGTGGCGGCTGCCGACGCGATAGGTGATGTTGACGGTCGTCGTCGTCTGAGTCGCGTCCGGGAGCAGCAGCACCTGCAGGCCGTTGGCCAGGCGGTACTCCTCGATGCCGCCGAGTTGGCGCACGGCCGTGGGGGCTTCCGGCTTCGCGACCTGCTGCTGCTGCTGCGCCAGCGGGGCGCAGGCCGCCAGGGCCAACAAGGCAGCTGCTGCCAGACCGATACGCAAAGACTTCATTCAGGTCTCCAGGATGCCGGCTCGGCCGGTCGATTCAATGAGGCGCCGATTCTGACCGCTGCGCAGCGGTCAGCCTGTCGTCACGCTTAGATCAACCGCGGGTCGGGCCATGGTGAATATGTCCTGCCGGGGCTAGGGAGGCGCGGCCCTCCTGCCCCGCCTAGGTTTGAACAGAGGCGCCGCGGCAGGCTGCTGCCGCCTCGCCGGCCCGAGTGCGCATCCTTCGCGCCACTCGCTCTCAGACATGCACATTCAAGGAGGCAACCATGGCCACCACACCCAAGCCCACCCGCACCAATCCCAGCCCGGCCCTTCCCACGCACGCGCTGCAACTCGCCCCGACCGGCGACGACAACGAGCCGCTGGACGACGACTTCCACTTCGTGCTCGGCGAGCTGCTGGCTGCCTACAAGCCGGTGCTGGCCGCCGACCTGCAGCGGGCCGAGTCACCTGACGCGCTGATCAAGGACTCGCTCGCCAACCCGCCCAGCTGCGAGGACGAGTTCACGCAGGCGATGACGCTGTTCGAGCGCTTCAGCAGCGAGGAGGTGGCCCAGCGCCTGCTGCCGGCCGAGATGCGCGAGCAGCTCGGCTCCATCGAACGCTGGCGCTGGTGCCTGCTGCACCTGCGTTGCTGCATCGTCTTCGGCTGGCTGATGTGCCGCGGGTCGCGGTCCTTCCGTGGCTCCAGCTACTACCTCTGGCGCTACTGGCGCTGCGTGCGCGAGGTGCTGGGCGCGCCCGTCGCCAACCCGCCCACGGCCGTCGAGCGGGCCGACTTCAGCCAGCTCGTCAAGGCCCTGGCCGAGGCCTACAAACCCTATCTGGACGACCAGCTCGCCAACGTCGAGTTCGCGCAAGGCCTGCCCGACCAGGTGATGTCGGGCCAGGTGGACTGCTTCGAGGACGGCGACGTCAACACGCAGATCCTGGAGCGCCTGCTCAGCACCGACACCGCCGCCGCGCTGATGGGCCGCGAGCTGATCGCCAAGCACCGCGCCGATCCCTTCTTCTGGTTCTGCCGCTGCTGGGCGCTGTGCGCCATCCGCTTCGGCTGCTGCCTGGCGCGCGCCCGCAACCTGCGCGACGTGTTCCGCTGCCTGCGCAGCTACCGCGCCTGCCTGCGCCGCTGCCAGCGCCCGCTGCACTGCGCGCTGACCGCCCCGAGCGGCTGCGTGCGCGGCGAGACCGACGTCCTGCCCGGCCGCATCCTCGAGCCCCTGCACGGCGATGCCGAGGGCAGCAACTTCGGCCACTACCTCGTCGAGGTGCGCAGCCCCGGCGGCAACCTGCTCACGGGTGCAGTCGTCTACCCCAACAACCTCGCGCTGCCCGACGTGGCCGCCACGCAGGGCAACTTCTCGGTCTCCGGCGGCACGCTGGGCTGGGTGGACACGCGCAAGTGCGCGGTGGACGCCGGCATCGAGCTGCTCACGTCAACGACCTTCACGCTGACGCTGCGCGTCTTTGCCACGGACGGCAGCGAGCTGCAGCCGCCCTGCACGGGCAGCTTCTCGCTGTCGGTCAACGAGGTCTACATCAAGCGCGTCAGCACGCCCTGGTCGGTGGACTACACCGACCCGGCCGAGCCGCTGCGCGCCAGCGACAGCGCGGCGGCCGTGCTGTCCACCGTCGGCGGCGGCATGAACGTGCGCGGTGCGGCCAACCTCTATGGCTGCCTCGGCGAGAAGATCCGCGAGTACACGATCTGGGCCATCCCCGACCCGGCCTTCAGCGTGCCACAGCCGCCACCGTTCTCAAGCATCGTGCCCGGCGGCGACTGGCGCCAGGTGACGCACATCGAGTTCAACCCGATGAGCATTGCCCAGCCCAGCGGCCCGCCCATCAACTACACGGCCGACCAGGTGCGCAGCAGCAACGTGCTGGACGGCGACCCCACACCCAGCGTGCTGACCAACGTGTGGAGTTCGCGCAGCGAGTGCATCTGCGTGCACATCGACTCGACCAACTTCTGCACCTGCTGGAACGTGCCGTCGCTGGCGCCGAGCGGCTTCGACAGCAACAGCCTGCCCAAGCAGGACCCGCCCCACCAAACCGGCGGCACCGGCAAGTTCAGCTTCCTGCTGCAAGTGATCGACACGGCCGGCAACACCTACTACGACATCCAGCGCGCCTGGATCGACAACGAGGACGTGCAGGCGGCCATCGTCGGCATCGGCAGCCAGGCGCCCTGCTCCGACATGTACACGCAAACCTCCGAAGGCGTGTTCAAGACCGTCGACGTGCGCGGCTATGCGTGGGACCAATACATCGACCGCAATGACCTGACCGCGCCGACCAGCAACAACTTCGACAGCTACCAGGTGCGCTTCCTGAAGCAGGGTGCGGTGTCGCCGCAGGTGGTGCTGATCACGTCGACCAACACCGTGCCCGCCCGCGCGCTGGCGCTGCCGGCAGAGAGCCTGGCCACCGGCACGCTGACGCCATGGAACCTGCAGGTGCTGGACGCCGCCAGCAACCCGCTCGGCCTGCCGGCCGACCAGCTGCTCGGCCCGGGCGAGGCCTGCGTCTACAACGTCATCCTGGAGGCGCACGACAAGACCATCGTCGACGAGAGCCACGTCCACAACGGGCCGGGCTGGGTGCTGTTCCCGATCAAGATCATCAACGGGCCGGAGCCCTTGTGATCTTGGAGGACCTCGGCTTCTGGCCGCGCCTGGCCCTGGCAGTCCTCGCGGCCTGGCGCATCACGCACCTGCTCGCGGCGGAGGACGGGCCCTTCGGCCTGGTGCTGAAGCTGCGCCAGTGGCTGGGCAATGGCGCGTGGGGGCAGTTGATGGACTGCCCCTACTGCGTGTCGCTGTGGGTGGCGCTGCCGCTGGCCGCGCTGCTTGCAACCGATCCGCTCGGCTGGAGCCTGAGCGTGCTGGCGCTGTCGGGCGGCGTCTGCATCATCGAGGCCGGGCTGGACGCCGCCGCCTCACATCGCAAGGAGAACTGAAATGGGATGTTGCGGACAAGGCCGCGCGGCGCGGCGCCAGGCCATGAACACCCCGCCCACACCGGCCCGCACGGCGGCCGGGCCGGCCGAGCGGCGCGTGCTCGTGCACTACCGCGCCAGCGCCCCGGTCGTCGTGCGCGGCGTGGCCAGCGGCCGGCTCTATGAGTTCGACGCCAGTCAACCGACGCTGTATGTCGCCGAGGGCGATGCGGTGGCGCTGCTGCGGTCGAGGTGGTTCGAGCGGCGTGACTGAAGCGGGCGGCAGGCCGGTCAGCGCAGCGCCTGGTCCACCCACGCGCCCAGCTGGGCGGCCGACATCGCGCCGCTTTGCCGCGACACCTCCCGCCCGCCCATGAACAGCAGCGTCGTCGGGATGCTGCGGATCTGCAGGCTGGCGCTGGACGTCGGCGCGGCATCGCTGTCGACCTTCACGAAGCGGATGTCGGGCCGCGCGGCGGCCAGCTGCTCGAACTGCGGCGCATAGGACCGGCATGGGCCACACCATGCCGCCCAGAAGTCCACGAGCACGGGCGCTTCGGTGCCCCGCAGATAGGGCGCGAGATCGGCGTCGCTCAAGGCGACGGGCCTGCGCGGCGCCACGGGCGCACCGCAATGACCGCATGTGGGGTCATCCGCCAGACGGCCGTCGGGCACGCGATTGCGGGTTCCACATTGGGGGCAGACGAGGAGCATGGTGAGTCTTTGATGGCGACTTCGATGTCGGAGGCGGCAAGCATGCGCTCAACGCAACAGGCTCAGCCTGGCGCGGTGTCGCGCAGCGACTTGATCTGGTCATGGTTGGCCTGTACGCCGCGCATCTGGCGCGTGATGACCTCTCGCACCTCAGGCGTCAGATCGGCCTGCAGCGCCTTGCGGTAGCGGCCCAGCGCGGCGTCTTCGCCACGCTCGACCTCGTCCAGCAGGCGCCGGTCGGAATCCGGCGTGAGGGTGTCCTTGACGCTGATCCAGCCGCGGTGCAGCGCACCCAGCGCCGTGCCGCCGTCCGCGGGCTTGCCACCGTAGCGCAACACCAGCACCTGCAGCTCCGCGGCGGCGTTGCGGCAGTCGTCGGCGCGGCGCTGCAGGATGGGCCTGAGCGACGCGGACTGCACACGCTGCACGCACTGGCTGAAGCCGAATTCGCCGTCCCTGGCGTTCTCGATCAAGTCGTTCAGCGCATCAATGGACGCTTGGTGGGTGGTGTTCATGGCAGCTCCTTGTTCAAGTTGGAATGGGATGGCTCTGTCGACGCGTCCCGTGCATCGTGAACGCGTCCCGCACGGCCCGTCGCAGGCAGTGGCCAACACATCGAGTAGGAATCAACCTACCGGAACGCCGCGCTCTGGAGCCGGTCAGCCTCGCCAGCTCCCCAAGAAAAGACCGAAATGGCTGAACCGCTTGACACCATACCGTGCGGTACGTAAATTCCATACCAATCGGTATGTCGAGGACTCACGAGATGGCAAGCACTTCGAGAGAGCGTCTGTTGGATGCCGCGGTGAGCCTGATTCGCACCAAGGGCTACACGGCGATGCGCGTGGAGGATGTCTGCGAGGCCACGGGTCTCACCAAGGGCAGCTTCTTCCACCACTTCGCAAGCAAGGAAGATCTGGCCATGGCGGCGGCCGAGCGCTTCTCGGCCAGGGCTGACTTGATGTTCTCGCGCGCCGCCTTCCGCGACGAACCCGACGCCCTGGGGCGGCTGCTGGCCTACGTGGACTTCCGCCGCGGCGCGATGCAGGGCGACCTGGCTGGCTTCACTTGCCTGCTCGGCATGCTGGCGCAGGAAACCTACTCGACGCACCCGCAATTGAGCCAGTCCTGCGGCCAGCACATCCAAGACCATGCCGCCACGCTCGAGCCCGACATCGCGGCGGCGAAGGCGGCCCATGCGCCTGACGCCGAATGGACCGCACACAGCCTGGCGATGTTCACCCAGGCGGTCGTGCAGGGCGCCTTCGTGCTCGCCAAGTCCCAGCATGACCCGGCGGTTGCCGCCGACTGTCTGGACCATCTGCGCCGCTACCTTGAACTGAGCTTCAACAAGCCGCAGGCGCCGCCCCATGCTGTGCCGGCGCCGCGCAGCAGGCGCGCCGCCGCTGCGCGCAAGAGCTAGCGCCCCTCACCTCCGCGCCTGTCCGCCGAGCGGCTCCCATGAGCCGCCGGGGGCGGCTCGCGCCATCGATTCCCGAAGGAGAGCTTCATGCTCGAACGACGCCGACTTCTTGCCGCCCTCGCCGCCGTCACTGCCGTCTCGTGGCCGGCGCGGGTCTTTTCCGCCGCCGCGCCCACAGCCTCGACCCCTACCGCATCAGGAACCACGACCATGACTTCATCCGCCCCCAAGACCGCCTACGCACCCATCCACGGCCAGCAGCTCTACTACGAGGTGCACGGCAACGGCAAGCCGCTGGTGCTGTTGCATGGCGGCGTGGCCGCAAGCGAGGCTTTCGGCACCAACCTGCCCCTGCTCGCAGCCACGCACCAGGTCATCGCGGTGCACCTGCAAGGTCATGGCCACACCCGCGATGTCGATCGGCCACTGCGCTTCGAGACCCTGGCCGACGATGTCGCGGCACTCATCGAGCACCTGGGGTTGAAGAAGGCCGCCGTGCTGGGCTATTCGCTGGGCGGTGGCGTGGCGCTGCAGCTTGCGATCCGCCACCCGGCCCTGGTCGAGCGCCTCGTCGTCGTGTCGCAGGCCATGAAGCGCTCGGCCTGGTTCCCTGAGGTGCTCGCAGGTTTCGACCAGATGGCCGCTCATGCGTCCCAGATCGGCGCCAACATCAAGCAGTCGCCCATGGGCAAGCTCTATCCCGAGGTCGACTGGGCCCGGCTGATGGCCCGCATTGCCGAGATGGAGAGCCACGACTACGACTGGTCGACCGCGGTCGCCGGCATCAAGGTGCCGACGATGCTGATCTTTGCCGACGCGGATGCGATGCGCCCGGAGCACATCGTCGAGTTCTACAAGCTGCTGGGCGGCGGACAGCGCGACGCCGGCATGGACGGCTCGCAGCGCGGTCCCGCCCAGCTGGCCATCGTGCCGGGCGCCAGCCACTACAACATCCTCGCGACCGATGCGGTCGGAAGGCTTGCACTGCCATTCCTGGGATCGTGACGGCCCGAGCGCTGGCGTCAGGCAACTGAGTCGCCGCGGATGTCTGCGGCGACTCGGCCCAGGTCGTTGCCGAACTGATGGCCTCCATGCTCCAGCGCGCAAGTAGCGGCCCGCGAGCCAGCTTCTCGGCCGTGTCGCCCGGCAGCTTGAGATCGTCGAAGTTCCAGCGCTCGCCGTCTCACGAGGGGGCCGCCAACAGCACCAGGCAGGCAACCCGGCGTGCGCAACTCTTCCTCCGCCAGCGTCTTCAACATCATGGACCCGCCGAGGGAATGGGCTCGAAACCCGTCTCTCCGCCAAACTGCCGCAGGGCATCGCCTATGGCGTGCCAGGCCGCCTTGTGATGCACAAAGTAGTGCGCCTTCGGGGGCGGCAGTTCACCCACGATGACGCCCGACGGAACGCCGACGATCTCGGTGGCGCGGCTGTCCGTCGTGTAGATGTGTGAGCCGCAATGGCTGCAGAAACGGCGCAGCACGTTCGACGTGGCGCGGAACTCCGAGAGCGACGCTTCACCGACAAGTTCCATCGCCTGCCTCGAGAAGCTCACCCAGGTCGTGAATGCCGAGCCACTCAGGCGGCGGCATTGGCCGCAATGGCAATGGATGACACTTTTCGGGGCCGCATTGAACTGGATCCTCACCGCGCTGCAGTAGCACCGGGCCGATGTCGTGGGCGGACTTTGCATGCGGTTCATCATAAAGACGGCATCTCTGTCGTCAGCCGGCGGCCGCGGTGTCGTCGGCCCGGTCATGGATCGGTTGGTGTCGACGTCCCGCCTGTCGCGAAGGGCCGCCCAAGCCCCGGCTCAACGCCGCCACGGCGCGCTGCGTATCGCCTCCGTCGCCTGCGCCTCAGGCAGCGCCTTCGCGAACAGCCAGCCCTGGCCGACCTGCACGCCCAGCTGCTCCAGCAGCGCCGCCTGCTTCTCGTCCTCGACGCCTTCGGCCAGCGTCTGCTTGCCCAGCGCCAGCGCCAGGCCGACGATGGTGCGCACGATCTCCTGGGCCTCGCGCCCCGCAGCCAGGCGGATGACGAAGCTGCGGTCGACCTTCAGCGTGTCGAAGGGGAAGCGGTGCAGATAGGCCAGCGACGAATAGCCGGTGCCGAAGTCGTCGATGCTGAGCTTGAAGCCCATGCGCGCCAGCTCCTGCAGCACCTCGGCGCTGCGCTGCGGGTTGGCCATGGCCATGCTTTCGGTCACTTCGATCTTGAGGCGATGCGTGGGCACGTCGCCCAACGCAGCCAGCGTCGCGCGCGCGTCGGCCAGCAGTTCGAGGTCGCGCACCAACTGCACGCCGGACAGGTTGACGGCCACCTCGCCCGTGAAGCTGAAGCGTTGCCAGCGCCGCAGCTGGGCGGCGGCCTCCAGCATCGCCCAGCGGCCGATGGCGCAGATCTGGCCGCTGGCCTCGGCGACCGGGATGAAGTCGCCCGGCATGATCAGGCCCTTGGTCGGGTGGCGCCAGCGGATCAGCGCCTCGAAGCCGAGCAGGGCTCGGTCCGACAGGCGCACAAAGGGCTGGTAGTGCAGCTCGAACTGGTCGCCCGCGGCCAGCGCCGCATCGATGGCATCGCGCAGCCAGCGGCGTGACTGTTCGACGAGCTGCTCGGCGGGGTCGAACTCATGCATCTGCCCCGGCCCGGCCGCCTTGGCGCGGGCCAGCGCGCCCTCGGCTGCGGCCAGCAGCTCGTCGGCGCTGGCAGGGCCGTGGCGGCGCTGGGCCCAGGCGATGCCGGCCGTGAGCTGTGGCATGGGCATGGCCACGTTGAAGGGCGACTGCAGCAGGGCCTGCACACTGCGCGCGAGTTCGGCAGCCGAGTCGCCACCGGCCAGCAGCAGCGCGAATTGGTCCGGCCCCATGCGGGCCACGAGATGACGCGCACCGAAGGCCGACTTCAGCCGCATGCCCAGCTCGGTCAGCACCGAGTCGCCGGCCACTGGCCCGTGGGCCTCGTTCAACGCGCGAAAGCCGTCCAGGCCCAGCAGCAGCAGGCCGGTCTCGGGCGCGGGCACGCCGGTCAGCAGCTGCATCAGCTGCTCGCGGAACAGCACACGGTTGGCCAGGCCGGTGAGGCGGTCGTGCAACGCGTCGAAGCTGATCTGGCGCTGCAGGCGCTGGCTTTCGGAGATGTCGGTCAGCGACCCGGCCATGCGCACCGGCTTGCCACCCTCGCGCACGGCCAGGCCACGCGCCAGCAGCCAGCGCTCCTGGCCGCCTTGGTGGAAGTGCAGCATGTGATGGAACTGCAGGCTGCGGCCTTCGAGATGAGCCTTGAGCTCCTCGTCGAAGGCGGCCGCCTGGGCCGGCTCCAGCGGCCGCGTCCAGGCCGAGATGGCCTGCCCGGCCTCGCCGGCCGACAGGCCCATCAGCGCCAGCCAGCGCGGCGAGTAGTACACCTCGCCATCGATCAGGTCCCAGTCCCACAGCCCGTCGTTGGCGCCCTGAGCGGCCAGCGCATAACGTTGCTCGCTGGCGGCGAGCTGGCGTGCGGCAACGCGCCGGCGCGCCTGCTCGAAGCCGGCGCGCAGCGCGCTCGCGCCCAGCGTGGCCACGGCGAGGCCCAGCAGCGGCGGTGCCAGCGAGACGATGAGGTAGCGGCTCTCGAAGGCCCATTGCGCCAGGCCGAGCAGCAGCAGCGCACCCACACCGATGACGGCCAGCGCCTGGCCCAGCGGCCGGCGCGCCAGCAGCACGACGGCCAGCGCCGGCAACGCGAGCAGCAAGGCCAGCTCGACGGCGCCGCCCCAGGCCGGGCGCACGAGGCTGCGGCCGGTCAGCAGGTTGTCGGTGACGGTGGCCAGGCGCTCCATGCCAGGCAGGCCGGCGTCGAAAGGCGAGGGAAAGTGATCGCCCGCGGCCAGCGCCGACACGCCGACGACGGCGATGCGATCCTTCAGCTTGTCTGCCGGGACACGGCCGGCCAGCAGGTCGGCAAAGCCGATGCTGTCGAAGCTGCCGGCCGGGCCGTAATAGTTCACCGCGAGGCGCGACAACCCGTCCAGGCGCAGCCGCAGCGCGTCGCCCACCACCACCTCGTCGCCGAAACGGGCCCTCGCCTGGCGCCAGTCGGCCCCGCGCGCGAACGCGGCCAGACGAAGCGCCAGCGAGGGGTAGATCTCGCCGTTCAGGCGCAGCAGCGGCAGGTCGTGGCGCAGGCTGCCGTCACTGGCGCGCGGCGTGCTGACATGGCCGAGCCCCGCGGCCGCGGTGGCCAGCTCGGACTGAGGCGCCACCAGCCGCCTCGCGCGGTAGAAGCCGGCCTCGGCGCGTGCCAGCGCGGCCTCGTCCTCGTAGCTGAGCAGGGCCTGGGCCAGCACGGGCGCCGGCGCGGCCTGGGCCTCGGCTTTGCCATCGTCGGGCAGCGCGAAGGGGATCAGCGTGCGCTGGCTGGCCTGCAGCGCGGCGGTCAGCGCCGCGTCGCCCTCGGCCGTGCCGCCGCCGGGCAGCAACAGCAGGTCCAGCGCGACGGCGCGGGCGCCGCCGGCCTGCAGCGCCTGCACGGCGCGGGCCAGTTCGGCGCGGTCGGGCGCGCGTCCGCCCAGGGCTTCCATGGCCGCGTCATCCACGCGCACCAGCAGCAGCGGCAGCTTGCGGCCAGGTGCGAGGTGGCCGCGCCACTGCGTCTGCAGGTCCAGCAGCGCGTTGTCCAGCCGGCTGAAGGCGCCGACCTCGCCGCGCCCGCTCCACACCAGCGCGGCCAGCGCCGCGGCGAGCAGCGCGATGGCCGGGTAGGCCAGCGAGGCCAGGCCCTGGCGGCGCATCAATCGAGGGAACCGAGGCGTTGCTCGATGCGTTGCACCTTCTCCGCCGCCCAGGCGATGGGCGCCGTGCACTCCTTGGCGTCGCACTGCGTGCCGTTGAGCGTCTTGGCCAGGCGCACCGGGTAGCGCGGCTTGATGCCGCGGGTCTGGGCGCCGATGGGTTCGACATCGACCTCGCCGGTCTTCACGTGCACGGCGGTGGCGCGGTCGTCGCCCACCTCGACGATGAACTCGGTGCCGCGAACGGCCGTCACGGCGGTGGGCGTGCGCACCTTCCACGTCCCGCCGGCCACGGGACTGACCTTCTGGCCCACCAGGCCCAGCTCGAGCATGAACTCGGCCTCGCGCGGCTTGGCGGTGCCGGCCGAGTAGGCGTCGATGCGCAGCTGGCTCTTGTCGGCCAGCACCAGCACCGAGCCGTCGCCGAACCTGAGGCGCACGCGGCCGGCCGCGCCGGTACGCAGCGTGGTGCCGACATCGAGCTTGTCGCCCACCGCCAGGGCCTTGCCGTCGACGCGCTGGGCCTCGCCGCTGACGGCCAGCACCTCGCAGGCCTGCTCGGCAAAAGCGCCGGAGCACAGCAGGGCCATGAACAGCGGAAGGGTCAACGGCAGCGCACGCATTTCCTGTCTCCTATCTGGAGGGATCGCCAAACAAGGCGTATCCGGCCCAGTAGAACGGATGCGCCCAGCGTCCGCCACCGAGTTGTCCCTCGATCATCCCCAGTTGTGCCATGCGCAGGGCTTCGGCACGCGGGGCCTTGGCCGAGAAGGTGGCCGTAGTCAACGCCGCGGCGGACGCCGTCTCCACCGACCAGTGCGTGGCCAGCACCGAGCGGCTGCCGGCGAAGAAGAAGCCGCGCACCAGGCCCGACATGGCCGCTCCGCCCTGCTCGCCCGCCGCCGTGTTGCAGGCCGACAGCAGCACGGCCTGGGCGTTCAGGCGCAGGGCCAGCACGTCGTCCAGCTCCAGCAGCGGCGACGCGCTGGCGTCGGCACTGGGCGCCAAGGCCAGCGCCGGCTTGGACACGCCCGGCAGCTCGCCAGGCATCAAGCCATGCGTGGCGAAGGCGACCACGCGGCGGTCCAGCAGCTTTGCTTCCAGCACGGCCTCGCGCGTGGCGGCGGCACCCAGCAGCAGGTCGGTCTGCGGATTGGCGCCCAGCGCCTTGGCCAGGGCCGTGAGCTCGGCGCGCGTCTCGGGCAGCGGGGGGATATCGCCATAGCTGAAGCCCCAGGCCGCGTCGTAGCGCGTGGCCGCCTGGCCCAGCGCCGCGCGACCGGCCTTGGCGGCGGACTTGAACTGCGGGTCGCCGACGCCGAACAGCGCCTTGGCCGCCAGCGGCGGCGCGGCGGTGCGGCGCAGCGCGAACAGCGCGCCGGCCGAGGGCAGTTGCGTGACGGCCATGCGGCGCACGACGAAGGCGCCGGACTCGGGCGTCGTCAGCACGGCTGCAAAAGGCAGCGCCGCGAGCGCGCCGTCGGCCGCGACGAGCAGGCTCTTCACATCGGCACCTGGCTGCAGCGGCGCGACGATCTCGCGCCAGACCTCGTGCAGCCCGGCCACCGGCAGTGGCGGCCTGGCGCCCCGGCTGAGGTCCAGCGCCGTGCGGATCTGCGCCACCTTGTCGGCCCAGCCCGCGGCGCCAATGGCGGACGCCGCGAAGCGCGTCGGCGCGCCGGGCGTGACCCACCAGGCCAGCGTCGCGCTCTCCAGCGGCTGCACGACGAGCAGCGCCTCGCCGGGCGACAGCAGCTTCTGCAGCGCCGCGGGGCTGGGCAGCGGTGGCGTGACGAGGTCGGCATAGGCCGGGTAGGCCTGGGCGACGCGCTCGCGCTGGCCGGTGAGGGCCTCGCGTGCGGACTGCGCCTGCTCGCGCTGCTGGCGCACTTGCTCGCGCACGGCGGCCAGCTCGTCGGCCAGCACCTTCTGGCGCTTCTTGCGCTCGGCGTCGGGCAAGGCCTTGAGCTCGGCCTTGGTCTCGTCGCTGCCGTTGCGCCGGCGCAGGCGGTCCTCGTCGGCCAGCGTGGCGGCCAGCGCACCGTTGCGCGACGCGGCCGCGGCGCGCAGGCTGGCCTCGGCCTCCAGCAGCTCGCGCAGCGCCGGCGTGGTGGCCAGCAGACGGGCGGTGGCGTCGGCCAGCGCGCGGTGAGTGGCGCCGGTCTGCAGCCGGTCGGCCACCTGCAGCGCGCGGTCGGTCCAGGCCGGCTCCAGCGGCTCGCCGCGCAGCGCGCGGGCGGCGATCTCGCGAAGGAACTCGTCGAAGGCCAGGCCGAGCACGAAGCCGCGCGCGCCGGATAGGTCCAGGTCCTGCCAGCCGCCCGGGCTGTCGAGCAGGGCCGCGAACAGGGGCTGGTAGTCGCTCCAGGCGCCGGCCATGTCGCCCCTGAGCAGGCGCACGAGCGCGCGCACGCCGGCGGCCTCCTGGGTCTGCGGATGGGCATCGCCGTAGAGGCGCTGGCGAAAGCGCAGCACGCGCTCGACGGCCTCCATCGCCTCGTCGAAGCGGCCGTTCTTGGCCGCCAGCAGCGCACGCAGCCGCCAGTCGCTGGCGCGGTCGCGGGCCAGGCTGTCTTCGGCCAAGCTGGCCAGGAAGTCGCGGTAGAAGGCATCGGCCTCGGGCCAGCGGTGCAGCCCGATCAGCGCCCTCACCTGCTCCTGGCGCGCCAGCCAGCGCGTGTGGCTGGCCGGGCCGGCGCCGGAGCGCTGCAGCATGTCGTCGGCGCGCTGCGCGTTCTCAAGCGCCGCGGCGTACTGGCGCGCCGCGACCTGAGCCTGGCCGAGCCGGTAGCTCCAGCGCGCACCGAGCGAGTCGCTCAGCTGGCCGCTGCGCCACAGCGCGAGGTTGCCCTGCGCGACCTGGATCGCCTCGGGCGCGCGGCCCTGGCGCACGAGGGCGTAGGTGAGCATGCCCTGGGAGCCGTCGTACCAGCCGTAAATGTCCTGCACGGCGGGATCGCGGGCGGGCCGCTGGCCGCCACCGGGCAGGCGGCGCGCGTCTTCGACGCCCTTCTGCGCCAGGCGCACGGCCTCACGCAGCGTGGCCACGGCGTCGCCCAGGCGCCCGCCCCAGCGCTCGATCTCGGAGCGCACCTGCAGCTGGTCGACACGCAGGCGCAGCGCGGCAGCCGGGTCGCGGTCGCCGAGCTGCTCCTGCGCCTGCTTGACCAGGCCCTGGGCGCGCGACCACATGCGCTCCATCACGGAGCGGTCGCGCGCCTGGGCCAGTGCGTAGACCTGGCGCAACGCGGCGGCCGCGCGAGTGGACGGGGCCAATGTCGTGTCGCTGGCAAAGGCATCGGCCGCGGCCAGGGACTTGCCCGAGCTGCCCCAGATGAATTCGGCGCTGAGGTACTGGCGGATCCAGACTTCGCCGCCGGACTGGCTGCGGCCCAGCGTGGCCAGCTCGGACAGCAGCTCCACATACTTGCCGCGCTGCTCCAGCGCCTGTGCCGCGCGGGCCTGGCGCTGCAGCAGCGCGTAGCGAGCCGCGGGCTCGGCCGGCAGCGCTTCGGCGAGCAGCGCCTGGGCTTCGGCCTCAGCCATGACGACGGGCGTCTCGCCGTCGTCTTCGTCCACCTGCGCGGCGGCCGTGCCCACGGCCAGCGCCAGCAGCCAGGCCCAGAGTCTGTGTCGCATCGCCCCACCTCCTGGGGCGGCATGCTAGATCCCAGGGCGACGCCGGCGCGGGCACGACACCCAAGCCGGGGGGCCGGGGCTCAAGTCGCATCTCGAGGCCGCCGATAACCCGTTGAGGACACGCCCGACCATGATCGCCCCGCTGACCGCCACCGACCGCGCCCAGGCCGCCAACACGGCCGGCTCGACGGGGCCGTTGCAGGCTCAGCTGCAGAAGTGCCAGACCGAGTTGTCGAGCTGGGTGAACTGCGACAGCGCCAAGACCTCATCCGGCCAGGCCAGGATCGCCGCGCTGCAGGCCCAGGTACAAGCGATTGAGCAGCGGCTGGCCCGCGTCCGCGAAGCCGCCCAGCCGGCTGCGCCAACCCCTGCGGCAGCACCGGCACCAGGCTCGGGCCCGCTGGGCAATATCCTCGACGTCTACGCCTAGAGCCGGCGCGCCGGCGCCTGCGCGATCAGCAGCAGCGAGGCCATCAGCCACATCGGCGCGGCCAGCGCCGTGGCCGCGGCGAGCAGGCCGAAGCCGGCCGGCATCGCCACCGTCGCGCCGTTCACGGCCAGCATGCGCAGGCCCAGCGCCTGGCCGTGGCGCTCGGGCGGCGTCACGCGGTGCAGCATGGCCAGGATCATGGGCTGCACCGAGCCCAGCGCCGTGCCGAGGATGGCCGAGCCGCACATCAGGCCGGCCGTGCCGGGCAGCCAGGCGTAGGCCATGAAGGTCAGCATCGCGATGACCATGGCCGTGCGCAGCGCCTTGACCTCGTCGAGGTCGTCCGCGAAGCGCACGATGGCCAGGCGCACGCAGGTGGCCGCAACGGCAAAGCTGCCCAGCACGATGCCGATGCTGGATGCCGACAACCCGCGCGAGTGGCCCACCACGGGCACGACGAAGCTGTGGGCGTCCCAGCAGGCCGACATGACCAGGTTGACCAGCATCAGCCGGCGGAAGTCGACCAGGCGGAACAGGTCCCAGGCCGCGGGCTCACGGTAGCTCTTGGTGACCGGCTCGGGGCGGTGGCGCGGCACCTTCTGCGCCAGGCCCCAGGCCAGCAGCGGCAGCAGCGCCGCGAAGCCGAACGAGGCCGTCATGCCGACATGGTCGATCAGCACGCCGGCGATGACGGGCGCCAGCGCGTTGGACACCGCCGGGCCGAGGGCCATCCAGCTGAAGACGCGCTTGAGCTCGCCCGGCTGATCCGCCATCAGGCCCGCCTCGCGCTGCATCGCGACGGCCGCCACCGCGATGGCGCCGCCGCACAGCAAGCAGGCGATGGCAATCGCCCAGACCTGCTGCACCGTCAAGGCCAGCAGTGCACCCGTGCCCGCCAGCAGCACGCCGACGCCAACCGGCCGGTGAAAGCCATGCCGGTCCGCCAGCCGCCCGGCCCACAGCGAGAGCACGATGGGCGCGACGGCAAACAGGCTGAGCAGCAGGCCGACCGAGGCCTCGCCATAGCCGCGGTTCAGCACCCACAGGCTGGCGGTCACGCGCGTGACGGCCATGCAGGCGTGCACGCAGATCAGCGTGGCGATCAGCCACACGAAGGCGTGGCGCAGGTTCTTGGGCTTGGGCGCGCCGTCGCGCGGCGGGCTCACTCGGCGTCCTCGGCCGCGGCGCCGAGTTGCAGCAGGCGCGCTGCCGCGTCATCAGGCAGGGCCTCCACGCTCTTGAGCTTGCGCGTCATCTGGCGCGTGCGGGTCTCGGCTTCGTTCAGCGTGCTGCCGGCCTCGTCAAGCTTCCTCTTGACCTTGGTGAGCACGTCGCCAAACTTGCCGAACTCGGTCTTGACGGCGCCCAGCACCTCCCAGACCTCAGCGCTGCGTTTGCCAAGCGCCAGCGTGCGGAAGCCCATTTGGAGACTGGTCAGGGTGGCCAGCAACGTGGTGGGGCCGCAAAGCATGACCTTGTATTCCCGTTGCAGGCTTTCCACCAGACCCGCGCGGCGCAGCGCCTCGGCGTACAGGCCCTCAGTGGGAACGAAAAGGATGGCGAAGTCGGTCGTGTGCGGCGGGCCGATGTATTTCTCGCGGATGGTCTTGGCCTCCAGCCGCAGGCGGCTCTCGATCGCCTTGCCGGCCACCTCGGCCGCTGGCGCGTCGGCACGCTCGTGAGCGTCCAGCAGGCGCTCATAGTCCTCGCGCGGGAACTTGGCATCGATGGGCAGCCACAGCGGCTGGCCGTCGTCACGCTGACCTGGCAGCTTGATCGCGAACTCGACCCGCGCCGTCGAGCCCGGCAGCGTTGCCACGTTGGCCGCGTACTGCTCCGGCGTGAAGACCTGCTCCAGCAGACCCGCGAGCTGCACCTCGCCGAACACGCCGCGCGTCTTCACGTTGGTCAGCACGCGATTCAGCGAGCCGACGTCGCGCGCGAGGTTCTGCATCTCGCCCAGGCCCTTGTGCACCTGCTCCAGGCGCTCGGCCACCTGCTTGAAGCTCTCGCCCAGGCGCTGCTCCAGCGTCGCATGCAGCTTCTCGTCGACGGTGGCGCGCATCTGCTCGAGCTTCTTCTCGTTGTCCTGCTGGATGCTGGTGAGGCGCTGCTCCACGGTCAGGCGCAGCTCGGCCAGGCGCTGGTCGTTGCCAGTGGACATGGCCTTCAGCTGCTCGCGCATGCCGTCGGCCAGGCGCTGCATGGACTCGGTCAGGTTCAGCGCGCTGCGCTGGGCGGCGGCGTCCTGGGCCTCGCGCGCCGCCAGCGCCTGGGTCGCGAGCGACTGGTTGCTGCCCTGCAGGCCTTGCGCGAGCACCTGCTGGAACTGCGCAAGGCCTTGCACAAGCTCCTGGCGCGTGCCGCTGGCACTGCGGCCCAGCTCGTCGCGCAGTTCGCGCTCCAGCCTTTCGTTGCCTTGCAGCAGCGCCTGCGTCAGCTCGGGAGGGACGCCGCCTTGAGGTTTCTGGCGAGCCCAGATCAGCAACAGCAGGACAAGGATCAGGGCCAGCAGGCCCAGCAGCAACACGTCGATCAGACTCATGTCGGCCATTGTCTCCGCGCCGGGCAAGCGCTTCAGCCGCAATCAGATTCGGCATGGCCGAGCAGCACCGCCGCGACCGCGGATTGCCGGCGCGTTCAAGGCGCTGCCGGCTCTGTCTTAGGGCGCGACCAGCGGCGCCACCACGCGCGGCAGTTCGGCTTCGATCAGTGCTTCCAGCGGCTTCAGGCGCTGCTCGGGCGTCGTCGCGGCCCAGGGGTTGGCCTGGGACTCGCGAGCCACGGGCAGGCGGCTGGCGACGGCCAGGGATTGCTCGCGCTTGAGCTTGAGATCGCGCAGGTCGACGAGGGCCACGCGGATGGAGACATAGGGCGCCAGCACCGGCAGACCGGCCTGGCCATCGAAGCCGACCTGGGCGCTGGGGCGCTGGTCGAGCACGAAGCCGGGGCCTTCGAGGCTGGTGAGGATGCGCGCCGGCAGCGCGGCAGCGAGCGCGGCCTCCTGGCGGCTGCGCGTGACGAGCAGCAGCTTGCCCGCGCCGCTCTGGCGCACGGCCTCGCCGAGCTTGCCGGGCAGGCTGAGCTTGCCGTCGACGAAGAGGTTGGCCGGGTCGCCGAAGAGGCTGCGTGTCGACGAGGTGTAGAGCTTGACCTCGCGGCCCGGCCCCGAGGCCTTGACGGCCTTGTCCAGCGCCAGCAGCACCGCGTTGTCCAGGCCACCGGCGGGCGTGGCCGTCCAGTCGCCGCCCTGGGGCACGTCACCGCGCGCAGGCGTCAGGCTGATGAGCTGCACGTTGTCGCCGAGCAGGGACAGGGCCGCGAACTTGTTGGGGTCGCGCGGCGTCTTGTCCTCGACGACGGGCTCGGGCTTGGGCGGCGGCTTGTCCTTCAGCGACTGGCCAGAGGCGAGCGCGGGCAGCAGGGCGAGCAGGCAGAGCAGGCGGCGGTTCATGCGGTAAGGATCTCGGGGTTCAGCGGCGTGGGCGGCGGGGCGCCGGTCAGCGCGGCGATGAGGTTGTCGGCGGCGAGCGTGGCCATCGCGATGCGGGTGGGCATGGTCGCGCTGGCGATGTGGGGCGTGAGGACGACGTTGGGCAGGGTCAGCAACGCGGGGTTCACGCGCGGCTCGCCTTCGAAGACGTCCAGGCCGGCGGCGGCGATGCGGTGCTCGCACAGGGCCGCAGCCAACGCATCCTCGTCGACGATGCCGCCGCGGGCGACGTTGATCAGCGTCGCGGTCGGCTTCATCAGCGCGAGCTCAGCCGCGGCGATGCAGTGGTGGGACTCGGCCGAGTAGGGCAGCACGAGGACGAGGTGGTCGGCCTGGCGCAGCAGCTCGTCCTTGGCGAGGTAGCGCGCACCGAGTTCGGCCTCGGTCTCGGCCGGCAGCCGCGAGCGGTTGTGATAGATCACCTTCATGCCGAAACCAAAGCGGCCACGGCGGGCGATGGCCTGGCCGATGCGGCCCATGCCGAGGATGCCGAGCGTCGAGTTGTAAACGTCGGAGCCGGCCAGGAAGTCCCAGGCCCAGCTCTTCCAGCGGCCGTCGCGGAGCAGGCGCTCGCCCTCGCTCATGCGCCGCGCGGTGGCCATCAACAGCGCGAAGCCGAAGTCGGCCGTCGTCTCGGTCAGCACGTCGGGCGTGTTGGTGACGAGCACGCGGCGCGCGGTGCAGGCCGCGAGGTCGATGTGGTTGTAGCCCACGCTCATCGTGCAGACGGCCTTGAGCTGCGGGCAGGCGTCCAGCAGCTCGGCCGTGATGCGCTCGGTGCCGGTGATGTAGGCGCCGGCCTTGCCCTGCAGCCGCGCGCGCAGCTCGTCGGGGCTGAGCGGCGATTCGCCGGGGTGGAAGTCCACGTCGAAATGAGCGGCGAGCTTGTCGACCACCGCCGCCGGCGCGCGGCGCGCCACCAGCACCTTGGGTTTCATCAGCGCATCCATATCCAGGCCATCACGAAGAGAATGGGCAGCAGCACCGCGCCGGACCAGAGCACGTAGCCGCCAAAGCTGGGCATCTTGACGCCGCGCTCCTCGGCGATCGCCTTGACCATGAAGTTGGGCGCATTGCCGATGTAGGTCATCGCGCCCATGAAGACTGCGCCGCCGGAGATGGCCGCCAGCACCGCGGCGCCCTCGCCCATCAGCCGCTGCGCGTCGCCGCCGGCGAGGTTGAAGAAGGCGAGATAGGTCGGCGCGTTGTCCAGCACGGAGGACAGGCCGCCGGTCAGCCAGAAATAGGCGGCCGTCGATGGCTGGCCGTCGCTGCCCGTCAGCAGGGCCGCCAGCGGCGCGAACACGCCGGCCGGGCCGGCCTTGAGCATGGCGATCACGGGCACCATGGTCAGGAAGATGGCGATGAACAGCTTGGCCACCTCTTCCATCGGCGCCCAGCTGAAGCGGTTCTTCTCGCGCACGCCGGCCGGTGTCAGCCACAGCGATGCCAAGGTCACGGCGATGAGCCCAAGGTCGCGCACGAGGGCTGGCAGCGGCAGCGGCGTGCCCCACAGGTCGAAGACGATGCCGGGCTTCCAGGTGCCGCTCATCAGCACCAGGCCGATGGCCACGGCCAGCGGCAGCAGGTTGATCGTGCCTTCCAGGCCGAGGCTGGGCGCGTCGGGCGTGGGGTCGGCGCGCGTGACGCCTTCCTTGCGGTAGTACCAAGCGTCGATGGCCCAGAACGCCGCCAGCAGCGTGGCCAGCAGGAAGACCGTTTCGCCCCACAGGTGCCCGGCCGTCCAGAAGAAGCTGACGCCCTGCAGGAAGCCCAGGAACAGCGGCGGGTCGCCCAGCGGCGTCAGCGAGCCGCCGACATTGCTGACGATGAAGATGAAGAAGACGACGACGTGGGCGTTGTGGCGGCGGTTGTCGTTGGCGCGGACCAGTGGGCGGATCAGCAGCATGGATGCGCCGGTCGTGCCCATGAAGCTGGCGAGCACGGCGCCGATCAGCATCAGCCCCGAGTTCAGCGCCGGGCTGCCGTGCAGGTTGCCGCGGATGAAGATGCCGCCGGCCGTCGTGTACAGCGCGCCGAGCAGGATGGTGAAGGGCAGGTATTCCTCCACCAGCGTGTGCACGAGCACGCCGCCGGCCTCTCCGGCGCCGAAGGCCAGCGTGAAGGGCAGGAGCAGCGCCAGCGTCCAGGCCGCGGCGATCTTGCCGAAGTGGTGATGCCAGAAGGCCGGCGCTGCCAGCGGCATGACGGCGATGGAGACCAGCAGGCCGGCGAACGGCGTTGCCCAGGCCAGGCTCAAGTCAGCACCGTGCAAGGCCATCAGTCCTCCAGGAAGCGGGCGAACTCGGCCACCGGCACGCGCTCGGTGACGAGGCCGTTCTCGACGGCGTTCGGGTCCGCGAAGCCCAGCGACATGCCGCAGACGACCATCTGCTCATCGCTCAACTGCAGTTCTTCCTTGATGACGCGGTGGAACTGCGTGAACGCCGCCTGCGGGCAGGTGTGCAGGCCACGGGCACGCGCCGCCACCATGATGTTCTGCAGGAACATGCCGTAGTCCAGCCACGAGCCCTGTTGCATGACGCGGTCGATGGTGAACATCAGCCCGACGGGCGCGTCGAAGAAGAGGAAGTTGCGGCCATGCTGGTGCTGCATGCGCGCCTTGTCGGTCTTGGCGATGCCGAGCAGCCCGTACAGGTCCCAGCCCACCTTGCGGCGGCGGTCGATGTAGGGGCTGCGCCATTCGGTGGGGTAGTAGGCGTACTCCTCCTTGTGGGCCGCGTTCTGCTCGGGGTCGAGGTAGGTGGCCTGGATGCGGCCGGCCACGCGCGTGAGCGCCGCGCCGGTCATCACATGCACCTGCCAGGGCTGGGTGTTGGTGCCCGACGGTGCCCAGGATGCGACTTCCAGGATCTCCTCGACGGTCTGGCGCGGCACCGGCGTCGGCAGGAAGGCGCGCAGCGAATGGCGCGTCTTGATCGCCGCGTCGACGGCGGCGGTCTGCTCGGGCGTGGGATGGTCGAAACGGCTCATGGCTTGTCTTGAGGGGTCAAGGTCTTCAAGGCGGAGAGGTAGGCGGCGGGCAGTTCGGCCACGGGCCGGCGGCTGTCGCGGTCGACATAGACGTGCACGAAATGACCCCGCGCGGCGCAGGCGGGCGCGCCTGCCGCGAACAGGCCGATCTCGTAGCGCACGCTGGAGCGGCCCTGCTGGGCGACGCGCACGCCGGCCTCGATGGCCTGCGGGAAGGCGAGCGACTCGAAGAAGTTGCAGTGCGTCTCGACGACCAGGCCGATGACCTCGCCGCCGTGGATGTCCAGCGCGCCGGCCTCGATCAGCAGGCGGTTCACGGCCGTGTCGAAGAGGCTGTAGTAGACGACGTTGTTCAGGTGGCCGTAGACGTCGTTGTCCATCCACCGCGTCGTCAGCGGCACGAAGCGGGGGTAGGCGTCGCGGGTGTCGGGCTGGGGGCGGGAAGTCATGGCGAGCATTCTTTCATGCGCCCCGGCCGGGCCAGGTCGCCCAGGCTTCGGCAGCCAGCGTCAACGTGTTGACCTGGACGGCAACCGTCGTTGCCAGGTCATGCCCGTAGCCGCCGGCCATGCTGAGCGCGACCGGGATGCGGCGCTGCTGCAGCGCCGCCAGCACGTGGCGATCGCGCTCGGCCAGGCCAGCGTAAGTCAGCTTCAGGCGACCAAGGCGGTCGCCCTCGTGCGGGTCGGCGCCGGCCAGGTAGAAGGCCAGGTCGGGCTCGCTGCGGCGCCAGACCTCGGCGAGCGCCTCGTCCAGCGCGGCCAGGTATTGGGCATCGCCGCAGCCGTCGGGCAGGTCCACATCCAGGTCGCTGGCCTCCTTGCGGAAAGGGAAGTTGCGAGCGCCGTGCATGGAGAAGGTGAACACGGTGTCGTCGTCGCGAAAGATGGTGGCCGTGCCGTTGCCCTGGTGCACGTCCAGGTCGATGACCAGCACCTTGAGCGTGCTGCGCTGCGCGCGGCCTGGCCCGTCGCCGGGCCGCTCCCAAGACGGGCCGCGCCCCCTCGGGGGGCAGCCGGCGTAGTCGCCGGCGTGGGGGCGGGCCGCTTCAGCCTGCATCAGCCGCGCGGCGACGGCGACGTCATTGAAGACGCAATAGCCCGAACCTTTGTCGGCATAGGCATGGTGGGTGCCGCCCGCCATGTTGGCGGCGACGCCCTCGGCCAGCGCCGCCCGCGCGGCGGCGATGCTGGCGCCGACGGAGCAGCGCGAGCGCTCGGCCATCGAGGGGCTCCACGGAAAGCCGATCTCGCGCTGCTGGGCGGCGCTGAGGTGGCCATGCAGCACGGCGTCGATGTAGTCCGGCGTGTGGGCCAGCGCCAACTCGCCCTCGGTCGCGGCCGGCGCTGGCGTCATGCGCAGCCGGCCCGGCGCGCGCTCGAAATGCTCGCGCAGCAGCCGGTACTTGGACTGCGGGAAGCGGTGCCCCGGCGGCAGGGCCAGGCTGTGGGCGTCGGCATGAAAGGCCAGCATGGGTCGGCACGATAGCGGTGCGCGCTTTGTCACAGGCGACACCCCTAGTTTGTTGCACCGCACAAAAAAAGTGCTTGCAATCCGCTGGAAGACCCCTATCATTCGAGTCATGTTGCAGTGCAGCAAAAGCAGCACAGCAAACGGTTCAACCACCTGAAATCGGAGTAACACCATGCTGACCGCTGAACAAGTCCTCGCCGCCCACAAGGCCAACGTCGAAACCCTCTTCGGCCTGACGAACAAGGCGTTCGAAGGCGTCGAGAAGCTCGTCGAGCTGAACCTGCAAGTCGCCAAGACCGCGCTGAGCGAAGCCGCCGACACGACCGCCGCCGCGCTGTCCGTCAAGGACGCCCAGGAGCTGCTGAGCCTGCAAGCTGCCCTGCTGCAGCCGACCGCCGAGAAGGCCGCTTCCTACAGCCGCCACATCTACGACATCGCCTCCAGCACCGGCGCCGAAGTCGCCAAGGCCGCTGAAGCCCAGTTCGCCGACGCGCAGCAGAAGTTCGCCGCCGTTGTCGACAACGCCGCCAAGAACGCCCCGGCCGGCACCGAGAACGCCGTCGCCCTGGTGAAGTCGGCTGTCGCCGCTGCCAACAACGCTTTCGAGTCGGTCCAGAAGGCCACCAAGCAAGCCGTCGAAGTGGCCGAAGCCAACTTCCAGGCCGCCACCACGCAAGCCGTCAAGGCCACGCAAACGGCTGCCCGTTCGAGCAAGCGCGCCACCGCCTGATCGACCTCGCCTCATCTGAAAGCCCGGTGCACACGCACCGGGCTTTTTTTCATTGGCGCAGCGCGCTGTCGATTCGTCGGCGAATGATGTCGATTGGCCGCCAGGCCGTCGTCGCAGGTCTGGACCCGAGGTCTACTTGCGCCATCGACAACATCGAAAGCCCCTCATGCACGGCATGCGCCTTCGCCACCAACGCCGCCAACGTCTGCGCCGCCACCCCGCCCACCGCCTGTTCTTCGGCCTCGGGGTCATCGGCATCGGCGTGCTCGCCCTGCTGGACAACCTGCATGTCTTCGGCCAGCCGCTGCTGCGCACCTTCTGGCCGCTGGCCTTGGTGCTGTTCGGCCTGGCCCGGCTGATCTGGCCGCGCCATGCCGGCAGCTGGCTGTTCGGCACGGCGCTGATCGTCGTCGGCGGCGTGCTGACGGCGCAGAACCTGGGCTATACCCACTTCGAGCTGCGCGACTGGTGGCCGGTGCTGGTCATCCTGGCCGGCCTGTCCATCCTGCTGCGCGGTGCCTTCCCGCGCCGCCGCGACGACCTGGACCCTGGCTTCGACACTTCCACGCTGGAGCATGGCGATCACGTCAACCTCGACGCCACCTTCAGCGGCATTCGCCAGCAGAACGACTCGCGCAGCTTCAAGGGCGGCCGCATCGACGCGACCTTCGGCGGCATCGAGCTGGACCTGCGCCAGGCGGCGATGGACGGCCCGGAAGCCGTGCTGGAGCTGTCGGCCCGCTTCAGCGGCATCGAGCTGCGCGTGCCGCGCGAGTGGCTGGTGGTCGTCAACATCACGCCGACGCTGGGTGCCGTCAATGACCAGACCGTGCCGCCGATGAACCCGGCGCACCGGCTGGTGCTGCGCGGCGAGACCGTGTTCGGTGGCATCGAGATCAAGAACTGAGCGCCGGCTGAGTGCACCCGCTGCTGGCCCATTGGCGCGGCCTGGCCGCCTACCTGTTCGCCACGGCGCTGGCCGGCCTGGGCCTGGCCGCGCTGCTGGCGGCCGAGGGCGCTGCGCCGCTGGGCTGGGCACTGGCCTGGACCGGGCCGCTCGCGCTGGTGCTCGCCTTCACCGCGCTGTCGGCCTATTACCTGTGCCGCAGCCAGCCCTTCGCGCCGGGGCGCTGGCCGTCGGCCGTCGCCAGCCGCGCCGCCGCCGTGCTGCTGCTGGCCGGGGCGGCCGTTGCACTGGCCGCAGCGTGGAACACGGCTGGCTTCGCCTTCGGCCGCAACCAGGGTTTCGCGGTGCTCACGCCGGCCGGCTGGGCGCTGGCCTTCTTCGTCTGCCTGGGCTTCTTCCTGCTGGCCGTGCTGGCGCATGACGTGCTGATCGCCGTTGAAGCCACCCAGGCCGCCGGAGCCCGCGAGGCGCAGGCGCGGCTGCTGGCGCGCGACATGGAGCTGCAGTTGCTGCGCCTGCAGATCGACCCGCACTTCCTGTTCAACAGCCTGAACTCCATCAGCGCGCTGACCAGCCTGGATCCAGCCGCCGCGCGGGCCATGACCATCGACCTGGCCCAGTTCTTCCGCCAGACGCTGGCCCTGGCCGGCCGCGAGCGCATCCGGCTGGAAGACGAGCTGGGCCTCGTGCAGCACTACCTCGCCATCGAGAAGCAGCGCCTGGGCGACAAGCTCGCCTTCGCCGTCGACGCACCGGCCGAGGCCTTGACCGCGCTGCTGCCGCCACTGACGCTGCAACCACTGGCCGAGAACGCGCTCAAGCACGGCCTGCGCCCGCGCGATGACGGCGGCCTGCTGCGCATCGAGGCGCTGGTGCGCGACGGCTGGCTGCATCTGGCCGTGCGCAACCCCATGCCCGAGACGCCTTCGCTCGAACCCGGCCTGGGCCACGGCCTGCGCAATCTGCGCGAGCGCCTGGCCGCTCAGTACCGTGGCCGCGCCCGCGTGCACTGGGGCGAGACGGCCGAGGGCTTCGCCGTCGAGATCGCCCTTCCCTTCGAAACGACACCGCCATGACCCTGCGCGCTCTCATTGCCGAAGACGAAATCCTGGCCCGCCGCCTGCTGTGCGAATACCTCGTGCCGCATGCCGACATCAGCGTCGTCGCCGAGGCCGACAACGGCCTGGACGCCGCCCGTGCGATCGGCGAGCACCAGCCCGACCTCGTCTTCCTGGACATCCAGATGCCCAAGCTGACCGGCCTGGAGGTGCTGGAGCTGGCCGGCCGCCGCGAGGGCGTCATCTTCACGACGGCCTACGACCAGCATGCGATGCGCGCCTTCGAGCTGCATGCGGTGGACTACCTGCTCAAGCCCTTCACGCAGGCCCGCTTCGACGCGGCGCTCGAGCGCGCGCGCCGCCTGCTCGGCCAGACCACGCCGGGGCTGGAACGCCTCGTCTCGCCTGCAGGGGTACCCATCTCGCGCGTACTGGTGCGTGACGGCGGTGCCGGCAACATGCAGGTGCTGGCCGTGGATGCCATCGACTACGCCGAGGCGCAGGCCGACTACGTCGCCTTCCACAGCGCCGGCCGCGAGCACCTGAAGGCCATGCGCATCTCCGATCTCGAAGCCCAGCTCGACCCGGCCCGCTTCGTGCGCGTGCACCGCTCCTTCATCATCAACCTGGCGGCGTTGCAGGGGCTGGAGAAGACCGACAGCGACGCCTACGTCGCGCGCATGAAGACCGGCAAGCGCATTCCCGTCAGCCGCAGCGGCTACGAGCGCCTGCGCGCGGCGCTCTGAATCGCCGCCGTCCTACAAGCGCCGCGGGTGCGAACCCGCAGACTTCCCGCATGGGCTGGCTCGACCCGATCAAACCGCTGGGCCGCGTGCTGCAGCTGACGCTGGACGGTTTCCTGACTGACCGCGGCCCGCGCATGGGTGCGGCGCTGGCCTACTACACGCTGTTCTCGCTCGCGCCGTTGCTGCTCATCGTCGTGTCCGTCGCCGGCCTGGTGTGGGGCGGCGACGCGGTGCGCGGCGAGCTCGTCGGCCAGCTCGAAACCCTGCTCGGCAGCACGGCCGCCTCCACTGTGGAGCAGATGCTCAAGAGCGTCGCCTGGCCGGCCGGTGGCTGGATGAACACGCTGCTCGGCCTGGGGCTGATGCTGGTCGGCTCGACGACGATGTTCGCCGAGCTGCAGGATGCGCTGGACACCATCTGGCGCGTGCCCGCACGGCCGGTGCAGGGCTGGCTGAACTGGCTGCGCACGCGGCTGCTGAGCTTCGGCCTCATCCTGGGTCTGAGCTTCCTGCTGCTCGTCTCGCTGCTGCTGGACGCGTTGATGGCCGCCGCCCAGAACTGGTGGCGGCCCTGGTTCGGCAACTGGCTCTACGTCGCCGGCATCACCAACACCGTCATCAGCCAGAGCCTCGTCGTCGCCGTGTTCGCCCTCATCTTCAAGTGGATGCCGCGCGCCCATGTCGCCTGGCGCGACGTGCTGCTTGGCGCCCTCGTCACGGCCGGGCTGTTCGCCCTCGGCCGCTACGGCATCGGCGCCTACCTGCAGCGCAGCGGCGTCGTGTCGGGCTTTGGCGCGGCAGCGTCGGTCGTGGCGATGCTGGTGTGGGTCTATTTCTCGGCGCAAATCCTGTTGGTGGGAGCGGAGTTCACGTGGGCCTATGCCCGCGTGCTGGGTTCGCGGCGCGGGTCGGAGCAAGCTGGGGCAAACTTGCGCCCCAACTCCGAGACGCCGACGCGATGACGACGACCACCGACGACGGACTGCAGCTCCACACTCAGCATTGGCCCACGACCGCACCCGAGCGCGGCCAGCTGCTCATCGTGCATGGGCTGGGCGAGCACGTCGCCCGCTACGCCCATGTCGCCGCGGCGCTGAATACGCAGGGCTGGGACGTGCACGGCTGGGACCATCGCGGCCACGGCCACAGCGGCGGCAAGCGCGGCGACATTCCAGACCACGACGCGCTGCTGCGCGACACGGCCCGCGTCATCGATGCTGTGCGCCGGCCCGGCATGCGCTTCGTGCTGCTCGGCCACAGCATGGGCGGCGCCATCGCGGGCCGCTTTGCGGCAGAGGCGCTGGTCCCGAAGCCGGCCAGCTGGAGCCGGCCGCTGGACGCGCTGGTGCTGTCCTCACCCGCGCTGGACCCCGGCCTCAACGGCGGGCAGAAGCTCGCGTTGGCGCTGGCAGAGAAGCTCGCGCCAGGCCTGGCCGTCAGCAACGGGTTGAAGCCCGAATGGATCAGCCGCGACCCGGCGGTCGTGAAGGCCTACGCGACCGACCCGCTGGTGCACGACCGCATCACGGCGCGCACGACGCGCTTCATCATCGACGCCGGCGCGCGCGTGATTGGCGACGCACCACGCTGGGCGCTGCCGACGCTGCTGATGTGGGCCGGTGCCGACCGCTGCGTTGCGCCGCGCGGCAGCGAGGCCTTTGCGGCCGCTGCGCCCGCGAACGTCGTCGCCACCCGGCCTTGGCCGGGCTTTGCGCACGAGATCTTCAACGAGCCTGAAAAGACCGACGTGATCGCCGTGCTCAGCGACTGGCTGAATCGCTGATCGCGTCCAGCCGGTCGACGACGAGTTCCAGCCGCAGCAGCGGGTTGTCCAGCGCCATCAGGCGCTGGCGCTCGCCGAGCAGCATCGGCAGCAGTTCGGCCCAACGATTGGCCAGCCAGCCGGCATCGCGCCACTGGTAGGGCGGCTGGATCGGCAGGTCCTCGGCCGCGGCGCGCTCGGTCCAGCCGGCGAGCAGATCCTGCAATTGACGGGCGGACTGCGCCAGGTCATCCGGCACCGGCACGGCCGCGTCATCGGGCAGCAGCTCCAGCTGACCGACCCACAGGCCATGGCTCAGGCAGCGTGGCTCGTGCACGCGAAAGCGCTGTGCCCCGCGCGTGCGGATGTGGATCAGTCCTGGCTGCCCATGCTCGAAGTGCTCGATGCGCGCCAGCGTGCCGACCGCCTGGAAGGCCTCGCGCCTGAAGCCCTCGCCGTCGCGCCGACGCACCTCGTCACCATCCGTCAGCGCGACGACGCCGAAGGGCGTGCCTTGTGCGTGGCAGCGCTGCACCATGTCCAGGTAGCGCGGCTCGAAGATGCGCAGCGGCAGATGGCCGCCGGGGAAGAGCACCGAGCGCAGCGGGAAGAGTGGCGTCTCGGTCGCCATGCGTTCACTTTGTCTTGTCGGCGATGCGCTGCTTCAACAGCGGCAGCATGGCCTGCGCCGCCTCGCGGCCGGCCTGGATGGCGCGGCGGCGGGCCGTGAAGTCGGCGCTGCCAACGCCTTCGAGCTTGGGCCGGATGACGACGTCGGCCTCCCGCAGCTCGAACATGTTGATGCTGCGGCCCATGATGGAGAAGGTCTGCATCAGCATGCGGAAGGCATCGCCTGGAGGGTCCTTCTCGGGCGGCGACGTGATGTCCACCGCGACGATGAACTGCGCACCCATCTCGCGCGCGAAGCGCACCGGCACCGGCGACACGAGGCCGCCGTCGACGTACTCGCGCTGGCCGATCTTGACCGGCTGGAACACGGCGGGCACGGCGCTGGAGGCGCGCACCGCGGTGCCGGTGTCGCCGCTGCGAAAGAGAATGGACGAGCCGTCGGACAGGTCGGTGGCGACGATGCCCAGTGGCAGGGCCATCTGCTCGATGCCCTTGCCGCCGGTTTTCTCGCGGATGAAGCGGGCCAGCGCCTCGCCTCGGATCAGGCCGCGCAGCGGGAAAGACCAGTCGGTGATCGCGCCCTCGTCCATGCCCTCGGCCAGCGTCTGCATCTCGCGCGGGGATTTGCCCGACGCATACAGCGCCGCAACCAGGCTGCCGGCCGACGTGCCGGCAACGAGGTCGACCTTGATGCCGGCCTCCTCCAGCACCTGAATGACGCCGATGTGCGCGAAGCCGCGTGCCGCGCCGCCGCCCAGGGCCAGGCCGATGCGCGGCGGCTTGGGCGCGGGCCTGACGACGGGAACGTCGGGCGGCGGCTGCTGCGGCACGACGACGGGCGGCTGAGGCGTCTGGGTGGGCAGTACGGAGCAGCCCGCGAGAACCGCGAACGAGGCGGCCAGCCAGGCGCGGCGTATGAGGACAGGAATCATGTGGGGAGCGGGTGGCCGGGTCGGCCGAAGAGTCGCAGCACGATACCTGAGCGGATCGGCGTCAACCCAGTTTGTAGCTCTGCAGATGGATGCTGGTCTCCGTGCCGGCGATTCCCTTGATGAGGCGCACGCGCTCCAGCACCTCGGCCAGTTCCTGCAGGTTGGAGCTGCGGATCTCGGCCAGCAGGTCCCAGCGTCCGTTGGTGTCGAACAGGCCCGTGATGCCCGGTTCGCCGAGCAGGATGGAGACGACTTCGCGCGTGCGGTTGCCCTCCACCGTGATGCTCATCCAGGCGGTGATCTGGTCGGGCACCGAGTCGGGCCGCAGCCGCACCGTGTAGCCGGTGATGACGCCGCCGTCCTCCAGCCGGGCGATGCGGTTGGTGACGGTGCCGCGCGACACCTTGAGCTTGGCCGCCAGCGTGGCAACGCTGGCGCGGGCGTCCGTGCGCAGCAGGGCGAGGAGTTGCTGATCCAGGGTGTCCATTTGTTCAATTCGTCAATTTACGCTGCCATTTTGCCAAATGACCATCAATTATTGGCCAAGTGTTGCGCTTCTGTTTGGCGACGTGCCTCGGAAGAATCGACACCAAGCCGTTCAGAACATTCAGGAGACTGCCATGACCACCGTCCTCACCACCCAAGACGTCGCCCGACTCGTGCAGCGCGTCGGACTTCCCGATTTACTGCGCCGCCTCGTCGGCTACCTTGAAGCCGACTACCTGCGCTGGGCCGAGTTCGACAAGACGCCGCGCGTCGCCGCCCATTCGCCCGAGGGCGTCATCGAGCTGATGCCCATTGCCGACGCGACGAACTACAGCTTCAAGTACGTCAACGGCCACCCCAAAAACCACCGCTTCGGCCTGCCGACCGTGATGGCCTTTGGCGTGCTCGCCGACGTGGAAACCGGCGCTCCCGAGCTGCTGTCCGAGCTGACGCTGACCACGGCGATGCGCACGGCCGCCACTTCGGTCATGGTCGCCAAGCGCCTGGCCCGACCCGACAGCCGCGTGATGGCGCTGATCGGCAACGGCGCCCAGAGCGAGTTCCAGGCCCTGGCCTTCCATCACCTGCTAGGCATCCGCGAGCTGCGCCTGTACGACATCGACCCCGCCGCCACGGCCAAGCTGGTGCGCCATCTCGCCGGCACCACGGGCCTGATGCTGACCGTGTGCGCGAGCACCGCCGAAGCCGTGCGCGGCGCGGACATCGTCACCACCGTCACCGCCGACAAGACCAGCGCGACCATCCTGACGCCCGACATGATCGAGCCGGGCCAGCACATCAACGGCGTCGGCGGCGACTGCCCCGGCAAGACCGAGCTGCACCGCGGCGTGCTGGCCATGGCCCGCGTCATCGTCGAGTACGAGCCGCAGTCGCGCATCGAGGGCGACGTGCAGCAGATGCCGGCCGATTTCCCCGTCACCGAGTTCTGGCGCGTGCTGGCCGGCCAGGCCGCCGGCCGCGAAGCCCGTGAGCAGGTCACCGTGTTCGACTCCGTCGGCTTCGCGCTGGAGGACTTCTCGGCGCTGCGCCTGCTGCGCGACATGAGCCTGCAGCTGGGCCTGGGTGCACCTTTGGACCTGATCCCGCAGATGGCCGACCCCAAGGACCTGTTCGGCGAACTGCACCTGAACCACCAGCTTCAGGCGGCCTGAGCTTCAATACTTTTCACGACGTCCGCGACCGCCGTCCGCCACCACAATTGGCGGCAACAACGACGGGGGTTCGCATGGGGTCTGCCGAGAACCGCAGCCATTGGCTGCTCTGGACCCTGGGCCTGGCTCCCGCGCTGGCAGCGGCGGACGCCCTGCCCGCCGACCCGCTGGAGCGCCAGTGCTGGCTGGCCCACACGTCCCAGCGCACGGCGGTCGACCTGCGTGAACCCATTTCCGTGCACTTCAGCAACCTGAAGAGCGGCTACCACGTGCGCACGCCGTTCTGGATCGAGTTCGGCGTGCGCGGCATGGGCGTCATTCCGGCCGGCAACGCCAACGAGAAGGCCGGCCACCACCACATCCTCATCGACACGACGCTGCCGCGCGACCACACGGCGCCCATCCCCTTCTCCAGCACACACAAGCACTTCGGCAAGGGCCAGACCGGGACCGAGATCGACCTGCCGCCGGGCCGCCACACGCTGCGCCTGCTGTTCGCCGACCACGCCCACAAGCCCTATTTCGTCTTCAGCAACGAGATCGCCATCGAAGTGGTCGGCAAGCGCAGCGAGCCGGCGCCCAGGGTGATTTCGGGGGCCGACTTCCACGACAGCTGTGAGGCCTGGTACGAGGATGCACGGTCCACGCCGCGCGCCGCCTCGGGCCGCGAGGTCTACGTGAAGAACCTGCGCGACGACGAGAGCGTGTCCAGCCCCTTCACGCTGTCCCTGGGCGTGCTGGGTGCGGGCCTGGGCGTGGCGCCCGCGGGCACCGAGATCAAGGACGCCGGCCACTTCCGCCTGGCCTTCCACCAGAAGGGCGGCAATGTGCAGCGCCAGGACCTGGTGGACGGCCGCAGCGAGGCCATCGTCGACCTGCCGCTGGGCGAGTACGAAGCCATCGTCACGCTGCACGACGGCGCGGGCGGCCAGCTGCTCAAGGGCACGCCGGTCAAGTTCAGCGTCAACCGCCATGACCGATAGCCGCGATGGTCAGGAAAGGTAGACGCCGACGTCCTCCACGTCGATCAGCGCCGCCGGCATGAAGCGCCGCGCATAAGCCATGCAGGTACCCGAGCGCAGGAAGAGCTCGAAGAGCTCGGCGTCCAGGTGCCCTTCGCGCGCCATGCGACTCAGGATGGCCAGCGCCTCGGACAGCGGCTTGCCCGGCTTGTAGGGCCGGTCGTCGGCAGTCAGCGCTTCGAAGACGTCGGCGATGGCCATCATGCGTGCCTGCGGGCTCATCTGCTCGCCCGTCAGGCCGCGTGGATAGCCCTTGCCGTCCATGCGCTCGTGGTGGCCGCCGGCAATCTCGGGCACCGCGCGCAGATGCCGCGGGAAGGGCAGCTCGCCCAGCATCTTCAGCGTCTGCACGATGTGCTCGTTGATCTTGTAGCGCTCCTCGTCCGTCAGTGTGCCGCGCGACACGACGAGGTTGTGCAGCTCGCCGCGGTCGTAGAGGTGCTCGGGCTGGGCAACACGAAAGCCCCATCGATTGCCGGTGTCAAGCTTCTCGCTCGCCGGCCGCGGCTGGATGTGCTCGGGCCGGTCCGCGAGCAGCCACTCGGGCGCCGGCAACGCCGGGCGTGGACGCGGCAGGCGGCGCGCCTCGTCGGCCGAGAGGCCCAGGCTGTCGTCCAGCGTGCGCTGCCAGCGCCGCGCGCCGATCTCGCGCAGCCGTGCCTGGGCGGAGGGGCCGAGGAATTCGCCGCCCTGGTTGCAGGCGGCGACGAAGGCGTAGTCGGCGTCCAGCGCCGCCCAGGCTTCGGCCGCATCGGCACGCGCCAGCGCCGTGCCTTCAGCGCCGAGCCGCTGCTCCAACCGTTCGATCAGCGCGTCGCGCTTGAGCACCTCGAAGCGGGTGCGGATTTCGTGCACGCGGTTGTAGAGGGTTTCGAGCTTGGTGGCCTTGTCGACGACGTACTCGGGTGTCGTCACCTTGCCGCAGTCATGCAGCCAGGCGGCGATGTGCAGGGCCTCCCATTCGTCGGCGCTCATGGCGAAGCCACCGTAGGGGCCCTCGGTGGCATCGCACGCGGCCTGGGCCAGCATCTTGGCCAGCTCGGGCACGCGCTGGCAGTGGCCGCCGGTGTAGGGGCTCTTGGCGTCGATGGCGCCGGCGACAAGCTGGATGAAGCTCTCCAGCAGCTCCTTGCGGGCGCGCAGCAGCAGGTGGTTGTCGATGGCCACCGCCGCCGTGCCGGACAACGCGCGCACGAAGGCCACGCGGGCGCCGCCGAGCGGCGTCGCCTCGCCATGGTCGGGCATCGTGAAGCTCAGCGTCAGCGTGCCTATGGTCTCGTCCTGGCGGTTCTTCAACGGCAGCGACAGCAGGCGCAGCCGCGCCGCGCTCAAGCCGGCGAACAGTGGCTCGTAGGCCTTGAGATGACTCGGGTTGCCCCAGTTCAGCTCGATCTCGATGGGCCCATTGGCGCGCAGGGCCTGCACCGGGGCGGCGATGCTGTCGGGTGAGTTCACGTCCCAGATCAGGCCCGCGCGAGTTGCCGTCTCGCCGTGCAGGCGGGTCGCCGCGGGCTGCAACTGCGCGCCGTCGCTGGAAAGCAAATGCACCGCACCGCCGCTGGCCTCGGCCACGGCGACGGTCTCGCGCAGGATGCGGTCCAGCAGCGTGTCGAAATCGCGCTCCGCGCTGAGCGCGCCGCTGATGTCGAGGAAGCGGCGCAGCGAATGCTTCATCGCCGTCATCGCCGCGGCCAGGCGGTCCACCTCGCGGATCAGGCTGCGCTTGGGGTCGGGTCCGCCGAACTCGAAATGCCGGATCGCCTCGGCCTGGCGGGCCAGCTCGCGCAACGGGCGCGACACACGGTCGGCCAGCAGATGCACCAGCGGCAGCAGCAACAACATCAGCCCGAACGAGATGTAGAGGCTGTGGCGCCGGCTCTCGATCTGGAAGGCCTGCAGCTCATCGCGCGGTGCGGCCATCAGCAGCGTCAGCGCGGCGCCGGCCTCACGGCTGGCCGCCAACGGCAGCGCGTGGGCCACCCATTCGCGGCCGGCCACCTCCTGCACCGGGTCCAGCCGGCCCTGGGCATCGCGCCGCGCCCACAACGTGCGCATCAGCGGCGTGCTCGCCTCGCCGACCTGGGGCAGGCCCTTGGCCGTGGCCGCAAGCGTCGGCCGCTCGCGGCGGGCCTCGGCCAGCAGCTCGCCACCGGCGGTCGCGATCAGCAGCTCGGCCGAGCGGCTGATCTGCGGCCGCCCCAGCATCTCGCCCAGGGCCTGAAGGCTGACGTCGGCGCCAACGACGGCGTCGCCATGCGCCTCGGCCAGTGTCACGCCGGGTTCGCCGGTCGTGAAGAACAGATAGGGCTCGGACTGCACGGCGCGGCCATCGCCGGCGCGGCGGGCCAGCTCGTACCAGGGCCGCGTGCGTGGATCGAAGATGTAGTCGGGCCGCTGCAGGCGAAGCAGCTCATGCAGGCCGGCGTCGAAGAAGCGATAGCTGCCGCGCGGTTCGCCCGCGTCGCGGTCAACGCTCTGCAAGGCATAGGCCGCGTCGACCGGCGCGCCCAGGCGGCCGCGCGAGGCTGCTTCACCCATGCGGCGCAGCAGCAGGAAAGAGCCCCGCGCCGTGCCCACGTAGACCGCCGAGACCGAGGCGTTGCTGCGCAGCGCCGCCGCGAGCTGAGGGAGAGCCGCCAGCCGTTCGGCTTCGCTGGCCGCGCTGGCAAGCGCGCCTGAAGCGAGCAGCGCCACGCTGACGCGCGCCGGCCGCAGCTCGGTCTCGACCGTGGCCGCCGCCTCGCGGCCGATGCGCCGCGCCGCCGCGCCGGCCTGTTGCAGCATCAGCGCATCGCTGCGCCAGCTCTCGTGCAGCAGCAGCACGCCATACACCAATGCCACGAGGCCGACCATCAGCACGCTGAGCGTGATGTAGAGCGTCTTGGGCTTGAGGCGCGACATGGCCGCCAGTATCCCTGCGGAGCAGGAACAGGCTTGCTTTCGGTTACCGCCGACACAGGCCAGCGGGCCACGGTCCGGCGGGCCCGGTTCGCCCAGTCCTACAGGGTCACCCGCCTCAGTCGCTCAGGATTCAAGGCCGCGATGACAGTCGCGAGATCGCTGCAGCGGCCCCACCCGGGCAACTGCATTCCGATGAACGAAGTAGGAAAGAAGTACCCATGAAGAAGACTGCACTGACCCTTGCCGCCCTGGTCCTGGCCGCTACCGCCCAGGCCCAGTCGTCCAACTCGTACAGCACCCAGGCTCACACCTACGGCCTGCTGTCCCTCGGCCAAGGCCATCTGAATGTCGACTGCACGGGCGTCCAGACCTGCGACCGCAATGCCGTCGGCGGCAAGGCCGTCGTCGGCTATGCCTTCGGCAATGGCTTCTCGCTGGAAGGTGGCTACACGCACTTCGGCAGGTTCCGCGCCTCCGACGGCACGGTGGGCCTGAGTGCCAAACCCGAGGCCCTGTCGCTGAGCGGCGCCTACACGGCGGCACTGACACCCGACTGGGGCCTGGTCGGCCGCGTGGGCGTCGCCCGCGTGCGCACCAAGCTGAATGCCGACGTGGGCTCGCTGAGCGGCTCGGACAGCGAAAGCAAGACCCAGCCCCTCGTCGGCCTGGCCGTCAACTACGCGCTGACGCCATCGACCCGCGTTGAGTTGGGCGTGGACGCGACGCGCGCGCAGTTCCAGGGCGAGCGTGCCAACGTGCGCATGGTGTCGCTGGGCGCACGCATGGCGTTCTGACGCTGAACGCCAGGCAGCAAGGGCCGCCCTGCGCGGCCCTTGTCGTTTCTACACTGCGGCCATGGACTACGCACCGTTGATCAAGGAACTGGGCCGGGGCGCCCGTGGCGCGCGCGACCTGACGCGCGAGCAGGCCGAAAGCCTCTTCGGCGAGATGCTGGACGGCCGCGTGCCCGACATGGAGCTGGGCGCGATGCTGATCGCGCTGCGCGTGAAGGGCGAAAGTGCGGACGAGGTGGCCAGCTTCCTGGCCGCGATGCAGGCGCGCACGGCCGCGCTGAAGGCGCCAGCCGGCCCGCGCACCGTGCTGCTACCCAGCTTCAACGGCGCGCGCAAGCAGGCCAATCTGATGCCCTTGGTGGCCAAGCTGCTGGCCCGCGAGGGCTTGCCGGTGCTGATCTTCGGCCGGCATGACTTCGACAGCCGCCACAGCCCCTTCGAGCTGCTGGACGCGCTGGATCTGCCGGCCAGCGCGTCCATGCAGGAGGCCGAGCAGCGTCTGCGCGACGAGCGCCTGGCCGTCCTGCCTTTGCAAATGCTGAACCCTGGCTTGAATTCTCTGATGGCCCTGCGCCCACGCCTGGGCGTGCGCAACAGCTCACACAGCCTGGCCAAGCTGCTGGATCCCTTCCCCACTGGCCGCGGCGTGCGCGTCGTCGCGGTGACCCATCCGGAGTATCTGGACAGCATGAGCCAGGCCCTGCCCGCACTGACGGCCGGCGGTGGCCGGGCATTGCTGATGCGCGCCAGCGAAGGCGAGGCCTATGCCCATCTGCGCCGCAAGGCCCATCTGATCGGCTTCCAGGACGGCCGGACCGCGCCGCTACACCCGGCCGACACCGCCGACCTGGACTGGCCGTTGTCGCCCGCTTGCGTGCCGGCCGACAACGCGGCGCTGATCCAGGCCATGCTGGATGGCCAGGAAACCATCCCACCGCGCATCGCCGAACAGGTCGCCGCACTGCGGCTTCTCGCCACAAACTGAAGTTGCTTATTCGGCACAGGCATATAGCCCCAAGAATTCTGTCGTTCTGCGGCAGTGCAACATTCCCTAGAGTCGCGCCCTCGGGTGGCATGGGCCATCCCTGGGAGCACGGGTGCTGGACGGAATTGCGATTGCGAGCGGATTGGGTGTCGGCCTCATCGTCGGCATCACCGGCGTGGGCGGCGGCTCGCTGATGACGCCGCTGCTGCTGACCGTCTTCAAGCTGAACCCGGCGGTGGCCATCGGCACCGACCTGTGGTTTGCCGCGCTGACCAAGATGAGCGGCTCCGTCGCCCATGCCCGCCACGGCCACGTGAACTGGCCCATCGTGCGCCGCCTGCTCGCCGGCTCGGTGCCCGCCTCGCTGCTGACCATCGCGCTGATGCACCTGAGCGGCGTCAGCAAGGGCTGGGCCCAGGCGCTGACCTTTTCGCTCGGCATCGCGCTGCTGCTGACGGCCGCCGTCGTCGCCTTCAAGCAAAGCTGGCAAACGCTGGGGTTGAAATTGGAGCGCTGGATTCCTGAAGCGCGCAGGCCGACACTCACGACAGCGTCCGGCGTGCTGCTGGGCGTGCTGGTGTCGCTGTCGTCGATTGGCGCCGGTGCCATCGGCGCCACGCTGATCCTGCTGATCTATCCCCGCATGAAAGCCCGCGACATCGTCGGCACCGACATCGCCCACGCGGTGCCGCTGACCCTGGTCGCCGGCATCGGCCACGCCAGCCTCGGCAACGTGAACTGGCTGCTGCTCATGTCCCTGCTGATCGGCTCCCTGCCCGGCATTTGGCTGGGCGCCCAATTGACCCGCCGCCTGCCTGAAGGCGTCGTGCGCAGCCTGCTGTGCGCCTCGCTGCTGATGGCCGGCTGGAAAGTGATTCACTGAAATGAACTGCCCCTCGCCCAACCCCGCATCGCTGAACGCGAGCGCGTCTGGTCGGTCCCCCAAGGGGACGGCGATGCTTGCGGCTTTGAGCCGCAAGCACATCGCCAGCGCGGGCCGACTTGGGAGCGGCCCGGCGTTCGCCCCGCAATGCCAGGCGGAATGAACTACTGACATGTACCAATACACCGACTTCGACCGCCATTTCGTCCGCCAGCGCGCGGCCCAATACCGCGACCAGCTGGAGCGCCACCTTGCCGGTGAGCTCGGCACGGACGAGTTCCGCGCGCTGCGCCTGCAAAACGGCTGGTACATCCAGCGCCATGCGCCCATGCTGCGCGTGGCCGTGCCCTACGGCGAGCTGTCGTCGCGCCAGCTGCGCCAGCTCGCCAGGATCGCTCGCGAGTACGACCGCCAGCCCGACGGCCCCTTCAAAGGCCAGGGCGGCTACGGCCACTTCACGACGCGGCAGAACCTGCAATACAACTGGATCCCGCTGGTCGACAGCGCGACCGTCATGGAGCTGCTGGCCGACGTGGACATGCACGGCATCCAGACCAGCGGCAACTGCATCCGCAACATCACCAGCGACGCCTTCGCCGGCATCGCGCCGGACGAGATCGAAGATCCGCGGCCCTACGCCGAGATCCTGCGCCAGTGGAGCACGCTGCACCCCGAATTCGCCCACCTGCCGCGCAAGTTCAAGATCGCCATCAGCGGCGCTGAGGAAGACCGCGCGGCCATCGGCTGGCATGACATCGGCCTGCAGCTCAAGAAGACCGACGCCGGCGAGATCGGCTTCCAGGTCTTCGTCGGCGGTGGCATGGGTCGCACGCCTATCCCCGGCATCGAGATCTCACCCTTCGTCACCTGGGACCACATCCTCGTCTTCATCGAAGCCATCGTGCGGGTCTACAACCTCGCCGGCCGGCGCGACAACCTCTACAAGGCGCGCATCAAGATCCTCGTCAAGGCCGAGGGCCAGAAGTTCGTCGATGCGGTCAACGAGGAGTACCGCCGCATCCTGGCCGACGACCCGGCCGGCCATGAGCAGCTTATCCCGCAGGCCGAGCTGGACCGCGTCAAGGCCTGCTTCGTCGACCCCACGGGTGTGAAGGCTGAGCCGGCCGTGCAACTCGACGAGAGCGACCCTGCTTTCGCGCGCTGGCTGGCCCGCAACGTGCACGGCCACCGCCTGAGCGGCTACCGCGCCGTCACGCTCAGCCTCAAGCGCGTGGGCATCGCCCCCGGCGACACGTCCGCCGATGTGATGGACACCGCCGCCGCGCTGGCCGACCGCTTCAGTCAGGGTGAGCTGCGCGTCACGCACCGTCAGAACCTGGTGCTGCCCTGGGTGCGCGAGGCCGAGCTGGCCGAGCTGTTCGAGGCCGCTCGCGCCGCCGGCTTCGCCACGCCCAACGCCGGCCTGCTGACCGACCAGATCGCCTGCCCCGGCGGCGACTTCTGCGCGTTGGCCAACGCCCGCTCGCTGCCACTGGCCGCCGAGATCGCCGAGCGCTACCAGGACCAGGACGAACTCGAAGACCTGGGCGAGATCGACCTGCACATCAGCGGCTGCATCAACTCCTGCGGCCACCACCACAGCGGCCACATCGGCATCCTCGGCGTCGACAAGGACGGCGACGAGTGGTACCAGTTGACGCTGGGTGGCAGCGACGGCTCGACGCTGTCCGGCGCGACGGTGGCCGGCAAGGTCATCGGCCCGAGCTTCGCGGCCGACGAAATCGCCGACGCCATCGACGCCGTCATCGAGACCTTCACGCGCGAGCGCCTGGCCGGCGAGCACTTCATCGACGCGGTGAAGCGCCTGGGTCTGGATCCCTTCAAGACCGCCGCGAACGCCGTTCGCGTGTCCACCGCGAAGGTGCAAGCATGAAGTTCATCAACGCCACCACCTGCTGCTGGAAGCACGCCATCGGCGAAGACGGTCCCAAGCCCGATCCCGATCCGGCGCCCAACCGCCTGCTCACGCTGGAGCAATGGCATGCGGTCAAGGTCCGCTGGCCGCAGGACCTGCCGGTCGCCATTGAGTTCCCGAACGACGCCGACATCAGCCAGCTCGTGCCTGACCTGGGCCGCATCTCGCTGGTCGTGCTGGACTTCCCGAAGTGGACCGACGGCCGCGCCTACAGCCAGGCTCACCTGCTGCGCACCCGCTACAAGTTCGCCGGCGCCATCCGCGCCCGCGGCGAGGTGCTGGTGGACATGATGCAGTTGCTGGTCCGCACCGGCTTCGACGAGGTCGTCATGCGCGGTGACCAGTCCAAGGCCGCGGCGGAGAAGGCGCTGGCCTTCTTCGACGATGGCTTCTACCAAGGCGACGTGGCCGAGACGCGTCCGTGGTTCCTGCGCAGGAGCGCCGCATGACCGAAGTCAGCAGCCTGCCCTGGGCCGCCGCGCCTGCGGCCGGCAATGCCATCGGCCTGTACGCGAAGTGGACGCCAGCGCTCGACGCCAAGATCGACGCCGCGCTGCAGCGCCTGCGCGACGCCAGCATCGAGCACGGCGACGGCCTGGTGCAGAGCAGCAGCCTGGGGGTGGAAGACATGGTCATCACCGACCTGATCGCCCGCACGCAGTTGCCCATCGCGATCTCCACGCTGGACACCGGCAAGCTGCACCCCGAGACGCTGGCGCTGCTGCCGCGCATCCAGGAGCGCTACGGCCGCGACGTGGAAGTCTTCAAGCCCGTGGCCGATGCCGTCATCCAGTTCGTCCGCCGCGAGGGCGAGGACGCGATGTACAAGAGCATCGAGCTGCGCAAGGCCTGCTGCGGCCTGCGCAAGATGGAGCCGCTGGGCCGCATGCTGAAGGGCCGTTCGGCCTGGATCACGGGCCTGCGCCGTGAGCAATCCGGCGCGCGTGGCGATGTCGCCTTCGACGAAGACGACGGCAATGGTCGCCGCAAGATCAGCCCCATCGCCGACTGGACCTGGGCCGAGGTCTGGGCCTATGTCCAGAAGTACGACGTGCCCTACAACCCGCTGCATGACCAGTTCATGCCCAGCATTGGCTGCGCGCCCTGCACGCGAGCCATTGCCGTCGGCGAGGACTTCCGCGCCGGCCGCTGGTGGTGGGAAGACAGTTCCAAAGAGTGCGGTCTGCACGTGAAGTCATGAATGCTGCTGTGAAACCCGAACAACTCATCGCCGACGTCGACCACGCCCACCTGGATGCGCTGGAAGAGGAAGCCATCTTCATCCTGCGCGAGGTGGCGGCGAGCTTCGAGCGCCCCGCCCTGCTGTTCTCGGGCGGCAAGGACTCCTGCGTCGTGCTGCGCCTGGCCGAGAAGGCCTTCAAGATGAAGAACGCGGCGCACCCGAGCGGCTACTCGGGCCACCTGCCCTTCCCGCTGGTGCATATCGACACCGGCCACAACTTCCCCGAGGTCATCACCTTCCGTGATCAGCGCGTCGCCGACATGGGCGAGCGACTGGTTGTCGGCCACCTGGAAGACAGCATGGCCCGCGGCACCATCCGCCTGGCCCACCCGCTGGAAAGCCGCAACGGCCACCAGACGGTGACGCTGCTGGAGACCATTGAGGAGCACAAGTTCGATTGCCTGATCGGCGGCGCCCGCCGCGACGAGGAGAAGGCGCGCGCCAAGGAGCGCATCTTCAGCCACCGCGATTCCTTCGGCCAATGGCAGCCCAAGGAACAGCGCCCCGAGCTGTGGACGCTGTTCAACACCCGCATCCGCCCGGGCGAGCATTTCCGCTGCTTCCCGATCAGCAACTGGACCGAGCTGGACGTGTGGCTCTACATCGCCCGCGAGAACATCCCGCTGCCGCAGATGTACTTCGCGCACGAGCGCCAGGTCATCCGCCGCAAGGGCCTGCTGGTGCCGCTGACCGACGTGACGCCACCGGAAGACGGTGAGACCGTCGAAACCGCCACCGTGCGCTTCCGCACCGTGGGCGACATGACCTGCACCTGCCCGGTCGAAAGCCCCGCCGCCAATGCGAGCGAGGTCGTGGCCGAGACGCTGACCGTCACGGTCAGTGAACGCGGCGCCACGCGCATGGACGACCGCACGAGTGAAGCTTCCATGGAGAAGCGCAAGAAGGAAGGGTATTTCTGATGCAGGCGCTGCGATTCCTCACGGCAGGTTCCGTCGACGACGGCAAGTCCACGCTGATCGGCCGCCTGCTGTTCGACGGCCAGGCCATCCTGGCCGACCAGCTCGACACGCTGGAGCGCCGCGCCGCCGGCCGCCCCATCGACCTGAGCCTGCTGACCGATGGCCTCGAAGCCGAGCGCGAGCAAGGCATCACCATCGACGTGGCCTACCGCTACTTCGCCACCAAGACGCGCAAGTTCATCATTGCCGACGCGCCCGGCCATGAGCAGTACACGCGCAACATGGTCACGGCCGCCGCCGGTAGCGACGTCGCCGTCGTGTTGGTGGACATCACCAAGCTGGACCTGACGCAGGATGAGGTCGTGCTGCTGCCGCAGACCCGCCGCCATTCGCTGCTGGCCCAGTTGCTGCGCGTGCCCAGCATCGTCTTCGCCATCAACAAGATCGATGCGCTGGACGACGCCGGCGCCGGTTTCGCCAAGGTCAAAACGGCATTGGACAAATTCGCCGATGCTGCCGGCCTGAACGTGGCCGCGACCGTGCCCGTGAGCGCCCTGCGTGGCGACAACGTCACCCAGCCGCTGGACGCACCATGGTGGAACGGCGAATCGCTGCTGCAGGTACTGGAGCGCCTTCCCACCAGCCACGAGCGCGTCGATGCGCCGCTCAGTCTGCCCGTGCAATACGTGCAGAAGGACGCCTACCAATCCGCCGGCACTGGCCACCAGCCGCGCGTGCTGTGGGGTCGCATTGCCCACGGCGCCGTGAAGGCGGGCGACACCATCGAGGTGCTGCCGTCTCGGCAGACCGCCGTCGTGGCCGAAGTGCGCCTGGCCGGCGAGACCGTGGCCAGCGCCGAGGCCGGCAGCTCCGCCGGCCTCGTGCTGGACCGCCAGCTGGATGTGAGCCGCGGCGACTGGATCGTCACGCCCTGCAGCGCCACGGTGACCAAGACCTTTCCGGCGACGCTCGCCTGGCTGGACACCGAAGCCGCCAAGCCCGGCCGCAAGTATTGGGTGCGGCACGGCAACCGCTGGGTGCAGGCCCGCATCTCCGCCATCGACTCGGTGCTGGACATCAACACGCTGACTCCGCAGGACGCGCACGAACTGCCCGTCAACGCGATCGGCCGCGTGCAGATGGAAGTGCAGCACGAGCTGCCCGTCGAGCCCTTCGCGGACAACCGCGTCGGCGGCGCGCTGATCGTCGTCGACCCCGCCAGCCACCGCACCAGCGGCGCGCTGCTGGTGGACGTGCAAGCCGCCGCACCGGCGGAAGAGGCCTGGTAATGAGCGCCGCGCCGGGCCGCCCCAAGCAAGCTCGCTCCCGCTTGGCGGGACAGCACGAAGTGCGAAGGGTGCACCCATGACCGGAAAAGTGATCTTCGTCAGTGCCGGCCCCGGCGCGGCCGACCTGATCACGCTGCGCGGCTCGCGCGCGCTGGCGCTGGCCGACGTCGTGCTGGCCGACGCGTTGGCCGACCCGGCGCTGCGCGAGCTGGCACCGCAAGCCCGCTGGATTTCGGTCGGCAAGCGCGGTTTCGAACACTCGGCCAAGCAGACCGAGATCAACGCGCTGCTGGTGAAGGCGGCGCAGGAACACGCGCTTGTCGTGCGCCTGAAGGGCGGCGACGCCAGCATCTTCGGCCGGCTGGAGGAAGAACTCATCGCACTGGCCGAGGCCGGCATCGCCAGCGAAGTGGTCCCTGGCGTCACCGCGGCCCTGGCCGCTGCGGCCCAGGCACAGCGCCCGCTGACCCGCCGCGGCCGCGGTCGCAGCGTGTCGCTGACCACCGCGATGACCGAGGCCGGCGAATTGCGCGCCGCCCGGTCGGCCGACACCGAGGTCTTCTACATGGCGGGCCGCCAGCTCGCCGCTTTAGGCCGCCAGTTGCTTGCCGCCGGCTGGGCGCCGGATACGCCCGCGCTGGTGGTCAGCCGGGCCGGCTGCGCCGATGCCCTCACCAGCGAGCACGCGCTGGCAGATCTCGCCCGCGTCGCCCTGCTGCACCGCGGCCGTCCCACGGTCGTCACGGTCGGGACAGGCGCCAGTTGCGTCCACGCGCAGGATCAAAACCGCGTCGACCTTAAAATCGTCGTTTCGCCCGAATCATTGCCCATCGGGGCGCCCCTTACTTCCCAGAGCCGCTCATGACCCACGTCGTCACCGAAGCCTGCATCCGCTGCAAATACACCGACTGCGTCGACGTCTGCCCGGTCGACTGCTTCCGCGAAGGCCCGAACTTCCTGACCATCGACCCGGACGAGTGCATCGACTGCGCCGTCTGCATCCCCGAGTGCCCGGTCAACGCCATCCTGCCCGAGGAGGACGTGCCCGGCGATCAGATCCACATGATCAAGATCAATGCGGACCTGGCCAAGAGCTGGCCCAGTATCACCAAGCGCAAGCCCGCGCTGCCCGACGCCGACGAGTGGAAAGACAAGACGGGCAAGCTGCCCGAGCTGATCCGCTGAACCCCGCCGGCACGCACCGGCGTTGCCCATGCAAGCACAAGCACTGAACCGCGCCGACGCTATCGAAACCGACGCCGTCATCGTCGGCGCCGGCCCGGTCGGCCTGTTCCAGGTCTTCGAACTGGGCCTGCTCGAAATCAAGGCCCACATCATCGACAGCCTGGCCTACCCCGGTGGCCAGTGCATTGAGCTGTACCCGGACAAGCCCATCTACGACATCCCGGCCGTGCCCATGTGCACCGGCAAGGAGCTGACCGACAGTCTGCTCAAGCAGATCGAGCCTTTCGGCGCGACCTTCCACCTGGGCCAGGAGGTCACGACGGTGGAAAAGCAGGACGACGGCCGCTTTTACGTCGCAACCAGCAAGGGCGCGCAATTCCTCGCCAAGGCGCTGTTCATCGCCGGCGGCGTGGGCTCCTTCCAGCCGCGCCTGCTGAAGGTCGAGGGCATCGAGCCCTACGAGGGCGAGCAGGTGCACTACCGCGTCAAGGACCCGGCCCGCTTCGCCGGCAAGCACCTCGTCATCGTCGGCGGTGGCGATTCCGCGGTGGACTGGGCACTGAACTTCTGCGCCGGCAATGCGGACGGCAACCCGCACAAGGCCGAGGGCATCGATGAGCGCGACGGCAGGCTCGCGGGCCTGAAGATCACCGGCAACGACGGCGTCACGCGCGTTGTGCCCTGCGACGAAGTGCTGGTGTTCTTCGGCCTGTCTCCCAAGCTCGGCCCCATCGCTGATTGGGGCTTGGCGCTGGAGCGCAAGCAGATCGTCGTCGACACCGAGAAGTTCGAGACCAGCGTGCCCGGCATCTTTGCCGTGGGCGACGTGAACACCTATCCGGGCAAGAAGAAGCTGATCCTGAGCGGGTTCCACGAATGCGCGCTCGCGGCCTTCGGCGCCGCGCCTTACGTGTTCCCGGACAAGCGCATTCACCTGCAGTACACGACGACCAGCCCCAAGCTGCACAAGGTGCTGGGCGTGGAGTCGCCCGTCTTCGACTGACGTTCCGCACGACCGGCGCGCGCCACCAGCCAGCGCGTCCCGATCAACAAGGGCCCACAAGGTCACTTCGGAATAGGGCTTGCGCGTGGCATCTTCGCTCGTCAAAGTGCGGCTGCCACCGCCGGCGCTTCGAGGAACAACATGAAAGCGAACCAGGTTGCTTCAGCTGCTCTTCTGTGTCTTGCCACAGCCGCGCATGCGACCATTCCACCGGCGGGAGAAGGCCTGTCCTTCCCGGACTTCGACGACCCGACCGCACCGTCACTGTTCTCCCTGGACAGCAGCGGCATCTACCCCGAGGCCGGGTATTTCAGCGGTAATGTGGGTCAGCCTGGCGACGACAGTGACACCATTCACCTCCGATGGAACCTGCCAGCAGGCAGTTCACAGATCGCCGCCCGCTTCGAAGCAAGCGGATGGGTCACTGCGGGTGCATTCAACCAGGAACGCGGCGTCAATCTGTACATTGCCGACGCCCAAACCGGCGAAGGTCTGCTGTCCATCGATCTGGATGGCAGGCAGCCGTCGTACATCGACTCCGCACTCGTGTTCAGCAACCACGAATACCTGATGCGGCTCACGCCTCGTGGCCTGGGCAATCTGGGCCCGGACGTCTTTGCGACGTACTCGATCGCGCTGGAGCCCGTGCCGGAGCCGAGCGGCCTACTGATGCTGGCAGCCGGCCTGGGCGCGCT
>JAEKLF010000027.1 GCA_019509985.1 Burkholderiales bacterium | reverse complement strand
TCGTCGGCCGTCACGCCCACGGCGGCCGGCAGCTTGGAGGCATCGGCACCGAGCACGGCTTCGAGCTGGGCGCGCGTCAGGCCCTGGGGCTTGGCACGCGACACGCTGACGGCCGCGGCCAGGCCGGCGGTGTCGGCGGCGTTGGCCTTCAGTGCCGCGAGGCGGGCCTCACCGGCTTTCCTGGCCTGCTCGCCAGCCAGCTTCTTGACGAGTAGCTCGCGCACCTTGTCCTTCACGTCGGCCAGCGGCGGCACGCGGGCCGGGTTGTACTGGGTGACGTGGGCCGACACGAGCTGGCTCGGGCCGGTCTCGACAGCCTCGGTGTTGCGCTTGTTGCGCAGTGCGTCGGCGCCAAAGACGGCGTCCAGCAGCTTGGTCGAGGCCAACGGGCCCAGGGCACCGGGCTGGGGCTGGCGCTGCACGGTGGCGGTCTGGATCTGCAGCTTGAGCTTGTCGGCCAGCGGCTGCAGGCTGTCGGACTGCTCGTAGGCGAGATTGCCGAACTGCTCGGCGACTTCGGCGTAGCGGCGCTGCGCGAGTTGCTTGCGCACCTCGTTCTCCACCTCGGCGCGCACGGCCTCGAAGGGCTTCTTGTCGCCGCCGCGCGTGCCGGTCAGCTGGATGATGTGATAGCCGAAATCGGTTTCGACGACGTTGCTGATCTCGCCTGGCTTCATCGCGTAGACGGCCGCGTCGAACTCCTTGACCATCGCACCGCGGGTGAAGAAATCGAGGTCACCGCCATTGGGCGCCGAGCCTTCGTCCTGCGAGTTCTTCTTCGCCAGCTCCGCGAACGAAGCGGGATTCTTGCGCACCTGGGCCAGCAGTTCCTCGGCCTTGGCCTTGGCCTTGGCACGCTCCTCGGCAGGCGCGCTGCGCTCGGCCTTGATGAGGATGTGGCTGGCGCGGCGCTCTTCGGGCACGCCGTAGCGCGACGCGTTTTCCTTGTAGTAGCTGAGCAGGTCGTCTTCGCTGAACTTGACGTCCTTCTTCAGCGCCTCGACGTCGAGGACGACGTACTGGATCTGCGCCGTCTCGGGCAACTGGAACTTGGCAGCGTTGGCGGCGTCCTTGTAGAAGGCGTCGATCTCGGCGTCGGTCGGGTTGATCTTGGCGGCAAAGTCCTTGATGTCGAAGCGCTGCAGTTGCACTTCGCGTTGCTGCAGCAGCGCGTCAAACGCCAGCTTCGGGCCGCTGGTGCCGATGGCGCCGGACGCCTCCACGGGCGCCGTGACCTGGCGCATGGCGTAGTCCTGGCGCAGGCGCTCGAGGAAGCCGGACGGCGTCAAGCCCTGGGCGGCGAGCAGCCCCTTGTTGACGGTGCCGTCGGGGTTGCGCAGGAAGGCGAACTGCGGGTCGTTCCAGAAGCGGGCCTTGACGAGCTCGGGGCTGGGCGTGAAGTGCTGGTGGTTGGCCGCGGCCTGCAGCGTGCGCTCGGTGACGAGGCCTTCGAGTGCCTGGTGCTTGACTTCGGGCGTGTCGAGCAACTTGGCATCGACGGTGGGGTTCTGGCCACGGATGCGTTGGGCTTGTTCGCGCTGGGCGTTGTCCCATTCGGCCTGGGTGATCTTGCGGCCATCGACGCTGGCCACGCCGGCGTTGGCGCCGCCCATCATGCTGGTATAGCCCTGCATGCCGACGAAGGCGAAGGACGGCAGGATCAGCAGCAGCAGGATGAACTGGAACAGGCGGTTGTGCTGGCGGACGAAATCGAACATCTCGGAAAGCCTTGAGGATCAGACGCGACAAATCAAACGCGACAAAGGCGAACCGAGGTTCGCCTTCGAGGGGAGCCGCATTCTAAGTGCGGGACGGCGGGCTGCCGTCCAGGGGTCGGGTGGTGGGCGCTGACGGGCTCGAACCGCCGACAATCTCCGTGTAAGGGAGGTGCTCTACCAACTGAGCTAAGCGCCCGGGAAATCCGGGACCGACCGGATGCTTCAGTTCACGGCGTCTTTGAGCGCCTTGCCGGGTTTGAACTTGGGCACCTTGGCCGATTTGATCTTGATGGTATCGCCGGTGCGGGGGTTGCGGCCGGCGCGCGCGGCGCGCTTGGTGATGCTGAAGGTGCCGAAGCCTACCAGCGACACGGTGCCGTTCTTCTTCAGCGTCGTCTTGACGCCGCCGATGACGGCTTCGAGCGCACGGCCCGCAGCGGCCTTGGAGATGTCGGCCTGCTTGGCGATGTGCTCGATCAATTCTGACTTGTTCACTCTTGCCCCCTCTTGACGATTCAGCGGACGGTTGCGTCCTGCACCACGGGCGCAGGACGGCGATGAGATGTCGGTCCCGCGCACTGCGCAGCCTGTCGAGGGCCGTCGGAGGCGGCCGAGGCGCGCGCGGGGAAGCGGATTCTAGACGCGCACCCGGTGCGCGGCGGGGCGGGAAAAGTCCCGATACAACTCGGTGTCCGGACGGCCACCGGCGCAAGTTCGCGGCCCGCCGTCAGCGCGCCTTGGCGCGGATCTCGGGCAGGGCCTTCTGCAGGTAATAGACCATGGACCAGATGGTCAGCACGACGGCCGCGTAGATGAGCCAGGTGCCCCACTCGTGCGTCGGGATCAGGCCGAAGAGCCGACCATCGAACAACAGGAAGGGGATGGCCACCATCTGCGCCGTGGTCTTGAGCTTGCCGACCATGTGCACCGCGACGCTGCGGGAGGCGCCGATCTGCGCCATCCATTCGCGCAGCGCCGAGATCGTGATCTCGCGGCCGATGATGACCAGGGCCACGAAGGCATCCACGCGCTGCAGCTTCAGCAGCACCAGCAGCGCGGAGCAGACCATGAGCTTGTCGGCCACCGGGTCGAGGAAGGCGCCGAAGGAAGACGTCTGGTTGAGCTTGCGGGCCAGATAACCATCCAGCCAGTCGGTCAGCGCGACGACGACGAACAGCACCGTCGCGAACAGGTTCTGGTGCGCCGGTGCCAGGTCCAGGTAGAACACCCCGACGATCAGCGGGATGGCCACGATGCGGGCCCAGGTCAGCAGGGTCGGTAGCGTCAGGAACATTTGGGTGCTCGCTCGGCCGCCCGAAGCGCGCCGACGCTCCCGTGGGGCGCGGCGGTCGAAGAGAGCGTGGGGACCAACATGCCGCGCATTGTGCCCAAGCTGGCACGCCGCCCCGGAGCGGTGCGCCGGGACTGTGGTGGCCAGCCCTCAGTCAAGGCTGCGCGGCTTGAAGCGCCGGTCCTCGTCGAACAGGAAGGTCTCCGTGAACTTCCAGGGCTCCGGCATGCGCCGCACGTCGCCAAACGGCGCGGCGCGATGGATGGCATCGATGGCCATCTGCAGCGTCTCGGGCCCGAACTTGGGCGGCCGGATGACGTTGATCCTTCGCACGCTGCCGTCGGCCTTGACCTCGACGTCCACGACGATGAGCGTCAGCAGATGCGCCGGCGCCGGCGTCATGAAGCTGCCTTCAGGGTTGGCCATGACGAGGCGCTCCGCCGCCTGGCGGCGCAGTTCGTCATGGGTGCGCACCGCGCGCGGCGTGGGCATGCCGACGGCCTTGGGCAAGGCAGGCGAGGCCGCGGGCGCGGGCGTCCCGGCCACGGCCGTGACGACGGGCGCCGGTGCAGGTGCCGGCGCGGCTGGCGGGGCGGGCGCACGCGGCGCGGCACCGCAGGCGGCCAGCACGGGCGCGATCAGCCACTGTGCGGCGCGCTTGAAACGGTCAACGATGGGCATGGCGGTCTCCTCCTCAATCAATCGGGTCATTGCGGCGCTATCTTGCGCCAGCTCGGTGTCAATGCAGCGCGGTAGATCTCCTCGGCAAGCTCGCGCGTTCTGCACTTCAGTGCAGCGCGCGGTAGATCTCCTCCGCCAGCTCGCGCGAGATGCCCTTCACGCTCGTCAGCTCGTCCACGCTCGCGCCGGCCACACCTCGCACGCCGCCAAAGCGCTGCAGCAGCTGCGAGCGCTTCTTGGGCCCGACGCCTGGCACGTCCTCCAGCCGCGAGCCGCCCGTGCGGGTCGCGGCCCGCTTGGCGCGCATGCCGGTGATGGCGAAGCGATGCGCCTCGTCGCGGATTTGCGCGATCAGCATGAGCGCGGCCGACTCGCGCCCGAGATAGACCTTGTCGCGGCCGTCGGCGAAGACGAGTTCCTCCAGCCCCACCTTGCGGCCCTCGCCCTTTTCCACGCCGGCGATCACGGACAGGTCCAGCCCCAGCTCCGCGAACACCTCGCGCGCCATGCTCACTTGGCCTTTGCCGCCATCGACCAGCACGGGGTCCGG
>JAEKLF010000149.1 GCA_019509985.1 Burkholderiales bacterium | reverse complement strand
CCTATGCCCTCGTCATGGTGGGCCTGCGCATCGGCTCGGCGGACGGCAGCCTGAGCGGGGCCGCTGCCCTGGGCGACGCGGCCATGCTGCTGGCGCTGACCAGCGTGGTCGCCTGGCAGCTGCTGGTGCCGCGCGCCGACGGCCTGTGGGGCGAAGACGCCGCACCCGCGCCCACCGCCGTGCCAACTGCCGACGCACCGGACGCTGCCGATCCGACCGTCGCCGCCGCGCTGGCCCGCTGGATGGGCGAAGGCCGCGGCTACGCGCGGGAGGGCCTGAGCCTGGCCGGCCTGGCCGAGCAGCTCGGCACGCCCGAGTACCGGCTGCGCCGCGTCATCAACCAGGGCCTGGGCCACCGCAACTTCAACGCCTTCATCAATGGCCTTCGGCTGGCCGAGGCCAAGCGCCGTCTGGCCGACCCGGCGGAGCGCCAGCTGCCGGTGCTGACGATCGCGCTGGACGTCGGCTTCGGCTCCATCGGGCCGTTCAACCGCGCTTTCAAGGCCGACACGGGCCTCACGCCGACCGAGTTCCGCCAGAAATCCCTGGCCGATTCCTGAAACAGCGCGCCGAAACCTGCAAGGCGCGGGTTTCGGCCAGACGCGGCGCCGGCTGCGAACGACGCTGACGGCTTCTCAACCCGAGGAGTCGCCATGTTCTTCCGCATCCTGCTGGCCAGCTTCACGCTGACCGCCGCCGCCCACGCTGCCACCCTGGGCACGCTGACCCTGCCCGCCGATGCCGACGGCGGTGCCGTCACGCTCTTCTATCCCACCAACGACGCCGGCCGGCCCGAGAAGCGCGGCGACCTCGACGTGATGCTGGCGCCGGACGCCGCCCCGGCGCCGGGCAATGGGCGCCTCGTCGCGATCTCGCACGGTTCCGGCGGCGGGCCTTGGGTGCACACGACGCTGGCCCAGGGCCTGGTCGACGCCGGCTTCGTCGTCGTGCTGCCGCTGCACCGCGGCGACAACTGGACCGATCCCGGCCATCCCGGCCCGGACAGCTGGAAGCTGCGCCCCGCCGAGATCAGCCACGCCATCGACCGCGTGGCCGCCGACCCGCGCTTCGCAGGGCTGAAGCTGGACCGTGTCGGCGCCTTCGGCATGTCGGCCGGCGGCCACACGGTGTTGACGCTGGCCGGTGGCGCCTGGTCGCCCGAGCGTTTTCGCGCCCACTGCGAGCAGGACCTGGCGCAGGACTTCTACAGCTGCGTCGGCCTGGCGCTACGCCTGAGCGGTGGCCCGCTGGACGGCGCCAAGCTCTGGGTGGCGCGGCGCATCCTGGACTGGAAGTTCGCCGGCGACGCGGCGCCGCAGAGGCACACCGACCCGCGCATCGCCGCCATCGTCGCCGCCGTGCCGGCTGCGGCGGACTTCGACCTGACGACGCTGGCCCGCCCGCCGATGCCGCTGGGCCTGATCACGGCCGACGGTGACCGCTGGCTGCAGCCGCGTTTTCACAGCGGCCCATTGCTCGCCGCCTGCCAGAGCTGTGAGCTGCTGGCCGAGCTGAAGGGCGCCGGCCACGGCGCGCTGCTGGCGCCGCCTCCGGCCGTCGACCACCTGGGCACGCTGGAGGCCGAACTGCTGGGCGACCCGCCCGGCTTCAACCGCCCCGCGGCAACGGCGCAATGGCTGGGCGCCACGGTGGGCTTCTTCCAGCGCCACCTGCTGCAGCCCTGATCAGCGCGGCGGCAGGGCGCGGTCCAGGCGCAAGATCACTTGACGATGAGCACCGGCAGGTCGGTGTGGGTCAACACCTTCTGCGTCTCGCTGCCGAGCAGCAGGGCCGCGACGCCGCGGCGGCCGTGCGAGGCCATGACGATGAGGTCCACCTGCTCGGTCTTGGCGTGGTCGATGATGGCCTCCCAGGCATGCAGGGCCTCGATGGTGTGCCCGCGGCAGGCCAGGCCCTGGGCGGCCGCCGCGGCGCTGACGGCCTCGACGCGGCGGGTGGCGACGCGCTGCTGGGCGTCGATGAACTCCTGCGGCGGCACGGGCTGGATCTCGGACACGGCGCTGTAGGGGAAGGGCTCCATGACGCTGAGCGTCAGCAGCTGGGCGCCGTGCACCTTGGCGAGCTGGATGGCGGTGTCCACCGCATGGGCGGTGATGTCGGAGCCGTCGGTGGGGACGAGGATGCGATTGAACATGCGGTCCTCCAGTCGTTGCGGAGAACCCCAGTGTGCGCCTTTGCCGGCGGGCGCGCCTGTCGGCCCGGCGGGCCAGGGCGTGTAGGCCGGCGCCCACGCGCCGGCTCGGGCTTCATCCCTTGGCCAATGGCCGCGCCGGGTCGGCCGACCATTCGCTCCACGAGCCGGGATAGAGCCGCCCGTCGCCCAGGCCCGCGTGGGCCATCGCGAGCAGGTTGTGGCAGGCGGTGACCCCGGAGCCACACTGGTGGATGACGTCTTCGGCCGCGTAGGGTGCGAGCAGGCGCTGGAACTCGGCACGCAACTGCTCGGCGGGCTTGAAGCGGCCGTCGGCCTGCAGGTTGTCCTTGAACAGGCGGTTGGACGCGCCGGGGATGTGGCCGGCGGCCTTGTCGAGCGGCTCGATGTCGCCGCGAAAGCGCTCGGGCGCACGGGCGTCGACGAGACGCACGCGGCCGAGGCGGGAGAGCAGCGTGGCGGCGTCGATCTGGCCGACGAGAGGTGTGCCGGGCTGCCAGTTGGTGGCCGTCGGCGTCGGAATCTGGGTCGTGAGTTCCCCGTCCCAGGCGCCGTCGAGCACGGCGACCTGCGGGTGACCCAGCCAGCGCAGCATCCACCAGGCGCGCGCGGCGTAGGGGCCGCCCTGGCTGTCGCAGGTGACGACCTGGCGGCCGGCGGTAAGGCCCAGGCGGCGCAGCAGCGCGGCGAAGCTGTCGCGGTCGGGCAGCGGGTGGCGGCCGCGGAAGACGCCATCGGCGCCGGTCTTGGGCCCGGCGAGGTCGCGGTCCAGGTGCAGGTAGTGGGCGCCGGGGATGTGGCCGGCCGCGTAGGCGCGCTCGCCGGCGCCGGTGTCGGCGAGGTCGAAGCGGCAGTCGAGGATCAGCGGGTCGGCCAGCGTGCGCAGCTCGGTGGGCGAGATCAGGGTCGTGAAGGGCGTCATCGTCAGGAGTCCGCGGGGTTGAACTGGCTGTCTTTCGGCGGCGGTGCGGCCTGGGCGCGCAACAGCGTGGCGGCCAGGCCGGCCGCGATGATGAGCAGCATGCCGACGGTGGCCGACAGCGTCAGCGGGTCCTTGAACAGCAGCATGCCGTAGCCGAAGGAGAAGACGATGCCGAGGTATTGCAGGCAGGCGTTCACGAGCGGGCGGCCGATGGAGTAAGCGCGCGTCAGCGACAGCTGGGCGGCGGTGGCGAGCAGGCCCACGGCCAGCAGCAGGGCCGCGCCCCACAGCGAGTGCGCCTGCAGGCCGCCCTGGGTCACCGCAGTGACGACAGCGCCGGCGATGGCGCCGCCCGCCGAGAAATAGAAGACGACGCGCAGCTCCGGCTCGCCGACGCGCCCAAGCGCCGTCACCTGCAGGTAGGCCATGGCGGCCAGCATGCCCGACAACAGGCCGGCCAGGCCATACCAGAGCTGCTGCTGGTCCAGCGTGGGCCGCAGGATGAGGGCGACGCCGACGAAGCCGAGCAGCACGGAGGCCATCAGGCGCCAGTCCAGCCGCTGGGCGCCCATCAGCACCGCGCCGCCGAGCAGGAAGAGGGCCATCCAGACGGAGGACATGTAGTTCAGCGTCATCGCCGTGGCCAGCGGCAGATGGCCGATGGCGTAGAACCACAGGCACAGCGACGTGACGCCGGAGATGCTGCGCCACAGGTGCATGCCGGGCAGGCGTGTCTTGAGGCTGACGCCCCGCTGGCGGCAGATCAGGGCCGTCATGGCCATGCCGACGAGGCCGCGGTACATGACGATCTCGCTGGCCGCGTAGAACTCGCTGGCCAGCTTGACGCAGACGCCCATGGTGGCGAACAGCAGCGTCGCCAGCACCATGAGCATCGGGGCGGGCACGTCAGTTTTCTTCGCTGGTGCCGGTGGCGGCCGTGGTGTCTGACCCAGTGACTGCCGCAGAACCGGCTTCGCCGGGCTGCTGGCAGTGCCCCCTTGAGGGGGCTGGCGACGCCAGTAGGGGGTGGGCTCGGTACCATTCATGGAAGTGCTGCATGCCGTCTTCCATCGGGCTCTGGTAAGGACCGGCCTCGTTGTCGCCGCGCATCATCAAGGCCCTGCGGCCGGCGTCCATGCGCTCGGCGATCTCGTCGTCCTCGACACAGGTTTCCATGTAGGCGGCCTGGTGGGCCTCGACGAAGTCGCGCTCGAAGGCGGCGATTTCCTCGGGGTAGTAGAACTCGACGAGGTTGACGGTCTTCTGCGGCGAGACCGGGTGCAGCGTCGACACGACCAGCACGTGCGGATACCACTCCACCATGATGTGCGGGTAGTAGGTCAGCCAGATCGCGCCGGCCTCGGGCGGGCGGCCGTCGCGGTACTTCAGCAGCTCGTCGTGCCAGCGCTGATAGACCGGCGAGCCGGGGCGCTCCAGCCCCTTGTGCACGCCGACGGTCTGCACCGAGTGGTGCTTGCCGAACTCCCAGGCCAGGTCATCACAGCTGACGAAGGCGCCCAGGCCCGGATGGAAGGGACCGACGTGGTAATCCTCGAGGTAGACCTCGATGAAGGTCTTCCAGTTGTAGTTGCACTCGTGGACCTGGACCTTGTCGAGCACGTAGCCAGTGAAGTCGAGCTGCGCACGGGGCCCGAGCTGGGCCAGCTCCGCGGCGACGTCGTGGCCGTTGGCCTCGAACAGCAGGCCGTTCCATTGCTGCAACGGATAGCGATTCAGGTTGAGGCAGGGGTCTTCGGCGAAGTGCGGCGCGCCGATCAACTCGCCCTGGTGGGAGTAGGTCCAGCGGTGCAGCGGGCAGACGATGTTGGCCTGGGTGTTGCCGCGACCCTTGAGCATCAGCGCCTGGCGGTGGCGGCAGACGTTGGAGATCAGCTCGATGCCTTGAGCCGAACGCACCAGCGCGCGGCCTTCGCCCTCCTGCGGCAGCGCATAGTGGTCACCGACCTCGGGCACGGCCAGTGCATGGCCGACGTAGCGGGGCCCTCGCTGAAAGATGCTGGCCTGTTCACGCTGGAACAGATCGGGGTCGAAGTAGGCGCTCACCGGGAGCTGGGTCTGGCTGCGTTGTAGCGCCGAGACGGGGAGGCTCAGGTCGGACATGATCCAGGCGGGTCTTTCAGGGAAATTGGTGCTGCGTCCCTCCGGCGCATCTCGTTTTACCGAGTCGGCCAGGTTGCTAGGTGGTGGAGTGGGGGGGCTCGTGCGCAGGCGCGCTCGAGCGAGAGGTGCGGGATTCTACCCATGCCGGTGGCGGACGGCCGACGGTTACGACTGGGGCGCCAAATTGTCAAAACCCGCTGACTACAATCACCGTTTCGCGTTTTGAAATGACCAAGACCTCCTCTCGCACCAAGGCCGCCGCGTCAGACGGCAGTGAACTCAGCTACGAGCAAGCGCTCGACGAGCTGGAGCGCCTGGTGGCGGCGATGGAGGGGCAGCAACTGCCGCTGGACCAACTTCTGCACAGCTACAAGCGCGGGGCCGAACTGCTGGCCCTGTGCCGTGGCCGCCTGCAGGCGGTGGAACAGCAGGTCCGGCTGCTTGACGGGGCGGAACTGAAGGCCTGGGAGGGCCCCTGAACCATGGATGCAAAGGACTTTGACCGCTGGGTGGATACGTCCCTGACTGCCTTCGAGGCGGTCCTGGACAGCCTGGTGCCCGCGAATGCCCCGGCCGGCCTCGGCGAGGCCATGCGCTATGCCGTGCTGGGCGGCGGCAAGCGCCTGCGGCCGCTGCTGGTGCTGGCAAGCTGCGCGGCTGTCGGCGGCGACAGCTTCGCGGCGATGCGCGCGGCCTGCGCGGTGGAGCTGATCCACGCCTATTCGCTGGTGCATGACGACATGCCCTGCATGGACGACGACGTGATGCGCCGCGGCAAGCCGACGACGCACGTGCAGTTCGGCGAGGCCCAGGCCATGCTGGCCGGCGATGCGATGCAGGCCCTGGCCTTCGACGTGCTGACGCCCGACAGCGGCATCGCGCCCGCGCTGCAGGCCCGGCTGTGCGCGCTGCTGGCCCGTTCGGCCGGCCACGACGGCATGGCCGGCGGTCAGGCCATCGACCTGGCCAGCATCGGCAAGCCGCTGGACGAATGCACGCTGCGCGACATGCACCGCCGCAAGACCGGCGTGCTGCTGCAGGCCAGCGTCATGATGGGCGCGGCCTGCGGGCCGGCGTCCACGCAGGTCACACAGGCGCTGTCGGACTACGGCGCGGCGCTGGGCCTGGCCTTCCAGGTCGTCGACGACATCCTCGACGTGACGCAGGAATCCCACGTGCTGGGCAAGACCGCCGGCAAGGACCAGGACGCCAACAAGCCGACCTATGTCAGCGTGCTCGGCCTGAAGGAGGCGCGGGCACTGGCGCAGAAGCTGCGCGCCGAGGCCAAGGCGGCCCTGGCCGCCAGCGGCCTGACCGACGTGAGCCATCTCAGCCTGCTGGCTGATTCCGTCGTCGAGCGCGATAACTGAAGGGCTTCATCATGGACTACCCCCTGCTGAGCGCCATCGACAGTCCTGCCGACCTGCGCCGCTTGCCGCGCACCGAGTTGAAGAAGGTCGCCGACGAGGTGCGCGCCTTCGTGCTGGACAGCGTCTCCAAGACCGGCGGCCACCTCGGCTCCAACCTGGGCACCGTCGAGCTGACCGTGGCGCTGCACTATGTCTACAACACGCCGGAAGACCGGCTGGTGTGGGATGTAGGCCACCAGACCTATCCGCACAAGGTGCTGACCGGCCGGCGCGACCGCATGCCGGGCCTGCGCCAGATCGGCGGCATCAGCGGTTTCCCGCGCCGCGACGAGAGCGAGTACGACACCTTTGGCACCGGCCACTCGTCGACCAGCATCTCCGCCGCCCACGGCATGGCCATGGCCGCCAAGCTCAAGGGCGAGAACCGCAAGGCCGTGGCCATCATCGGCGACGGCTCGATGACGGCCGGCATGGCCTTCGAGGCGCTGAACAACGCCGGCGTTGCCCATGGCGGCCTGCTCGGCGACGTGCTCGTCATCCTGAACGACAACGACATGTCGATCAGCCCGCCGGTCGGCGCGCTGAACAAATACCTCGCGCGGCTGATGAGCGGCAGCATCTACGCCGCCGCGCGCGAGGGCGCCAAGAGCGTGCTGAAGAACACGCCGCTGTACGAGTTCGCGCGCAAGTTCGAGGAGCACACCAAGGGCATGGTCGTGCCGGGCACGATCTTCGAGGAGTTCGGCTTCAACTACGTCGGGCCCATCGACGGCCACGACCTGGACTCGCTGATCCCGACGCTGGAGAACCTGCGCGACAAGAAGGGCCCGCAGTTCCTGCACATCGTCACCAAGAAGGGCGCCGGCTACAAGCTGGCCGAGGCGGACCCAGTGAAGTACCACGCGGCTGCCGGCAAGTTCGACCCGGCCGTGGGCTTCGTCAAGCCAGCCACGCCGGGCAAGCTGACCTTCACCCAGGTCTTCGGTGACTGGCTGTGCGACATGGCCGAGGCCGACTCGCGTCTGGTCGGCATCACGCCAGCCATGCGCGAGGGCTCGGGCATGGTGGAGTTCCACAAGCGCTTCCCGCAGCGCTATCACGACGTGGGCATCGCCGAGCAGCATTCGGTCACCTTCGCCGCCGGCCTGGCCTGCGAAGGACTGAAGCCGGTCGTTGCGATCTACTCGACCTTCCTGCAGCGCGCCTACGACCAGCTGATCCACGACGTGGCCATCCAGAACCTGCCCGTGCTGTTCGCGCTGGACCGCGCCGGCCTCGTGGGAGCGGACGGCGCCACGCATGCCGGCAACTACGACATCGCCTACACGCGCTGCATCCCCAACATGGCCGTGCTGACGCCGGCCGACGAGGATGAATGCCGCCAGGCGCTGTTCACCGGCTTTCAGCACAACGGCCCGGTGACGGTGCGCTATCCGCGCGGTGCCGGCGCCGGCGTCGTGCCCGCCAAGGCGATGACGGCCCAGCCCTGGGGCAAGGGCGAGGTGCGCCGGCAAGGCCAGCGCATCGCCATCCTGGCCTTCGGCACGCTGCTGTATCCCGCGCTGGAAGTGGCCGAGCGCCTGGATGCGACGGTGGCCAACATGCGCTTCGTGAAGCCGCTGGACGCCGAACTCGTCGCCGAGCTGGCCCGCACTCACGATGCGCTGGTCACGATTGAAGACGGCTGCATCATGGGTGGCGCCGGCAGTGCCGTGGCCGAGGCCCTGAACGCCGCCGGGCTGAACGTGCCGCTGCTGCAACTGGGCCTGCCGGACGAGTTCGTCGAGCATGGCGACCCGGTGAAGCTGATGAGCCTGTGCGGTCTGGACGCGGCCGGCATCGAGGCCAGCATCGTCAAGCGCTTTGGGACGAAGCCGACGGTCGTTCGCGCCGCAACGCGCTGAGCAGGCTGTCGACCAGGGGCTGCGCCGGCCGGTGCAGCGGGATCAGCGCGCTGACGCGGTAGGGAATCGAGATGGCCAGCGGCCTCACGACGAGGCCGGCGTTGGCGCAGGCCGCGGCCGTCAGCGGGTTGACGATGGCCAGGCCCAGGCCGGCACGCACCAGTTCGCAGACAGCCACCGCGCTGTGCGTCTGCACGCGCAGGCGGCGCGCGACGCCCGCGTCCGCAAAGCGCGCGTCGATCTCGCGCCGGTAGGGGTCGTCCGCGGCCAGGCTGACGAAGTCCTGCCCGGCAAAATCCTGCAGCGCCAGCCGTTCACGCCCGGCCAGCGCGTGGCCCGCCGGCAGTACCGCCACCTCGTCCGCCTCCAGCACCGGTTCCACGCGCACGCCGGGCAGCGGCGTGGCCTGTTCGGCCAGGCCCAGGTCGAAGCGCTGCTCGCTCATCCAGGCGTCCAACAGCGGCGGCTCGGCGGGCGTGATGTCGACGCGCACGCCGGCGTGGCGTTCGAGCAAGACTGCGAGTGCGCCGGGCAGCAGCGCATGGCTCAGCGCCGGCAGGCTCAGCACGCTCAACTCGGCGTCGGCATCGCGCCCCAGCGCCTCGGCGCGCTCGATGACGCGGCCCAGTCCCTGGAAGCTGCGCTCCACCTCGTCGAACAGGGCTCGTGCCCTGGCCGTGGCCTTGAGCCGGCCGCGCTCGCGTTCGAACAGGGCGTAGCCCAGCAACTGCTCCAGCCGGGCGAGGTCGCGGCTCAGCGTCGGCTGTGAGGTATTCAGCAGCGCGGCGGCGCCGGTGACGCTGCCGGCCGTCATGACGGCGCGGAAGACTTCGATGTGGCGATGCTGGATATCCATATCAGGATTGAATTATCGGCGCACAAATTGCAATTTGATTGGATGGGTGGATCGCGGCATCCTGCGCGGCATGACCAAGCCCCTGCCGCCCTCACTGACCCCCGCCCGCCTGACCGCCCTGGCCGCCGAACACGGCACGCCGCTGTGGGTCTACGACGCCGCCACCATCCGCGCCCGCGCTGTGTCGCTGAAGCGCTTCGATGTCGTGCGCTTCGCGCAGAAGGCCTGTTCCAACATCCACGTCCTGCGCGTGCTGCGCGGCGAGGGCGTCAAGGTGGATTCGGTGTCCCGCGGCGAGATCCTGCGCGCGCTGGCCGCCGGCTATGAAGCGGGCGGCGACGAGATCGTCTTCACGGCCGACCTGTTCGACCACGCCACCTTGGCCACCGTCGTCGAGCACCGCATCCCCGTCAATGCCGGTTCCATCGACATGCTGGACCAACTGGGCGAAGCCTCGCCCGGCCACGCGGTGTGGCTGCGCATCAATCCTGGCTTCGGCCATGGCCACAGCCACAAGACCAATACCGGGGGCGAGCACAGCAAGCACGGCATCTGGCACGCGGACCTGGGCGCGGCGCTGGCAGCCATCCGCGGCCGCGGCCTGAAGCTTGTGGGCCTGCACATGCACATCGGCTCGGGCGTGGACTACGGGCATCTGGCCCAGGTCGGCCAGGCCATGGTCGGCCTCGTGCGCGAGACGGTCGCGGCCGGGCATGACCTGCATGCCATCTCGGCCGGCGGCGGACTGTCCATTCCTTACCGCGGTGTCGACGACCGCATCGACGTGGATCATTACTTCGGCCTCTGGGACGCCGCGCGCCGCGAGTCCGAGGCCCTCGTCGGCCACCCGCTGAAGCTGGAGCTTGAGCCGGGCCGCTACCTTGTCGCCGAGAGCGCCGTGCTGCTGGCCGAGGTCAGGGCGGTGAAGAGCGCCGGCGCCAACCGCTTCGTGCTTGTGGACGCCGGCTTCAACGAACTGATGCGCCCGGCCATGTATGGCAGCTTCCACGCGATGACGCTGCTGCCGCGCGATGGCGTCGCACGGCCGGTGCAGGAGACGGTGGTGGCCGGCCCGCTGTGCGAGTCGGGCGATGTGTTCACGCAGGCCGCGGGTGGCGAGGTGCTGACGCGCGCGCTGCCCGAGGCGCGGGTGGGTGACCTGCTCGTCATCCACGATGCCGGTGCCTATGGCGCGTCCATGTCCAGCAACTACAACAGCCGGCCGCTAGCGGCCGAGGTGTTGGTGGACGGCGAGCAAGGCCGGCTGATCCGGCGCCGGCAGACGGTCGAGGAGTTGCTCGCTCTGGAAGTGCAGCTCTGATCTGGCGACCGGACGCACTCGCTCGCCGGGCGCTTCGGGCCGCTGACTGCGTTGCTCACGCTTGTGGGCGCTAGCCCACCGCGCGCTCACGCCTTGACAGCCGCCCGCCTCGCCTGTCGCTCGAGCACTCCCGACCGCCAAATCAAAGCTGACAATCCGGGGATCGAATTCCCCGAATTGCCCATGCCCACTCCCCGCCCGCCCGTCCAGGGCCGCAAGGTCCGTTTCGCGCTGATCGGCTGCGGTCGCATCGCCCAGAACCACATCGAGGCCGTCAAGCGGCATGCCGAGCGGGCGGAGCTGGTCGCCGTGTGCGACACCGATCCGGTGGCGCTGCAGGCGGCCGTGGCCAAGACTGGGGCGCGCGGCTTCACAAGCGCCACTGACCTGCTCGCCGCCCAGGCCGAGCTGGGCGTCGACTGCGTCGTGCTGACGACGCCCAGCGGCCTGCATCCGCGCCAGGCCATCGAGGCCGCGGCGGCTGGCCTGCACGTGATGACCGAAAAGCCCATGGCCACGCGCTGGCAGGACGGGCTGGAGATGGTCAAGGCCTGCGACGCCGCCGGTGTGCGCCTGTTCGTCGTCAAGCAAAACCGCCGCAATCCCACGCTGCAATTGCTCAAGCGCGCGATGAGCGAGGGTCGCTTCGGGCGTCTGTACAACGTCGCCGTCAACGTTTTCTGGACCCGCCCGCAGGCCTACTACGACAGCGCCGCATGGCGCGGCACCTGGGAGTTCGACGGCGGCGCCTTCATGAATCAGGCCAGCCACTACGTCGACCTGCTCGACTGGATCTGCGGCCCTGTGGAAAGTGTCATGGCCTACACCGGCACGCTCGCGCGCAACATCGAAGTCGAGGACAGCGGCGTGGCGGCGCTGAAGTGGCGCAACGGCGCCATGGGCACCGTCAACGTCAGCATGCTGACCTATCCCAAAAATCTCGAAGGCTCCATCACGCTGCTCGGGGAAAAGGGCTCCGTGCGCGTCGGTGGCCTGGCCGTCAACGAAATCCAGCATTGGGAGTTCGACGCCCCGCATGAGATGGACGCCCTCATCCAGGACGCGAGCTACCAGACCACCTCGGTCTACGGTTTCGGCCATCCGCTGTACTACGACAACGTCATCAACACGCTGCGCGGCGAGGCCCAGGCCGAGACCGATGGCCGCGAGGGTTTGAAGTCGCTGGAGCTGCTGATCGCGATGTACACGTCGGCCCGCGACGGCAAGCGCGTCAACCTGCCGTTGTCGTACTGACATGGCCACCACCATCCACCCCAGCGCCATCGTCGACGACGGCGCCCAGCTCGGCGACGGCTGCCGCGTCTGGCACTTCGTGCACATCAGCGCCGGCGCCCGCATCGGCCAGCGCTGCTCCTTCGGCCAGAACGTCTACGTCGGCAACGACGTCGTCATCGGCGACAACGTCAAGATCCAGAACAACGTCTCGGTCTACGACGCGGTCACGCTCGAGGACGACGTCTTCTGCGGCCCCAGCATGGTGTTCACCAACGTCTACAACCCGCGCTCCGCCGTCGCACGCAAGGACGAATACCGCCGCACCCTCGTGAAGCAGGGCGCCACGCTGGGTGCCAACTCAACCATCGTCTGCGGCACGACCATCGGTCGCTACGCCTTCATCGGCGCTGGCGCCGTCATCAACCGCGACGTGCCCGACTTCGCGCTGATGGTGGGCGTGCCCGCCAAACAAATCGGCTGGATGAGCCGCTTCGGCGAACGCCTGGAGCTGCCCGTCGCCAGCGAGCGACCCGTCGACGCCACCTGCCCGCACACCGGCGACCGCTACCGCCTCACCGGCAACCAACTGAGTCTGATCTGATGGACTTCATCGACCTCAAGAGCCAGTACGCGGCGCTGCGCGACAACATCAACGCCCGCATCCAGAAGGTGCTGGACCATGGCCAGTACATCCTCGGCCCCGAGGTCAAGGAGATGGAGCAAGCCCTGGCCGCCTACACCGGTGTCAGACACTGCATCAGCGTGGCCAGCGGCACCGAGGCCCTGCTCATTGCGCTGATGGCGCTGGACCTGCAGCCCGGCGACGAAGTCATCACCAGTCCGTTCACCTTCGCCGCCACCGCCGAGATGATCGTGCTGGCCGGGGCCAAGCCGGTCTTCGTCGACATCGAGCCCGACACGGCCAACATCGATGCGATGCTGATCGAAGCGGCGGTCACGCCCAGGACCAGGGCCATCATGCCGGTGAGCCTGTACGGCCAGGTTGCCGACATGGACGCGATCAACGCCATCGCCGCCAGGCACGGCCTGGCCGTCATCGAAGACGCGGCGCAGAGCTTCGGCGCCAGCTACAAGCATCGCAAGAGCTGCAACCTCTCCACCTTCGGCGCCACCAGCTTCTTCCCCAGCAAGCCGCTGGGTTGCTACGGCGACGGCGGGGCGCTGTTCACCAACGACGACGCGCTTGCACAAGCCTGCCGTGAGATCCGCATCCACGGCCAGAGCCAGCGCTACCTGCACACGCGGTTGGGCGTCGGCGGGCGGATGGACACGCTGCAGTGCGCCGTCGTGCTGGGCAAGCTGGACCGCTTCGAGTGGGAAGTGAAGCGCCGGCTGGAGCTGGGCGGCGCGTACCAGCGCAAGCTCAACGCGGCTGTCCCCGAACTTCAGCTGCTGACCGTGAAGCCCGACCGCGACTGCGTGTGGGCGCAGTACACGGTGTTCGTTGACGACCGCGACGCCGTACAGGCCAAGCTCAAGGCTGCTGGCATCCCGACGGCTGTGCATTACCCGCGGCCGCTGCATCACCAGCCGGCATATGCCAAGTACGCCAGGGCCGAGGACTGCCCGCACAGCGTCCAAGCCGCCCAGCGCGTGATGAGCCTGCCGATGAGCGCGGATCTGTCGGACCCGCAGCAGGACGAAGTCGTGAAGGTCCTGGCCACCGCCCTGCGCTGAGGCCGTTAGCCCAAAGTCCGGAGATCATCCGGACATGAAGCTCGTTCCGATTCAACAGGTGGGCGGTCATATCAAGGCCGGTTCGCCCCTGCCGTTTGGGGTTCGTGATGCCGAGGGCAAGCTGCTTTTGGCCAAGGGCCAGATGGTGCCGAGCGAGCAGATGCGCGAAGCGCTGCTGAACCGCGGCGTCTTCGTGGACATGGAAGAGTTGCGCGATACCTCGGTGCGCGGCAATGACGGCAGCACCGGCAGCCAGGACTTCTTCGCGCGCTGGGAGGCGCTGCAGACGCGGCTGTCGGTGCTGCTGCGCACGCCGCAGGAGACGCTCTTCCTGCCACGCGTCAAGGAGTGCGCCGCGCAGCTGATCGGCTGGGCCGAGCGCTTCACCGATCAGCTGCTCTTTGTCGTCGTGCGCCACGACCACAGCCGGCACGAGGTCTACGGCCTTGCGCATCTGTTGCACGCGGCCGCCGTCAGCGCCGTGCTGTCGCGCCGCCTGGGCTGGACGCCCGAGCGCCAGCGCAGCCTCGTCGGCGCGGCGCTGACGATGAACCTCTCGATCATCGACCTGCAGGGCCGGCTGGCCTCTCGTGGCGGCAAGCTCGCGCCGCCGCAGCGCGCCGCCATCGACCGCCACCCCGACGAGGCCGTAGCCTGGCTGCGCGGCGCCGGGCTGGACGACGCCGAGTGGCTGTCGGCCGTGGCCGAGCATCATGAGCAGCCGGGCGGCGGCGGCTACCCCAAGGGCCTGGCCGAGCCCGCAGAGACGGCCCAGCTGCTGCGCCTCGCCGACATCTTCCTGGCCAAGCTGGCCAGCCGCGGCGGCCGTGCGGGCCTGCCGGCGCCGCAGGCGGCCAAGTCGCTCTACACCGACGCCAAGGCCCATCCCTTCGCGGCCTCGCTCGTCAAGGAATTCGGCCTGTTCCCGCCGGGCACGCTGGTCAAACTGGCGAGCGGCGAGATCGCCGTGGCCATCAGGCGCGGCGCCGCCGGCAACACGCCCATCGTCGCCGCCGTCATGAACCGCCATGGCGACGCACTGGGCGCGCCAGTGCGCCGGGACACCGCACACGCCGAGCACGCCGTCGCGGGTCTCGCCGGCGCCGAGTTGTTGCGCGTCAAGCTCAGCCCGCACCAGCTCTACGACGGCCGCTACGAGGCCTGAGCCGGGGGTGGGGAAAACCCCCGATAGAGCGTCTCAATTGTGACGATTGATTAACGTTTTCAACCGACATTCGAAGTTCGATATAGTTATACCTATCCCTTCAACCCAAGCCCCCACGGAGCTTTCGAATGTCCCTGATCAACACCCAAGTCCAGCCCTTCAAGACCGAAGCCTTTCACAACGGCAAGTTCATCACCGTCAGCGACGAGACGCTGAAGGGCAAGTGGTCCGTGCTGATCTTCATGCCGGCCGCGTTCACGTTCAACTGCCCGACCGAAGTCGAAGACGCGGCCGACAACTACGCTGAATTCCAGAAGATGGGCGCCGAGGTCTACATCGTCACGACCGACACGCACTTCTCGCACAAGGTCTGGCACGAGACCTCGCCGGCCGTGGGCAAGGCCAAGTTCCCGCTGGTCGGCGACCCGACCCACACGCTGACCAACGCCTTCGGCGTGCACATCCCCGAAGAAGGCCTGGCGCTGCGCGGCACCTTCATCATCAACCCTGAAGGCCAGATCAAGACCGCCGAGGTGCACTCCAACGAGATCGCCCGTGACGTCAAGGAAACGCTGCGCAAGCTGAAGGCTGCCCAGTACACCGCCGCCCACCCGGGTGAAGTCTGCCCGGCCAAGTGGAACGAAGGCGCCAAGACCATCGC
>JAEKLF010000320.1 GCA_019509985.1 Burkholderiales bacterium | reverse complement strand
AGTTCGACTGGACGCGGATTCAATTGAACTTCGCCACCAACCGCTACCCCAGCCTGCCTGGCGTCACCACGGCCTACGTGGACAACATCGAGGAGCGTGGACCCGATGCGCGCGTCACCCGTTATGTCTACGACGCGGCCGGGCGCAAGCGCTTCGAGATCGATGCACTGGGCGCGCTCAGCGAATACCGCTACGACGCAGCGGGTCAGCTTACCCAGACACTGCAGTACGAGCGGACGCTGCGCTTTGCTGGCACCCCCACCGAGGCACAGGTGGTGGCGCTTCTAGCGGGCACCACCACGCAGTTCACCTCAGGGGCGGAAGGCTTTTATGGAGATGCCGGCACCTGGGAAAATGGGCAGCTCAAGCTCACCAGTCAACCTTTGGCTGGAGGCAACTGGGCATGGGCATACAGCCCCCGTGTCCTAAATGCCGGAGCCTCTGTCAAGCTCGATGTCACGCCCACCCAACTGCAGCAGCAACTGCACACCATGGTGGCCAGCGTCAACGACGGCGGGCTCTACAACCGACTGGCCGTGCAGTGGGAGCGCGACGGCACCCTCGATGCGCAGACCTTCGACACCAAGGCCAACGTCTGGCGCTACGTCAAGATCGGCAACTACGCCGCCGGCACCACCTACACCGTCGAGTTCCTGACGGATGCGAATGGTTGCACGGTCTACGTTTACGCCAAGGGCACCTCGCGCTCTTCGGGCATCAGCTACACCGCCACCGACTTCTGCTGGACGCAGCTTCAACTGCAGTTCGCAGCAGCCAGGGATCCGGGCCTGCCCGGCGTGACCACGACCTACGTGGACAACATCGAGGAGCGCGGACCCGATGCGCGCCTCACCCGTTATGTCTACGACGCGGCCGGGCGCAAGCGCTTCGAGATCGATGCACTGGGCGCGGTCAACGAATACCGCTACGACGCAGCGGGGCAGCTCACCCAGACGCTGCAATACGAACGCACGATGGCCTTTGCCGGAGTGCCTACCGAAGCGCAGGTGGTCGCCGCATTGGGCAGCGCGACTTCCACGTTCGATGGCGACTTGCAGGGTTGGAACGGCGGCGCCGGCATTTGGGAAGGCGGGCGCCTGAAGCTCTACAGCCAACCCGAAGCTGGCGGTAACTGGGCAGGCATGAACAGCCCTCATGTGCTGAACGCTGGCGCCTCGTTCAAGTTCGACGTCACGCCCACGCAGCTCCAGCAAACGTTGCATACGATGTTGGAAAGCGCTGGCGGCAACTACAACCGGCTGGCCGTGCTGTGGGGTGCGGACGGTACGGCGTACGCCCAGGTGGCGGTTAAGACCGGTGATTGGCGGCAGGTCG
>JAEKLF010000148.1 GCA_019509985.1 Burkholderiales bacterium | reverse complement strand
GGTGAGCTCGCGCTGCGTGCGCTGCGCGACGGCCAGGACGTGAAGATCGCCCCGCTGCAGACCCGGCTGACGCAGCTCGGCAGCGTCGACGTGGAAGCCGTCAAGGTCTACAACGACATCAGCGAACTCGTTGGTGGGCTCGTGCCGGCACCGCCGGCGCCGGCGCCCACACCCGCGCCCACACCCACGCCGTCGCCAAGTCCGTCTCCAGGTCCAAGCCCGTCGCCCAGTCCGTCCCCCGCTCCATCGCCGAGCCCGACACCGGCGCCTTCGCCCAGCCCGGCTCCAACACCGACACCCGCGCCTTCGCCGTCACCGGCGCCAGCGCCCGCTCCGACCCCGACACCGGCGCAGCCCTCGCACGGCAATGGTCCATCCACCGGCGGCAGCCAGCCACCAACGCCGCCGCTGACACCGCCTCCCAGCCCGTCCGGCCCGTCCACCGGCAACGGCCCGACGACGGGTGACAACCAGCCGCCCGCACCGCCGACCTCCGGCACGCCGCCCAGCCCTGCGCCGTCCCCGGGGCCGACGCCGAGCCCATCTCCGACGCCTTCACCGTCGCCAAGCCCCGGTCCTGCGCCAACGCCCACACCGGCCCCTGTGCCGACCCCCAGCCCGACTCCGGCACCGGTGCCGACACCGGCGCCCACGCCAAGTCCAAGTCCAAGTCCAAGTCCAAGTCCAAGTCCAAGTCCGAGCCCGAGCCCGAGCCCGAGCCCGAGCCCGACTCCGGGTCCCGCCCCAGCACCGACCATGCCCTCGACCGGCAACGGCCCGTCGACCGGCAACACACAACCTCCCCCGCCACCCACCACGAGCCCGACTCCAGCACCCGTACCTGCGCCCTCGCCGACTCCGACTCCGGCCCCCCAACCAGCACCCTCCCCGGCGCCCACGCCCGCGCCGGTGCCCAGCCCTGCGCCCACACCGACGCCTACCCCGGCACCCAGCCCGACTCCGAGCCCCTCGCCAAGCCCGGCGCCCGCCCCGGTCCCCGCCCCCGCTCCAGCCCCCGCGCCGGCTCCGGTCCCCGCGCCATCGCCGACGCCCACTCCCGCGCCGGCCCCGGTGCCAGCGCCAAGTCCGACACCGGCTCCTGCACCGACGCCCGCCCCCACGCCTAGTCCCGCGCCCGCGCCGACCGATCCGTCCATTGGCAACGGCCCGTCGACAGGCGGCACGCAGCCGCCAGCGCCACCCGTAACGGCACCAGTCCCGGCACCAGCACCAGCACCAGCACCAGCTCCGACTCCTGCGCCGGCAACCACGCCGTCCACCGGAGACGGCCCTTCGACCGGCAGCGTCCAGCCGCCCGCGCCGCCGGTGAGCCCGTCCGCTGGCACCGGCCTGTCTTCCTTGCGAGCGCTGGACACGGCCACGGGCACGACGACGACGCTGTCTCCGGGCAACGGCAACACCACCGGCAGCACGCAGCCGCCGGCACCGCCCACGGCGCCTGGCACCGCGCCAACGCCGGCTCCGAGCCCCGCGCCCACTCCCGGGCCTGCCCCCACGCCGGCGCCGACGCCTGCTCCGGTTCCCGCGCCCAGCGGCCAGTTGGGCCTGGGCCGCGTCGTGGCCGACAACGAGGCCTTCATGGGCGATGGGCAGCAGGCGGCGCAAGCCATCGCCGCGCGACTGGCCGCGGCCCAGCCCGGGCTGCAGTCGACGTTGCGCGTGCGCCCCGGCGCCGAGATCCGCGCGGCGGGCGACCTGCTGCTATCCGCCGACTGGCGCCTGCCCACGCTGAACGCGGCCCGGCAGGCGGCCGCACCGAATGCGGCCGAAGCGGCACTGACGCTGCGCGCCGCTGGCGACGTGAAGCTGCAGGCCAGCCTGAGCACCGGCCTGCGCGAGTCACCGACGACAGTCGGCGAGTGGATCGCAACGTCGGCTCGCGCTGGCAACCTGCGCATCGCCGCCGGCTCCGACCTGGGCGCGGCCAACCCGATGGCGCTGCGTGGCGACGCGCCGGCGGGCTCACTGCTGATCGGCGGCACGAACACGAGCGCGAGCCCGGTGCAATTGCGCAGCAGCACCGGCCGCATCGAGCTGGCCGCCGCGCAGGACATCCGCTGGATCGACAACCGTGCGACGGTGGCGACGTTGGGCGTGCCCGCGGGCAGCGCGTTGACGCAAGCGCCTCTCGCAAGCACTGCCACGGCCCACGCCATGGTCGCCGGCGACGCATCGGACAAGCCGTCCGAAGGCAACGGCCCCAGCACCGGCAACACCCAGCCGCCGGCCCCGCCCGGCGCAACGCCATCGCCATCGCCATCGCCATCGCCATCGCCATCGCCAGCGCCGGGCTCGTCGCCCAGTCCGTCGCCCAGTCCGGCACCGACCCCGGCCCCCGCGCCTGATACCCCCGACCCGCTGCCGCAGACGCCCTTCGCATCGCTACTCGAGAACATCGCCCCCGCGCTGGACGGCTCCGGCCTGCTGCCGTTCAACGACCATGGCGGCGCCATCAAGTTGACGGCCGGCCGCGATGTCGTCGGCCAGGCCGCGAACACCAGCCAGCGCTATGCCACGGCCTGGCTGTGGCGCGCCAAGGGCAGCCTGGACGACACGGTCGCCTGGTTCGCACGCAGCGACCTGTTCGCGCAGGGTGTGGCCACCTTGGGCGGCGGCTCGGTGCAGGTGCAGGCCGGTCGCGACGCAGTGCAGGTGCACGCGGCCGCAGCGAGCTCGGGCTTTCTCGCGGCGAGTGGCGCGGTCAGCTCGGACCTGCCGCCAGGCCTGCAGCAGTTCGGCGGCGGCAGCGTGGCCGTGCGTGCGGGCCGCGATGTCGTCAGCGGCCAGCTGCTGGCCTCGCACGGCATCGACGTGTCGGCCGGCGGCGCGGTGCGCACGCAGGCCGGTGCCGACATCAACCTCGACCCCGGCCTGCAGCTGATCTACCAGGACGGCGCGATGCGCGTGCAGGCCGGCGGCGACGCCACGCTGGCCAGCGCCCGCAACCTGTCGCTGGCCCTGCCGGTCAAGGCCAACACGGCCGCCCTCGGCGAGGGCGTGGCCACGCCGCTGCTGGACCGCAATGCCCAGCTGCTGGTGCAGAGCGCGGCGGGGTCGGTGAGCTACATCGGCGCCGGCCAGCCGCTGGAAGACAGTGCCGGCGGGGAGCGCAGCCCGGGCCAGGTCGTGCCGGTGGACCTGCGCCTGCTGGCGCCGCGGGGCGGCGTGGGCGCGACCAACCTCTGGCAGTGGAGCAACGTGGCCGACCCGCTGCAGGCGCGCAGCTGGATTGCGGGCCGCGACGCGGTCAGCGTGGACAACCTGCAGGTGCTGGCTCTGGCTGCCCCGCAGCCCAAGGCGGCCGTGGCGATGGGCGATCTCGCCACGGTCACGCTGCCCGAGGCGCAGCGCCTGACGCGCAACGCGCTGGGTCAGGCCCGGCTCGATCAGACATCACGCGAGCCCGCGCTGCTGCTGTCGGCAAGCGGCGACCTGGAGCTGCAGAACCTCGTGTCAGTGCGCCCGCTGGCGGCGGCCGCTGGGCGCGACGTGCGCGTGTCGGCCGTCAGCGTGCAGCAGCAGCCGGCCGCGGTAGATGCCGGAAGCGAGCTGACGATGCTGCAAGCCGGACGCGACATCAAGTTCAATGCCGGCGTCGGCCTGGAGATCGCCGGCCCGGGCGACCTGCTCGTGCTGGCCGGCCGCGATGTGGATCTGTCCACCAGCACCGGCATCGTCGCGCGTGGCAACCTGTCCAACAGCGCGCTGCTTCCCGACGGCGGCGCGCGGCTGACGGTGGTGGCGGGCTTGAGCGCGGACGGTGACGACTACGCACGTGCCAGCGCCGCGGGTTTCCAGGTGCTGGGCGCGTCGGGGTTGCTGAACAAGCTGGGCCAGGCCTTCGTGCTGCTCGGCGGCACGGGCACGGCTGCCGCCTTCGATACGGCAACGCCGGCGCAGCAGCTCGACCTGCTGCGCGCGCGTTTCGGCGCCGCAACGGTGGACCGCCTCGTGGCCGAGCAGGTGCGCGCGCAGCCGGCGCGTGCGGAAGCGGGCGACCAACGCGCGCGCATGGCCGCGCTGCTCGGCAAGCCCACCGACGACCCGGCCGTGACCGAGGCGCTGGTGAAGCAGACCGATCTTCTGCAGCCAGCCTGGTCCGCGCTGAGCGATGCGGCCGCGCTGGCTCAGCTCGACAAGCTCGGCGCCGCGCAGCAATCGCTGCTCGTCGGCCGCGTGCTGATGAATGGCCTGGCTGCACAGGCGGCACCGGCGCGCGCCTCGGCCCTCGCTCAACTCGCCGCCACGGGCGACATCGCCAAGCTGGCCGACTACGTCGCGCAGATGAGCGGCCAGCGCGGCGTGGACGCGGCCGACACGCTGCGTCGCTTCGACGCGCTGCCCATCGAACGCCAGATTCCGTGGCTGAACCGCGTGCTGGTCGGCGAGCTGCGCAGCGCCGGCCGCGCCGCCGCCGTGCTGGAGGGGGACGAACGCTGGGCCGCGTATGCGCGGGGCTATCAGGCGATCAATCTGCTGTTCCCGCTGGCCGATGCAAGCTCGACGGCGGCTCGCCTGGGCGCCCAGGTGCGCATGCCCACCAGCCAGGTCAAGACGCTGCAAAGCGCCGACATCACACTGATCAATCCGGGCGGCGGCGTCAACGCCGGTGAGGTCACGGCGGGCAGCAAGGCGCCGACCGAGCTGGGCATCGTCACGGTCAACGGCGGCGACGTGTCGGCCATCGTGGCGCAGAACTTCGACGTCAACCAGTCGCGCGTGTTCACGCTCGGCAAGGGCAACCTGATGATGTGGTCGTCGGCCGGCAACATCGACGCGGGCCGCGGCGCCAAGACCGTGACCGGCGTGCCGGCGCCCGTGCTGCGGCTGGACGCGAACGGCAATCTCGTCTTCGACACCTCGGGCTCGTTCAGCGGCTCCGGCATCGCCGTGTTGTCGGCCGGCAATGACCTGGACCTGTACGCACCGACCGGCGAGATCAACGCCGGCGAGGCGGGCATCCGCTCCAAGGGCAACGCCTTCCTCGGCGCGGAGCGGCTCGTCAATGCGAACGACATCCAGGTGTCGGGCACGCGCGCCGGTGCGACGGCTGATGTGGCCATCAGCGTGCCGATCGCCGTGCCGGTGACGCCGACCGGCGCCGCCCAGGCCGCTGCAGCGGCCGAGACGGACAAGGACAAGGAAGAGCGCCGCCGCCGGCGTCGCCAACTGCTGCTGGAGTTCCTGGGCTTCGGCTCCTCCTGATTCCCGAAAGACAAACCATGATGCGCAAAGCACTCACCGCCCTCGCCCTCTCTGCGCTGCTGCCAGCGACCGCCCACGCCTGGTGGAACGCCGACTGGAGCGAGCGCGCAAAGATCACGCTGAACACGTCGAGCCAGGGGCTGGAAACGAAGGAAGCCGCGAGCGGCGTGGCCGTGGCGGTGCGGCTGCACTCGGGCAACTTCGACTTCACGGCGGCCAAGGAAGACGGCAGTGATCTGCGCGTGGTGGCCGGCGACGACAAGACACCGCTGAAGTTCAGCGTCGAGCGCTTCGACTCGGTCAATGAGCTGGCCGTGCTGTGGGTGCAGGTGCCCAGCGTGCTGCCGGGTAGCGACAAGAATGTGTTCTACGTCTACGGCGGCAATGCCAAGGCCGCGGCCGAGGGCGAGGCCAGCGGCTTCGATGCGGCCACCGTCATCGCGCTGCACTTCAGCGACAAGCCGGCGGGTGCCGACCAGCTCGGTGCCGTCAAGCCGCAGGGCACGCTGCTGACGGAGCCCAATGGCCTGCTCGCCACCAGCGCCAGGCTGAACGGCGAGGCCATCGTCTACGCGCTGTCCGACAAGCCCGTCGTCGACGCTGGCAACCAGCTCACCGTCAGCCTGTGGGTCAAGCTCGACGACGTGCAGCGCGCCACGCTGCTGAACTGGGGCGGCCTGACGCTGAGCTTGAACGGCGGCAAGGTCACGGCGCGTGCCGACAAGGCCGAGGTCAGCGGCGGCGAGGTGATGCCGGCGCGCTGGACCCAGGTCGCGCTGCGGCTGGGTCTGGGCAAGGCGACGCTGTTCGTCAACGGCGTGCAGGTGGCGCAGGGCGACCTGGCCACGCCTGCGCTGGCCACCAGCCTGCGCCTCGGTGAAGGCGCGCGCGGTCTGATGGACGAGGTGCAGGTGGCCGCCACGCTGCGCAGTGCCGAGTGGATCGCCGTCGCCGCTGGCGCGCAGGGTGCGGAGAGCAAGCTCGTCGCGTCCACGCGCGAAGCCAAGGATGCGGTCGAAGCCGACGGCGAGAGCCACGGCTACATGGGCATCCTCGTCAAGAACCTGACACCGGATGCCTGGGCCGTCATCGGCATCCTCGGCGTCATGTTCGCCATCGCCTGCTGGGTGATGGTGACCAAGGGCCTGCTCGTGACCCAGGTGGGCAAGGCCAATCGCAGCTTCGTGCTGAAGTTCCGCGAGGCCAGCGACGACCTGCTGCACCTGGAGCAGCATGCGCCGCATCCGCAGTCGCCCATCTACCGGCTCTACCAGGCGGGCGTGCGCGAGCTGGCCAAGCGCAAGGTCGGCGAGGCCGGTGCCAAGCCGCTGTCCGGCGCCTCGCTGGACGCGGTGAAGGCCTCGGTGGACGCCGACTATGTGCGCGAGAACGCGCACCTGAACTCGGGCATGGTGCTGCTGACCATCGCCATCTCGGGCGGGCCCTTCCTTGGGCTGCTGGGCACGGTGGTGGGCGTGATGATCACCTTCGCGGCCATCGCCGCAGCGGGCGACGTGAACGTGAACGCGATCGCGCCGGGTATCGCCGCCGCGCTGCTGGCGACGGTGGCGGGCCTGGGCGTCGCGATCCCTGCGCTGTTTGGCTACAACTACCTAGCGGCGCAGATCAAGAACGCGACGTCGGACATGCAGATCTTCATCGACGAGTTCATCACTCGTGTGGCAGAGCTGTACGGAGCGCCGTAGCCATGTCTGCCGACATCAAGGGCGACAACCAGCTCTACGACGACATCAACGTCACGCCGATGCTGGACCTGGCCTATGTGCTGCTCGTCGTCTTCATCATCCTGACGACGGCGTCGGTGCAGGGCGTGAAGGTCAACTCGCCGGTGACGACGGCCGCCAACAATCTGGCCAAGCCACAGACGCGCGCGATCACGATCACGGCGGACGGCGGCGTGTACCTGGATGCCTATCCGGTGGACATGGACCAGTTGCGCACCTCGCTGGCCCAGTACAAGGCCGCCAACCCCGCATTGCCCGTCGTGCTGAAGGCCGACGCGACGGCGCAGTACGAGAAGGTCATGCAGGTGCTGGAGGTGGCCAAGAAGCTGGACATCACCGAGATCGGGCTTGTGACGAAGCGGGCGGGGAACTGAGCGATGGACTCCATCGCTTGCTTAATGCCCATGCCCAGCCGGGATTTCGTCCCGGCGGCCGACTCACTTTCTTGGGCGCCCAAGAAAGCAAGCAAAGAAACCGCCCCTGTTCCGTCGCCCCTCCGCTGCGCTGCGGGATCCCCTGCGATGCTCGAACTCCGAGGCCTGCGCAGAACTCCCTTCGCTACGCTGCGGTCAAACAGCTGCGCGAAGTCAGTTCACGAAGTGCGCTTCGCGCACGCCTCGGAGTTCTGCGCTTCTCGGCTCCTCCAAAGGGGAGCCCCGGAACAGCCCAACAGCCAAACCCGAAAACGCGCTGTCACCGGGCTGTTCAATCACCCCCCTTTTAGCGCCGCCGAGGAGCGCAGCGGCTTGCAACCGCGTGCGCAGCACGCCTCAAGCTCTGACTCCGCGCGGCTGTTTGACCGCAGCGTAGCGAAGGGAGTTCCGCGCGGGGTTGCAAGCCGCGAGCACCGCAGGGAACCCGCAGCGCAGCGAAGGGCGGCGCGGTCAGGGGCGACTTTTTGCCTTCTTTTTGGTCGCTCAAAAAGAAGGTCGCCCGCCGGGGCGAACTCCCGGCTGGACCTTGCCACAAACCCGTTGCCTCAACGGAGCGTCTGACATGCAAGTCAACCAAGAAGCCAAACCCTACGACAGCATCAACGTGACGCCGATGCTGGACCTGGCCTACGTGCTGCTGGTCGTCTTCATCCTGATGACGACGGCCTCCGTGCAGGGCATGCACATCACCATGCCCAAGCCGAGCAACAAACCCAGCACCGAGAAGCATGAGCTGAAGATCGTGCAGGTCATGCCCGACGGCGGCGTGCTGCTGAACGGCGTGGGCGTGAGCCTGGACGAGTTGGAAAGCCAGCTCAACGCGGCCAAGGCACGCGACGCCGGCATGTCGGTCGCCATCAAGGGCGACGCCCGCACGCAGTACGCCAGCGTCATCGCCGTCATCGACCTGTGCAACAAGCTGGGCGTGAACATGGGGCTCGTGACCTCGCGCATCGGGACGTGACATGAAGACCATTCACGTCAAGCTCATCGTTGCGGCCGTCTGCCTGCTGCTCGGTCTCGCCATGTGGTGGGCTGTGAAGAGCATCAAGCCCGAAGGCCCCAAGCGACAGGTCGCCAAGATCTCCATCCTGCCCGACACGCCGCCGCCACCACCGCCGCCCAAGGAAGAGAAGAAGCCCGAGCCGCCCAAGGAAGAGCCCAAGCAGGTGATGCGCGAGGAGCAACCCAAGCAGGTCGAGGCGCCCAAGCCGGCGGAGTCCATCAAGATGGAAGGCGCGGCCGGCGATGGGCCGAGTGCCTTCGCGGCCGGCAGCGTGGCCAAGGACTACGCCGGCGGCACGCCGACCATGGGCGCTTCCGGCCCCGCCGGCACGCCGGCCGACCGCGCGCAGGAGCGCTTCTATGCCAACACCGCGCGCCAGCTGCTGCAGGGCGAGATCGAGCGGCATCTGAAGGCCGACGCCGAGGCGCTGACCGCGACGTTTTCGATCTGGCTGGACAAGGACGGCGCCATCCAGCGCTTCGAACTCAGCCCGAGCGGCAACGACGGCAACGACACCGCGCTGCGCGCCGCCCTCGACGAAACCCGCCGCCAGTTCAAGTTGCCGCCGCCCCCCGCGCTGGCGCTGTCGCAGCCGATGCGCTTCCGGCTGAGCGTGCGGCCACAAGCCTGACTTTGATTCCGAGCTGACCCCATGAAACCCATCCTCACGCTGCTGCTTGCCAGTCTCATCGCCCTGCCGGCCCACGCCCAGACCGACAAGGAAGAACTCGCCCGCCTGCGCGCGACCACGCAGGCCCTCATCGACGCCCTCGTCGCCCAAGGCCTGCTGACGCGCGACAGGGCCGAGGCCATCCTGAAGCAGGCGCAGGTCGCCGCGACCACACCTGCCCCGCAGCCGCAAGCCGATGCCACGGCTCCGAAGGTGCTGCGCATCCCTTACGTGCCCGAGACGGTGCGCCAGCAGATGCGCGAGGAGATCAAGGCCGAGGTGCTGGCCCAGGCCAAGGGTGAGCGCTGGGGCCAGCCGGACGCGCTGCCGGACTGGATCGGCCGCATCAAGGTCAGCGGCGACCTGCGCGTGCGCGGCCAGAGCGAGTTCCTCGACAAGGACAACGTGCCGGCCGAGATCTACCGCGCGCAGACGGCGTCGCCCGCCTGGGCTCCCGACCTGACGAACACCAACACCGACCGCCAGCGCCTGACGCTGCGCGGCCGCCTGGAAGTGGACGCCAAGCTCAGTGAGCAGGTGCTGGCCAGCGTGCGCATTGCCACCGGCAGCACCGGCAACGGTGCCACGTCCACGACGCAGACGCTGGGCAACGACTTCAACCGCTACACGCTGGGGCTGGACCGCGCCTTCATCCGCTGGCAGCCGCCGTTGTTCACCAACGGCCTGTCCGCCGACTTCGGCCGCATGCCCAACCCCTTCTTCAGCAGCGACCTGGCCTGGCCCGACGACCTCGCCTTCGACGGCGTGGCGGCCAAGCTCAGCCATGCCTTCACGCCGCAGCGCGGGTTGTTCGCCACGGCCGGCGTGTTCCCGATCGAAGAGCTGTCGCTGAGCACCAAGGACAAGTGGCTGCTCGGCGCTCAGGTGGGCGGCGAGATCGACCTCGCGCGCGGCGTGCAGTTCAAGCTGGGCCTGGCGGCCTACGACTTTCGTCACATGGAAGGCCAGCGCGAGACAAACCCGGCGCCCAGCGGCCCGCGGGCCGGCGCGACAAACTACTTCGCCTCGCAGTACGGCACCGGCTTGCGCCTGAAGGGCAACACGCTGATCAACTTGAACGACCCGACCAGCACGGCCGCGCCGACCTGGGGCCTGGCGTCGAAGTTCCGGCCCATCAACCTGACGGCCAGGCTGCAGCTCGACGGCGTGCTGCCGGTGCCCGTGGGTCTGACGCTGGACTGGATCAAGAACACCGGCTTCGACCTGAAGGACATCGAGGCCCGCGCGGGCGTGCCGCTGACCGACCTGAAGGACAAGACGACGGCGCTGCAGGGCCGCATCCAGGTCGGCGCGCCCAAGCTCGCACGCCGCGGCGACTGGCAGACCTTCGTCGCCTACCGCCTCGTGCAGCGCGACGCCTGGATCGACGGCTTCACGGACACGACCTGGCACCTGGGCGGTACCAACTACAAGGGCTGGAGCGTGGGCGGGAACATCGGCCTGGACAAGAACTTCTGGCTCAGCGGCCGCTGGACCAGTACGCGCAATCTGGACGACGGCGTGCGCTTCTTGGCCGTGCCGGGCGATGCAACCTCGGTCAGCGGCAACCTCAGCAGCGCGCCGCTGCGGATTGAGGTCTTGCAGCTGGACCTAAACGCGAGGTTTTGACATGAACGTGAGCCCCTCGCCCAGTCCTGCCCTGCTGAACGCGGGCAAGCCCAGTCTGTCCTGCTGGGGGACGACGATGCCTGCCGGACCGACCGGCGAGCACACCGCCAAACGGACCGGCTTGGGAGCTGCTCGGCGCTCGGCCCGCGGCGTCGCCATCACACTGCTGGCACTGCTCGCGCTCGCCAGCCTCGGCGTGCAAGCCCAGGACGCCAAGGTCTCCAAGGAGCGCGAGGCCTTGCGCCGTGCCCAGGCCGCGCTGCGCGCCGCGCAGGAACAGCAGTCCACGCTGCAGGTCGACAAGGCCAAGGCCGAGGCCGACGTGGCCGCCGCGCGCAAGGACGCCGCCACGGCCAAGGCCCAGGTCGCCGGCAGCGCCGCGCGGCTCAAGGCCCGCGAGGCCGAGCTGGACGCGTTGCGCACGCAGCTGCGGGCCGCCAGGGACACGCAGCAGCAGGGTGACGCCAAGGGCGTCGAGCGCGAACAGGCGCTGCAGCAGCAGATCGTCGCCGCGCGCCAGGAAGCCGCCGCCCGTCAGCAGGCCAACCAGGCGCTGACGAAGCTGCTGGAACGCAGCACGCAGGCGCTGGCCGATGCCGAGGCCAAGAACCGCAAGCTCTACGCCATCGGGCAGGACCTCGTGCGGCGCTACACCGGCCGCTCGGCGCTGGACACCGCGCTGCAGCAAGATCCCGTGCTGGGCCTAACGGCCGTGCGCTTCGAGGACCAGGCGGAAACGCTGCGCGCGGCGTTGGAGACGCAGCGAGTCCCCTGATTGCCAGCGTGAGGGGCCGGGAACGCGGCTCTCGCCTGCTTCGCGGTGCGGATCCCGCAGCCACCGTCGTGATGCAGCGGCATTGGTCGAATGAATACGGCCGAAATCGGCCACTACGGCGTGATGAACGCTGAAACAGCGCCGGTCATTTGGGACGACCGCAAGCTTGCCGATTGCGGTTCCAATGACGATGCGAGTTGGCTTGCAGGGCTGGTCGAGATGCACCAGGCTAAGAAGGGCAACCAGTGGAGCTTCGGCATGAATTGACCGCCCTGAAATGCTGATGAGCGTGTTGTGAACCGTTCCAGAGCTGTTCACATCATGCTCGCCCACCGGGTATGAACCTCACTGCTTGAGGCATCCAAAGGAGACTGCCATGGCCCGCCATGGCACGCCGCCCGAGTGCGGTTTCAAGAAGCTCGTCGATGAACAGCTGGAGCTGGCTGGGGCAAGCTGCCGGTGTTGACGCCGGGTGCATCTCTCACCAGTCGATCACGAAGGGCTGAAGGTCGTCCACGCGCCAACATCGAAGACCGGCTGCTCGGCCACGCCGAGGCCTATTGTTTCGATGGCGCTGTCGAAAGGGCCGTGACCACGACAGGACGGGTCGACAACGCGCTCGCTGTCATTTTGGAATGACCTTCTTTCAACGCCGCGCTGTCGGACAGGATGCTGACCGCCTCATTCAAGAGGACGTCGTTGACGGATTTCCGGGTCTTCTCGATGGCCAGATCCTTGCTGAGCTTGCGTTCGTTGAACTGCAAGCCGTCGTCCGCCAGCGTCCCGTCCGCAGCCGTTCCTTCGGAGCCCAACATGGCCGTCAGGCGGGCCTCCATAGCGGCGCGCTCCTTGCGCCGCTCCGCTTCGTTGAGTGAAATCACATTGCTCTTGCGCCGCTCTCGTGCTTTTGCAAGATCGTCCAGCAGGCCCTGGTAATCACGGTCGCGCTGGACGCGACTCTCATGCCACGCCAGCAGGCGCGGGAGCTGCGCCGTGATGTTGCCCACGGGCGTGTAGTCGGCCGCCTTGACACGGGTCCACGGCAAGGCGTTGTCGAAACTCGATTCGCCGAACAAAGTGTCGTTGTCGCTTTGCAAATAGCCGATGTCCGGCATCACGCCACGCAATTGCGTGGTGCCGCCGTTCACGCGGAAGAATTGCGCGATGGTCATTTTCAATTCTCCGTACACCGGATTGACGTTGTGGGCGACCTGGTCGAGGCTGGCCACGGTCTGGACTGTTCCCTTGCCAAAGCTGGGCTCGCCGACGATCAGGCCGCGACCGTAATCTTGAATCGCTGCCGCGAAGATTTCCGACGCTGAAGCGGAGGCCCTGTTGATCAGCACGCCCATCGGTCCGTCCCAAGCCAGGCCGGTGTTGACGTTTTTCTCCACGGCAACGTCGCCTTTGGCATTGCGTGTCTGAACCACAGGCACCTTCCCGACGAACAGGCCCGTCAGACCGATGGCCTCGCGCAGCGAACCACCGCCGTTGTTGCGCAGGTCCATCAGAATGCCATCCACTTTTTGGGCCTTCAGATCCGTCAACAGCTGGGCCACGTCACGACCTGCGCTCCGGTAATCCTTGTCGCCCTTGCGAAGCGCATCGAGATCCTCGTAGAAGGACGGCAGGGTGATCACGCCGATCAAGCGCTTGCCCTCACCTGTCGCCACCGAATAGACCTTGGCCTTGGCTGCGCTGTCTTGGATCTTGATGGTGTCGCGGACCAGGACCACGGTCTTGCTTGGCGCGTCGGGCCCCATGTCGGCGGGCAGGACGTCCAGGCGCACCGTCGAACCCACCGCGCCACGAATCAGCGCCACCGTGTCGTCCAGGCGCCAGCCGACGACGTCGTCCACCGGGCGGGTCGCGCCTTGCGCGACGCCCACGATGCGGTCACCCACCTGCAGTTGCCCAGAGAGGCTCGCTGGCCCACCCGCGACCAATTCGCGGATGGTGGCGTAGCCATCGATGTCGGTCAAAACGGCGCCAATGCCCGCCAGCGACAGCCGCATCGCGATGTCGAAGTTGGCTGCGGCGCGCGGGCCCAGATAGTTGGTATGGGGCTCGATCGCCGTCGTGTAGGCATTCATGAACGCCTCGAAGGCGTCGGCGCCTGTGATCTTGCCGATGCGCTTGGAGGCGTTGTCGTAGCGCTTGTCGAGGACTTTCGCGATTGTCCCGTCGTCCTGGCCCGCGAGCTTGAGCCGCAACCAATCGTTCTTGACACGCCTGCGCCACAGGTCAAGCGAATCTGCCTCGGTCGCGGGCCAAGCCTGGTCCTTGCGATCAATCATCAGCGTTTCGTCGCTCTCGAAATCGAATCCCTTGTGCAACAGGCTGCGGGCATAGGCCATTCGCTCGACTGCCCGGCGTTCGTACAAGTTGAAAATCTCGAACGGCGCGCGCAAATCCTCGGTCAGGATCGCGTCGTCAAGCCGGGTACGTTCGACGGCAAGGCGGTCGATGTCGGATTGCAGAAAGTAGATCTTCTCGGGGTCGAGCGCTCTCAGGTACTGGTCGAACATCTTGCTCGACAAGGCGTCGTCGAGCGGGACGGCCTTGTAGTGGTAGCGCGAAAGCAGTTCCGCAGCCAAGTGGGCCGCCTTGGCTTCCTGCACCGCCGGTTTCAGCAGTGCCGCGTAAGCAGGCTCCAAATCCGCCGCAGCACCCTGCGTCGTGACTGCCAGGGTCAGCAAGAACCCGATCAGCTGTTGTTTCAATCTCGCTCCACCACGGTTTGAACGGAAAATCTCAAGGTCGAAGCCGGCTGATTCCTGATCAACTCGGCGTGAACTGGCGTGCGGCTCAATGCACCCGCAGCACCTCAAACTGCTGTCGGATTGGAGCGACCTGTATCGACACCACATCGCCCTCGCACTTGCCCAGCATGGCCCTGCCCAACGGGGCTTCGCTGCTGATGACCTGAACGCCGCTTACCAGCTTCATGCTGCCCCCATCCGGGCCGAGAAAGAGCTGTTGCTGCTTGTCGTCGGCATCGGCCAGGCAGACCAGCGCGCCGAGCTGTATACCTTTGCTGGCGTCGTAGGCGCGCGGGCGGAATTGCCGCCAATTGGCCATCGCCTGGCGGATGGCTTCGGCGCGACGCGCTTGGCCGGTGGCCAGGTAGGCGGCTTCGAGACCCAATGTGTCGTATTTATTCTCGGCGATGTTTTCTTCGTGCGTAGCCGTCTCATGCGCCACCCGCGCTGCCTGTTCGGCTTGCAGCAAGTCTTCGGCGAGCCGTTCCAGTACCTGCTGCTGCAGCAAGAATTTATCCATGATGAAAGGTAGGCGTCTCGAACAAGCGGGGCGTCTTGATTATGGAGGGCTCCCGCGGCCTGGCCACCTGGCGCGGAGCACCGCCTTCGCCTCGCTTGGCGGTCCTCCCATCTATTGCTCAAGCCGGTCGCCCATCATCGCCGAGGCACTGACACTCGATGTCCAACTTCCCGGAGGCCAGTTCGAACCGGGGGCGGTTCATGCAGGTTCACCGATCGCTCTTGGTACGGGTGTGAGTAGACCGGGGCCTGCCCGACGAATGCGTCGCCAAGCGGTAGGCGACTGCCCACCCAGCGCAGCGATCAACTTGGGTTGCGCATCCATTTATTCGGTGCCGAACCGCTCCCCTACAGCCTGACTGACCCTGGCGCAATCCTCCAGCTTCATCAGACCGATCTTGCATTCCTCGCGAGGTATTGCCAGCGTCTGGGCCAACCAGTCATAGGCCTCTCGCTTGGTCATCAGCCTCGCTCCCAGATCGGATCGAAAGCCTTGTGCGCGGCAATGCGCGCGGCTCGCAGCGCCTCATCCGCCAGCTCGCCAAAGGGCTCCTAAGAGCCTTCCTTGCAGCCGACCCAGGCATCACAACTCCAGCACACCCAGAACTGCCGGTCCGTCAGGTCTTTGCGGTCACCTGCTGCTGCCGCGGATCCCAGGCGCCAACCTGATCTCTGCGAAAGCTGTCGAGGATCTGTTGGCGCTGATGGACCGATACCGGGGCAGCCACGAGGACTTTGACCACTACGTCGTCCCGGCCGTGGCCGCGATCAAGCAGCAGAAGGACACGATTGCCACGCTGGTGGAACTCGCCCGCATGGGCATGCCCGCGCAGAAGCTGCGCCTGGTGTTCAACATGCTCGACGAGGCGACCAGCGTCGCGGAGGCTTTCCGCCCCCTGCTGGCCTTCCTGCAGGAACAGCCGCTCGCTTGCGCCGACACAGCCTTCCGCCTGGGATCGAACGAGGTCTACGAGAGCCAGCGCGGAATGCCCCACACGGCGCCGTCCTACTCGCGGCGAGCGGTAGCGTTTCTAAGATTCGCTCGAGACAGTCCTGACCGCCCCTTTTTGGAGGACCGAGGATGAACACGAAGACACCCCCACATGAATTCGAGCACCTGTCTCAGATGGCCAGCAGCGGAAAGCTGCTGCTGCGCGTCGTG
>JAEKLF010000026.1 GCA_019509985.1 Burkholderiales bacterium | reverse complement strand
GCCCGGGCGGGGCGAACTCCTGCACGGCCGAGCCCTCGACGGCCACGAAGCGAGTGCGCAGCGCCTCGTGGCGCGCGACGATGCGGTCCAGCGCCTGGCGCAGCGCCGACTCGTCCAGCGAACCGATCAGCCGCACGCCACCGGGCATGAGGTAAGCGGCGCTGGCGCGCGCATCGAGCTGGGCCAGGAACCACAGCCGCTGCTGGGCGAAGGACAGCGGCAGCGGCTCGGTGCGCGAGACCGCAGTGACCGCAGGCAGGCGGTCCACCGAGGCTGACTGGGCGGACAAGATGTGCGCCAGACCGTGCAGCGTCGGTTGCTGGAAGATCCCGGCGACCGCGGTATCAATGCCCAGGCAGCTGCGAATGCGCGAGACCAGTTGGACCGCGAGCAACGAATGGCCACCGAGGTCGAAGAAGTCGTCGTGGCGGCCGACCTGGGCCAGGCCCAGCAGCTCGCACCACAGCGCGGCCAGGGTTTCCTCGAGCGGGCCTTGCGGGGGCTCGTAGGCGCTGGAGCCCAGCGCCGAGGCATCGGGCTCGGGCAGGGCCAGGCGGTCGAGCTTGCCGTTGGGGGTCAGCGGCAGGGCGGGCAGCAGCACATAGGCGACCGGCAGCATGTACTCGGGCAGCCGGGTGGAGAGCTGCGTGCGCAGCGCCTCGGGCGAGGCGGACTCCTCCTCGCCCACGACGTAAGCCACCAGGCGCTTGTGGTCGCCGTCCTGGCGCGCCAGCACGACGGCCTCGCGCACGCCGGGGCAGGCCTGCAGGGCTGCTTCGATCTCGCCGAGCTCGATCCGGAAACCCCGGATCTTGACCTGGTGGTCGTTGCGGCCGAGGAAGTCCAGCGTGCCGTCGGCGCGCCAACGCGCGAGGTCGCCGCTGCGGTACATGCGGCTGCCGGGCGCGCCGAAGGGATCGGGCACGAAGCGCTCGGCGGTGAGCTCGGGGCGGTTGAGGTAACCGCGCGCGAGCTGCGCCCCGGCGATGTGGAGCTCCCCAGCCACGCCGATCGGGCAGGGCTGGCCCCAGGCGTCCAGGATGTGGATGCGGGTGTTCGGCAAGGGGCGCCCGATGTGAACGGTCTCAGCATCACCCACGGCGCCAAACGTGACGCCGGCCACTGTTTCGGTGGGCCCATAGCTGTTGAGCCAGCGCGCGCGCGCGCCTGCCAGACGATGCCACTGCTTCACGCGCAATGCAGCAGCCGCCTCGCCGCCGCTGATCACCAGGCGCAATGAAGCGGCCAAAGGCGTGCCGGACTCTTCGAGTTCTGTCACCCACTCATGCCAATACGCGGTCGGCAGGTTGAGCACCGTGATGTGGTGCTGTTCGATCACACGCTCGAACTCAGCAATGTCGGGCAGCCGTTGCGCTGGCAGCAGCACCAGCGTGGCGCCGCAGGCCAGCGTGGTGAAAATTTCGTCGACTGCGATGTCAAAGCTGACCGAACTGGACTGGAGTGCACGGTCCGAGACCGCCAGTGCATAGGCCTGTGCCGCCGCATGCGCGTAGTTGACCAGGCCGCCATGCGCGACCATCACCCCCTTGGGCAGCCCGGTGGAGCCGGAGGTGTAGATGACGTAGGCCAGGTGAGCCGGGGTGAGGCCTGGCACGAGCGGGTCATGTTGCGGGGCGAGCAGCCAGGCGGGGTGGGGAGCATCGAGCCACAGCAGCGGCACGCCCGCAGACGCGGGCAGCGCCTGGGCGCAGTCCGAGTGCGACAGCAGCACCGCGGCGCGGCAATCCTCGAGCATGAAGGCCAGGCGCTGGGCCGGATAGGCCGGGTCCAGCGGCACATAGGCGGCACCGGCCTTGAGCGTGGCCAACAAGGCGACCACCATCTCGGTGCTGCGCGGCAGGCAGATTGCCACGCGCGTGTCCGGCCCCACACCCAGGGCGACGAGGTGATGCGCGAGCTGGTTGGCGCGCGCGTTGAGCGCGGCGTAGCTCAGGCACTCCTGCTCGAAGACCAGCGCAGTGGCCTCGGGGCGCAGGCGGACCTGCTGCTCGAAGAGCTGGTGGATGCACAGCTCGGTGTCGAAGTCGGTCTCAGTGGCGTTGAAGGCCAGCAGCTGGGCCTGCTCGGTCTCGGGCAGCAGCGGCAGGCGCAGCACGCAGGCCGAGTCGTCCTCGACCATGGCCTGCAGCAGCGTGCGCCATTCTTCGATCTGCTGTTCAATGCTGGTGGCATCGAACAAGGCGCTCGCATACCCAAGGCCTGCAACGATGCATCCGTTCGACTCGGACATCGAGACTTCGAGATCGAACTGCGCCGCGCGGGTGGGGGTTCCGACCGGCAGCATTTGCAGCCCTGGCAGATCGAGTTCACCTTCCGGCGCGTTCTGCCAAGTGAACATGACCTGGTAGATCGGGTTGTGTGCCGTGCTGCGCACGGGATTGAGCGCCTCGACAATTTGCTCGAACGGAATGTCCTGGTTTGCCTGCGCCGCGAGCGTGCTGTGCCGGGTCTGCGCCAGCAGGTCGGCAACACTGTCCTGCCGTTTCAGAGTGAAGCGCAGAGGCAACGAGTTGACGAAGCAACCGATCAAGGGCTCGATTTCTGCGCGGTTGCGCCCAGCCGCTGCAGTGCCGATGACCACGTCTTGTTGCCCTGTCAGCCGCGACAGCAGCACGGCCCAGGACGCCAGACAGGTCATGAACAGCGTGCAGCCATGGCGCTGACTCAGCGCCTTCAGGCTTGCCGTCAGTGCTTCGCCCAGATTGAACTGCCGGTGTTCTCCGACATAGTCCTGCAGCGGCGGGCGAGGCCGGTCGGTGGGCAGCTCCAGCAGGGCCGGGGCGCCGAGCAGGTGGGCGCGCCAGAACTCGAGCTGGCGCTGCAGCAAGGCGCCGGAGATCCAGCGGTGCTGCCAGGCGGCGAAGTCGGCGTACTGGATGGGCAGGGCCGGCAGCGGGTCGGGCAGGCCGGCGCTGAAGGCGGCGTACAGCGCGCTGAACTCGTTGACCAGCACGCCTAGGGACCAGCCGTCGCTGACGATGTGGTGCATGCTCAGATGCAGAACATGATCTTGACTCGCAAGCTTGAACAGCTTGCCGCGGATGAGTGGGCCCCTGGCGAAATCGAACGGAGTCTGGCTGTCCAGTTCCATGAGGCGCAAGGCCTCGGCTTGTGGATCCGGCGCGCCGGACAGATCCAGTTCGGTCAACGCGAAACCAATGTCCGGATTTGCCAGTTGTTGCAAGGGCAGGCCTTGCACCACCGTGATAGTGGCGCGCAGTGCTTCGTGGCGGGCGACGATGCGATCCAGCGCGCCCCGCAATGCGGTCACGTCCAGGCTTCCCTTGAGATGCACGCTGGCGGGAATCGAGTACGCGGTCCCGGCATGTTCCTGGAGGCCAATGAACCACAGCCGCTGCTGGGTGAACGACAGCGGCAGCGGCAGATCGCGAGCGACGGGCACGATGGCCGGCAGCGAGCTGGCCGAGGCGTGGGCCAGGGCCAGGGCGAACTCGGCCAGGCGCGGGTGGGCGAACAGATCGGCCAGCGCCACCTCCAGCCCGAGCGAAGAGCGCACCCGCGAGGCCAGCTGGACGGCCAGCAGGGAATGCCCGCCGAGGGCGAAGAAGTCGTCGTGGCGGCCGACCTGGACCAAGCCCAGCAGCTCGCACCACAGCGCGGCCAGGGTCTCCTCGACCGGGCCTTGCGGGGGTTCGTAGGCGCTGGAGCCCAGCGCCGAGGCATCGGGCTCGGGCAGGGCCTGGCGGTCGAGCTTGCCGTTGGGGGTCAGCGGCAGGGCGAGTAGCCGCACATAGGCGGCCGGCAGCATGTACTCGGGCAGCCGGGTGGACAGCAGTGTGCGCAGCGCCTCGGGCGAGAGTGATTCGGACGAGAGGGCCTCGGCCGAGGCGGACTCCTCGGCCACGAGGTAGGCCACCAGGCGCTTGTGCTCGCCGTCCTGGCGCGCCAGCACGACGGCGTCACGGACGCCGGGGCAGGCCTGCAGGGCGGCCTCGATCTCGCCGAGCTCGATGCGGAAACCCCGGATCTTGACCTGGTGGTCATTGCGGCCGAGGAAGTCCAGCGTGCCGTCGGCACGCCAGCGCGCGAGGTCGCCGCTGCGGTACATGCGGCTGCCCGGCGCGCCAAAGGGGTCGGGCACGAAGCGCTCGGCGGTGAGCTCGGGGCGGTTGAGGTAGCCTCGCGCGAGCTGCGCTCCGGCGATGTGCAGCTCCCCGGCCACGCCGATCGGGCACGGCTGGCCCCAGGCGTCCAGGATGTGGATGCGGGTGTTGGCGATGGGCCGGCCGATGGGAGGCGCCAGAAGCTGCTGCTCGTCACAAGAATAGGTCGTGGCGCAGACGGTTGATTCTGTCGGGCCGTAACCATTGAGCAGCCTGCG
>JAEKLF010000147.1 GCA_019509985.1 Burkholderiales bacterium | reverse complement strand
TGGCTCGACCTGGAATGCCGCCGCACTGGCCTACCCCTACTTCAGCGCCAACGACTTCCACGCCAATTGCAACATCGCCGACAGCGACTACAACTCGCCGGCCGGCCGCAGCAACGTCCAGAACTGCCGCCTGGGCGGCTTGCCCGACCTGGCGACCGAGAGCAGCTATGTGCAAGGCCAGATCGCCAACTACCTGAAGGCGCTGCTGGGCATGGGCGTCGACGGCTTTCGCATCGACGCGGCCAAGCACATGCCGGCCAGCGCCTGGACGGCCATCATGAACACCGTCAAGGCCGCCTACCCGACGACGCTCAAGGGCGAGCCCATCTGGGTCACGCAGGAGATCATCAACGACGGCGAGGTGGACCGGCCGAGCTACTTCCCCGTCGGCACGCTGAACGAATTTCAGTTCACGTCGGCGATGCGCGACGTCTTCCGGAACAACAACGGCCTCAACCTGGCCAGCATCCCGGGCGTCATGGGTACCTGGGGCAATTGGGGCGGCAGCTGGGGCTTCATCCAGCCGCAGAACGCGACCGTCTTCATCACGAACTGGGACACGGAGCGCAACGGCGGCTCGCTGAACATCAACAACAACGGCGGCGCCGATGCAGTCGGCCAGCGCTACACGCTGGCGCATGTCTTCATGCTGGCCCAGGGCTACGGCGAGGCCCAGCTCTACTCGGGCTTCAAGTTCACCGACACCGGCGCGGATCGCCCCAGCACCAGCCCCTACAGCGGAGGCGTGCCGCAGATCAATGTCGTCTGGGACTTTGCCCATCGCTGGACACCGCTGGCCAACATGGTGGCCTTTCGCAACGCGAGCCTCGGCCAGGCTCAGCAGAACTGGATCGTCGGCGACAACGGCAACCAGGTTGCCTTCAGCCGCGGCAATGTCGGCTTCGTCGCGCTGAACAACAGCGGCAGCGCCTGGACGCGCACCTTCGCCACAGGCCTGCCCGCCGGCAGCTACTGCAACGTCATCAACGGCCTGAAGAACGCCGCCGGCACCGGCTGCACGGCCGACACGGTGACCGTGGACGCCAGCGGCAACGCCAGCTTCACGGTGCCCGCCAACAACAGCGGCAGCACGCCGGCCGTGGCCATCTACATCGGGCAGAAGACCAGCGGCGGTGGCGGCGGCAACTGCTCGGTGACCTTCACGATCGCGAACGCGAACACGGTAGTCGGCGAGAACCTGCGCGTCGTCGGCAACGTCAGCGGCCTGGGTGCTTGGGCACCGGGCTCGGGCTTTGCGCTGACCATCCAGGGCTCGGGCGCCAACGTGCCGTGGACGGGCACCGTCAGCCTGCCTGCAGGCACGCCGATTCAGTACAAGTACGTGAAGTGGAATGGTTCGTCGGCCATCTGGGAAAGCAACCAGACCACTGGCAGTGGCAACCGCGAGTTCACGAGCTGCGCAAGCGGCACTCAGTCACGCGCCGACGGCAACTTCAAGTTCTGACGAGGGGCGCTACCGCGGTGATCATGACCTGGTCCACGCGGTAGCTGTCCACGTCCACCACCTCGAAGCGCCAGCCTTCCCACTCAACGACATCGGTGCGCCGCGGGATGCGGCGCAGCATGACCATCAGGAAGCCGGCCAGCGTGTCGTACGTGCCGGCGTGCGGCCAGCCTGCGATGCCGAGGGCCCGTTCCACATCGGGAATGGGCGTGATGCCGTCGGCCAGGAAGGAACCGTCTTCCCGCCTCACGATCTGCTCTTCATCGTGCGGCGCCACGAGGCTGCCCATCACCGTGTTCATCACGTCGTTCAGCGTGATGACGCCCACCACACGGCTGTACTCGTTGACGACGACGGCGAAGTCCTCGTGCGCCTCGCGGAACTGGGTCAGCATCTCCGACAGCGTCAGCCGGTCCGGCACGATCAACACCTTCTTGACCAGCACGCCGCCGTTCTCGCGCAGCGACAGGCGCTCGTCGCGCAGCACACGCTGGAACAGGTCGGTCGCGTCCACGTAGCCCACGACCTGATCGATGTCGCGGTCGCAGACGAGATAGGTCGAATGCGGCGCATCGGCGACGCGGTTGCGGATCAGCGTGTCGTCGTCGTCACGCGAGAAGAAGACGATGCGCTCGCGCTCGGTCATCACCGTCTCGACGGTGCGCGTGTCCAGCTCGAACACGTTGGCGATGACCTGCTGCTCCTCGTCCGCCACGACGCCGGCCTGGTAGCCGGCCTCGGTCAACGCCAGGATGTCGCGGTAGCTGATGGTCTCGTCGCGCTTGGCCGGCAGGCCCAGCACGCGGATCAGGCCTTCAGTGATGCCGCTGAACAGCCAGGCCAGCGGCTTGAGCACGCGGCACAACGCCAGCATGGAGCCAACCAACGCCATGGAGACGCGCTCCGGCTCATTCATCGACAGGCGCTTGGGCACCAGGTCGGCCAGCACGATGAAGAGCGCCGTGATGCTCGCAAAGGACGCAACGAAGGCCAGCGTCGCGGCCGGTTCCGGCGCCATGACCAGCGTCAGCGCGCTCTCGAAATGCGGCGTGAACGCGCCCTCGCCGACGATGCCGGCCAGGATGGCGACCGTGTTGACGCCGATCTGCACGACGGTGAAGTAGTCGCCCGGATGCTCCTGCACCGCCAGTACCTTGGCCGCGCGGGCGTCGCCCGAATCGGCACGCTGCTGCAGGTTGAGCCGGCGCGACGCGGCGAGCGACAGCTCGGCCATCGAGAAGAAGGCGCTGGCGGCGATGAGAAGGGCAATCAGCAGCAGGCTGAAGCTCAAGCGGGCTCCGGTGGCGATGGGCGCTTCAGTTTAAGGCGCCCTTCCCCGCAACCAGTGAGGCTCAGGTCTGTGGTCGGCCGTCGTGCGCGGCGCGCTGCTTGCGGACGTAGTCGCGCAGGCTCGGCGAATGCTGAGCCGCCTGCTCGCGCAACTGCTGCACATGCTTCATCGCCGCAATGCTGCTGGCCACCGGGACATAGGGCGTCTGACCGATGCCCTGCTCAGGCAACCAGCGCAGCCCGGCCATGATGAAGAGCCAGTTGTGCGAGCCAAACAGCGACACGCGATGGCGCATGTCACTCGGCGACGGGAGCTTGGCTTCCCACAGCTGGAGCGTCGCCACCAAGGTGGGCGGCAGGGCCACTTCTTCCGTGATGCGCTGCCAGAAAGTGCTGTCGCGCCGCTGCGAGAGCACGTAGTGCAACAGCACGAAGTCGCGCAGCTCCTCGTACATCTCGGCCATCAGCTGATTCACCCGTGCCCGGCAGCGTTCCACGCCGGCTGGTGTGGGCAGGTGGTCGACGAAGAGCTGGAGGGCGTACTCGATCAGATAGATGGCCGTGGACTCCAGCGGCTCGATGAATCCGCCGGCCAGGCCCAAGGCCATGCAATTGCCTTCCCAGCTGCGCTGGTGGCGGCCGACGCGCATCTTCAGCAGGCGCGGGTCGGCCAGCGATTCACGGCCGGCCATCTGGCGCTTCAACGTCGCTAGGGCCTCGTCCTCGCTGCAGTCGGCCGACGAATAGACGTAGCCCGCGCCGGTGCGCGACTGCAGGTCGATCTCCCAGGTCCAGCCCGCCCGCTGGGCCGTGGCCGTCGTGTAGGAACGCATCGGCGCGTGAACGTCGGCATAGGCCCAGGGCATGGCCACGGCGCGGTCGCAGGGCAGCAGTTCGGCGTAGGACTCCCAGGGCACGCCCAGCGTCTTGCCCAGCAGCAGCGAGCTGAAGCCGCTGCAGTCGAAGAAGAAGTCGGCCTCCAGCCGCGTGCCGTCGGCCAGGCCCAGGCTCTCGATGCCGGCCTCGTTGCGCTTCACGTCGACGACCTCGCCGATGAGGTGCTCGACGCCGCGCTCGGTGGCCGTCTTCTTCAGCAACGCGGCCAGCTTGATGGCATCGAGGTGATAAGCGTAGGTCACCGGCGCCTGGTAGTCCGGCGCGGTCATGGGCTTGGGCGAGGCGTTGGCATCGAACATCGCCGTCTGCACCAGACAGGCGTCGGCCAGCGGCGGCACAGACGCGCCGCGCTGCTTCAGGTTCATCCAGTGCACCGCCGTCGAATAGCCGTCGAAGGGCGTGATGCCGTCGAAGGGATGGTCGTAGCGGTCCGTGCTCGCGTTGCCGCCTTCGCGCCAGCCGACGAAGCGGATGCCGTTCTTCAGTCCCGCATCGCAGGCCGAGAACAGCGAACCTTCAGGGATGCCCAGGGCCGCCAAGGTGCCGCGCAGCGTCGGCACCGTGGCCTCGCCGACGCCGATGGTGCCGATCTCGCGCGATTCGACGAGGCGGATGCGCACACCGGCCGCAGGGTCGCTGGCCAAGGTGCGTTGCAGATAGCAGGCCGCCAGCCAGCCGGCCGTGCCGCCGCCGACGATGACGATGTTGCGGATGTACATGGAGCGTTCCGAAAGAGGGTCAGGCTTCTACGGCGACGGGTGGCTTCACGAAAAGCCGCTGCGTCAGCCGGGCCGTTTCCATCGTGTGGTTGCGCTGCACATCGCGCATGTCGATGGAATGGAAAGCGTTGCCCGGGTACATAACCAGCCGGTTGTAGCACCCGGCCATGGTGTGCAGCCGCTCCCAGATGCCGTCCTGCTCGATGGCATAGGTATCGGGCTGGGTCGCTGCGCCGTGGTCGCGCAGCCAAGCACCGTACTCGTCCATCTCGGCCTGGTCGCGCAGCATGGCCTTGCCGGTGGGCAGGTGGCGGAACAGGCAGGTACCGATCTCGAGATGCGGGTTCAGGTAGATGACACCGGCGACCAATAGGCCGTCGATGTGAGGATGCTTCTGGTTGGCCAGCATCTCCGAGGCCGGTGTGGTGACGATGGAGAAGTCCGACGTGAAATGCTCGGGCGCCAGGCCCGTGGTGCCCAGCGCGCCAAGCAGGCGGCCGAGCTGCTCGAACAGCGGCGTCAATGCCTGCGGCGGGATGGTGCTGTGCAGACCCGGGTAGTAGGCCAGCGAGCTGTCGAAGCTGCCGCGCAGCGCGAAGCGCCGCACGGCTTCGGGGTCTTCATAGAAGCGGTCGACGATGAGGACCGGGCAGTCCTCGCCGACCGACTCGATGCGCAGTTCGGCCGCCGGGTTGAGGCGGAAGACCCGCTCCAGCTCGCTCACGACTTGCGGCGGCGGCGCGTGAAGCTGGCGCCGGTGAGGACGGCGGTGGCCACCAGGGCCAGCGAGCCGGGCTCGGGCAGACGCCCGGCAGCATCGTCCACCTGCACATTCAGGGTGGCCGACAGCAGGCGGAACTGGCCCACGGAAGCGGCCACGTCGAAATTCAGGACGCCGTCGCTCTTCAGGTCGCCGAGCGCCAGCGCGTCGAGGCCAAGATCGACTTCCAGGCTGCCCTGCAGGGCTTGGTAGACGTCGCGCTGACGGTCGTAGTAGGTGGTGTAGTTGTAGCCACCGTTGTTGTACTGACCCTCATAGTTCCAGCCACCGTAGCCGGTGGCGGAGCTGATCCACTGATCGACGGTGTCGTTGGCTTGGCTGCCGCCGGTGTGGACCGCCATCGTGTCGGCCACCGTGTCCTGGTGCATCACGTCGCCGGAGCGGAGCATGTCCGTCTGCGAGCCGTAGACCGGGTAGTAGTAGCAGCTGCTGCCGCCCCACCAGGAGTAATAGCAGCTGCCCGAGTAGTAGGCGATGAAGGTGCTGTAGTTTGCGCTCTGGTAGTTGCCGAAGACCGGCCCGGACACGCTGTTGTACGAAGCGTCGGAGACGCCGTAGACGACGAGACTGCCCGACAGCGCACCGCCGGCGGACAGACCGCGAGACGCCAGTGCGGCACTCAGGTCGAACTGGAAATTGCTGGAATTGCCATTGAGCACCTGGCCCAGGGACACGGTCTCGGAGACCAGCACCGGAGACGCTTGCGCTGCGATGGCCGAGCCGATGGCCAGAGCCGTCGCTGAAAGTTTCAAGATCGCCATGAAGTCCTCGTCCGTATCCCTAGTTCGTAGGATTTCATTATTGCGAGGATGCGCTAAGCGTCGGCGTGCAGAACCCCGCGAACGGGGGCCGTCCGCCGACTCGGCGAGGCGCGCGCCGTGAACTACTGCGCAGGCGGTCAGGTCAGCTGAACAAGCGTCTGGCAGCCGGCGTCCCCGCCGCGAGGTCGCGCTCGATCAAAGCTTCGTAGAGCTTTTTCAATTCCACGTCGATGGCCGCAAACGCATGCAGGCCCAGCACCTGGCCGCGGTCGTCGCAGACCTCAGCCTCCAGGTCGCGCGCCAGCCCGCGGGCCGATTCCTGCCACAACGCAAAGGGCTCTGTTTCGGCCGGCGTCTGCGGCACGTCCAGCGACAGCGTCAGCTCGCGCAACGACAAGGCCTCCGGGTCTTCGGCCAGCGCGGCCTGCGCGTCGAACTGCAGCGTCAGCACCGGCGGCGCGCCCTCTTCGCCCGACGGCATGACGAGGCGCCCCGGCAATGCGCCGGCGACGAAACCGTGGCGGGCCGCGGCCTGCTGCACAAAGCCCGGTGTCCAGGCCGCGCCCTTGGCACGCAGCAACAGCGCGAGCTGCGCGTCGTGGCTGGCGGCGAACTGGTCCAGCTCCCGGGCGCGGGCGACGACGTCCAGCATGTCAGGGAACTGCACGAAGCCGCCGACGCCGTCGGCGAAGCCCTGGATCTTCTGCACGAATTCGGAGTACTCGATCTCGTTGAGCGCACCACCACGATTGGCCATCTTCACGCCGGCCTGGAATTCACCATAGCGTTGGCCCGGCGTCGGCAGCTCCCATTCACCGCTCTCTGCGTTCAGGCCTTCGATCTGGAAGGGCTTGGTGCCGGCGCGACGACTGCCGGGCTGGTGCTGCAGCGCGAGTTCGCCGGCCACCGTCGACTCGACCGTGATGGTCGCGATCGCGTCGATCAGCGCGTCGATGCGGGCGGACGGCCGGCGCAAGGGGCGGGCGACGACGGGCAGCGTGGCGCCGAGCGGATCGACCACTGCGGCGCCCCCGTCGGCCGACGCGGCCGACGGGCCGTCGAAATGCGGCTCTTCCATCAGCGGCACCGCCCGCTTGGGACCTGCCTTGCGCGCCGTCCAGGCACCGTGGGCGATGACAGCAATCAGCACCAGGCCGCCGAGGATGGCGAGCAGCGTCGTGAGGGTCATGCGGCCTCCTGCCGGGCCGCCCCAAAGGAGGCCGTCCCCCCGTGGGGGGCAGTGAGCGAAGCGAGCGTGGGGGTCGTGCTCATGCAAGCTCCGCCATGGCCAGTGCCTTGTCCATGTCCACCGCCACGATGCGCGACACGCCCTGCTCCTGCATCGTCACCCCAATCAGTTGTTCAGCCATTTCCATCGCAATCTTGTTGTGCGAGATGAAGAGGAACTGCGTGCTGCGGCTCATCTGCGTGACGAGCTTGGCATAGCGCTCGGTGTTGGCGTCGTCCAGCGGCGCGTCGACCTCGTCCAGCAGGCAGAACGGCGCCGGGTTGAGCTGGAAGATTGCGAACACCAGCGCGATCGCCGTCAGCGCTTTCTCGCCGCCCGACAGCAGGTGGATGGTGCTGTTCTTCTTGCCCGGCGGTTGCGCCATGACCTGCACGCCGGCGTCCAGGATCTCGTCGCCCGTCATGACCAGCTTGGCCTGACCGCCGCCGAACAGCTCGGGGAACATACGGCCGAAGTGGTCGTTGACCTGGTTGAAGGTCGCACCCAGCAGGTCGCGCGTCTCCAGGTCGATCTTGTGGATCGCGTCTTCCAGCGTGCCAATGGCCGAGTTGAGGTCGGCGCACTGCGAGTCCAGAAAGGTCTTGCGCTCGCGGGCTGCAGTCAGCTCGTCCAGCGCGGCGAGGTTGACGGCGCCTAAAGCGACGATCTCGCGGTTGATGCGGTCAATCTCACCCTGCAGGCCGTAGAGCTTGACGCCGCCGTCTTCAATGGTCTTGGCCAGCGCTTCGAGGTCGACGGCCGCCGCTTCCAGCTGCTCGCGGTATTGCGCGCCGCCCAGCTGCGCGGCCTGCTCTTCCAGCTGCAGCTTAGTGATGGCTTCGCGCAGCGGGTCCAGGCTGCGCTCGAAGGTCATGCGCTGCTCGTCGGCCTTGCGCAGCCGCAGGGACAGATCGTCGTAGTTGGCCCGCACGGCGGCCAGTGCCTGCTCGCGCTCGACCTTGACGGCCAGCACGTCCTGCAGGCCGGCTTGTGCGGCGGCGTCGTTCAAGGTGTCGAGTTCGGTCTGCAGGCTGGCGGCTGACGCAGCAACGGTGGCGATCTGCGCGTCCGCCGTCTCGATGCCGCGCTGCAGCTCTCCGCGGCGGGCGGCCAGCGTCTGCGTGGCAAAGCGGGCTTCCTGCGCGCGGCGCTCCAGCGCGCGAAGCTGTTCGCGGGCATCGGCCAGCTTGCGTTCGGCGGCGATGACGCCGTCGTCCAGCTCGGCATGGCGCTGCTGAGCGTCGCCGAGCTGAATGTCCAGCTCCTCGAAGCGCGCCTCGCCGACCGCGCGGCGCTCCTGCAGGCCTTCTTGCTGCGCGGCGATCTCCGCCAATTCGGCATCCAGCGCGCTGCGGCGCTGCTGGCTGGCCTCGGCCTGCTGGCTCAGGCGCAGCAGCTCGACATGCAACTGGTGGGCGCGCGTCTGCGCCTCGCTGGCTTCGCGGCGCAACGTCGTCAGGCGGCCGTTGGCGTCGTTGAACTGGTGCTCGATGCGGCTCAGCGACAGCCGAGCCTCGTCGGCGATCAGGTTCTGGGCGCGCTGGGCCGTCGTCAGCTGCTCGATCTCCTGGGCGCGGGCCAGCAGGCCGGCCTGCTCCGAGTCCGGCGCATAAAACGTCACCGAGAACTGGCCGACGGCGTGGCCGGCCGGCGTCAGGATCAGCTCGCCATGCGTGAGCTTGGCGCGGGCGGCCAGGGCCTCATCGAGCGTGGGCGCCGTGTAGACGCCTTCCAGCCAGTCGTTCAGCAGCGCGGACAGGCCTGCGTCTTCCAGGCGCAGCAGCTCGGTGAGCTTGGGGAGTGTCTCGTGCGTGTTGGCGATCGCAGCGGCCGGCGTGGAATAGAAGGCCAGGCGCGCCGGTGGTGCGTCCGCTTCAAACGCACGCACCGTGTCCAGCCGGCCCACGCTGAGCGCTCCCATGCGCTCGCGCAGCGCGGCTTCCAGCGCGTTTTCCCAGCCGTGCGCGATGTGCAGCTTGGTCCACAAGCCTTGCAGGCCGTCGAGGCCATGCTTCGCCAGCCAGGGTTTGAGCTTGCCTTCGGTCTGCACCTTTTCCTGCAGCGCCTTCAGCGCTTCCAGGCGGGCGGTCAGCTCGGACTGGCGGGCCAGCTGTGCGTTGGTGTCCTGCTGCAGCGTGCGGCGCTGTTCTTCGAGCTGCGGCAGCTGCTCGGCCAGCTCGTGCAGACGCGCGTCCGACAGGTCGCGCGCCTCGTCTGCGGCGCCACTGCGTTCGCGCAGCGATTCCAGCGCCTCGTGGTCGGGGGCGCCCAGCGCGCGCGATTCGGCCGTCAGCCGGTCCTCGCGCTGGCGCAGCGCCCTCGCCTGCTCGTCCACGCTGCGGCTTTCGGCGGCCAGCACCTGGATCTGCTGCTGCACCTGCGTGACCTGCGTGCGCTGCTCGTTGGCGCGCAGCTGCGCGGCGCGCAAGGCGTCTTCGGTCTGCGGCAACTGGGCCTGCTGCTCCTCGGCCTGGGCAGCCAGGATCTCGCTCTGCTCGTCGGCGCCACCGATCTGCTCGGCAATGCCTTCCAGCTCGGCCTTGGCCTGCTCGACGCGCTCGCGCCACTGGCCGTCCTGCGCATGCAGCTCGGCCAGCCGGGCCTGGGCGCGGGTGCGGCTTTCGACGACGAAGCGGATGCGCTCCTCCAGCCGGCTCACTTCGAGCTGGGCCTCGGCATAACGGCCTTGTGACGCGTGCAGCTCGTCACCGGCGGCGTAATGCGATTGCCGCACCTCCTCCAGCGTCGCCTCCACGGCACGCAGCTCGGCGGTGCGCGATTCGAGCGCGTTGACCGCCTCGGCATGCGCTGCCTTCACCCGTGCCGCCTCGCTGCCGGCGTCTCTCGCTTTGAGGAACCACAGCTGGTGCAGCTTCAGCGTGCCGCTGTCCTGCAGGCTGCGGTAGCTCGCCGCCACCTCGGCCTGCTTCTCCAGCTTGTCGAGGTTGGCGTTCAGTTCCCGCAGGATGTCGTCGACGCGGGTCAGGTTCTCGCGCGTGTCCTTGAGCCGGTTCTCGGTCTCGCGGCGGCGTTCCTTGTACTTGGACACGCCGGCCGCTTCTTCGAGGAACAGGCGCAGCTCTTCCGGCTTGCTCTCGATGATGCGCGAGATGGTGCCCTGGCCGATGATGGCGTAGGCGCGCGGACCCAGGCCCGTGCCCAGGAACACGTCCTGCACGTCGCGGCGGCGCACCGGCTGGTTGTTGATGAAATAGCTGCTCGTGCCATCGCGCGTCAGCACGCGCTTGACCGCGATCTCGGTGAACTGGTTCCACGGGCCGCCGGCGCGAGCGGACTGGTTGTCGAACACCAGCTCCACGCTGGAGCGCCCCGCCGGCTTGCGGTTGCCGCTGCCATTGAAGATGACGTCTTGCATGGACTCGCCGCGCAGCTCGCTGGCCTTGCTCTCGCCCAGCACCCAGCGCACGGCGTCCATGATGTTGGACTTGCCACAGCCGTTCGGCCCGACGACGCCGACCAACTGCCCGGGCAGCTGGAAGGTCGTGGGTTCGGCGAAGGACTTGAAGCCGGCGAGCTTGATCGAGTTCAGCCGCATGGAGGTCGCGAGGTAAGCCCTTGATTTGGCTAAAGAAAAGCGCCTTTCAGGGGCGCTTCAACGGGGTCGGATGATAGCATTCGCCCCCTCACAGATTGCCCCTGCACCATGGCTACCAAGAAGTCCGCCTCCGCACCCGTCGCCAAGAAGAAACCCAAGATGCGCGAGGTGCCCAAGAACCCGCCGACCAAGCCCAGCAAGGACCTCCTGGTCTTTCCGAACCCCAACCCCGAGCGCGACTACGTCATCCAGTTCCAGGTGCCCGAGTTCACCTGCCACTGCCCGCTGACCGGCCAGCCCGACTTCGCCCACTTCACCATCGACATGATCGCAGACGAGCTCTGCGTGGAGCTCAAGAGCCTGAAGATGTACTTCTGGAGCTACCGCAACGAGGGCGCCTTCCATGAGAAGGTCACCAACACCATCCTCGACGACATCATCAAGGTGACCGACCCACGCTTCATCCGCATCACGGCCAAGTGGTATGTGCGTGGCGGCATCTACACCAACGTCGTGGCCGAGCACCGCAAGGCCGGCTGGGCGCCGGCACCGCGCGTGGATCTGCCGGCGCACGGCTTCGAGTCGGGCATGCTGGGCTGAGACCTCGCGGTCAACGCTTCATCACCGGGTTGCGCCGCCAGGCATCCTGGTTGTCGTCGACGATGCGGCCGCTGTTCAGCGTCGTCAGGTAGCGCTTGAGCATCGCGTCGAACTCCGGCAGTCGTCCCAGGCAGGCGCTGCGCCGCGACCAGCCGACATAGTTCAGCGCTTCGGCGACGAAGGGTTTGAGCACCCTGAAGCGCGCTTCATTGCCACTGGTAATCAGGTGCGCCAGCGCCGGGTAATGGGGCGAGATGAAGTAGTCGATGCGGCCGATGTCGAGCTTGAGGAAGTTCTCCTTGATCCCCGGTCCGGCCTCCACGCTCAGGTTGGCCTCGATGTACTCGTCCAGCCCGTCGCCGAAGCGCGTGCCATGTGTGACTCCGCCGCGCAGGCCGCGCAAGTCTTCGCGTTTGCTGAACTTGAGGTTCTGCCCGGCGCGCACGAAGACCGAGCTGGGGTTGGTGAAGATGGGCGTGTCGGTGAAGACCAGGTAGTCCTCGCGCTCGGCATTGCGCTTGAGCTCGGTGACGATGTCCACGTCGCCGATGCGCGCGTTCTGCAGCACGCGCACGAACGGCCCGACATAGCGCAGTTCATAGGGCAGCTTGATGGCCTGCAGCACGGCCAGGACGACATCGACGCTCGCGCCACGCAGTGTCTGGCCGTCGTACCAGGCATAAGGCGGGTACTCGGGATCGGCCGTGACGACGACCTTGCTGCACAGGACTTGCGCCTGCGTGGCGCCGCACACGGCGAGCAAGCCGAAGGCAAGCCAACTTGGTTTCATTTTCATGCCTCCCCAGGCCGCGGCTCACGGGCCGCACCCTATCATCCCCGCATGAGTTTTCCCGTCAATCCGCGGCTCGACCGGCTGCAGCCCTACCCCTTCGAACGCCTGCGCGCGCTGACCGCCGGCATCACGCCTAACCGGGATCTGTCGCCCATTTCCCTGGGCATGGGCGAACCCCGCCACGCCGCGCCGGCCCTCATTGAGGAAGCCATCAAGGGCGCGATGAAGGGCCTGTCCAGCTACCCCGCCACGGCCGGTACGCCGGCGCTGCGCGAGGCCATCACGGCCTGGATATCGTGCCGCTATGGCCTGGCGCTGGACGCGGCGACCCAGGTGCTGCCCGTCAACGGCTCGCGCGAGGCGCTGTTCGCGATCGCGCAGACCGTCGTCGACGCCAGCCGCCCGAGCGCAACGGTGGTCTGTCCCAACCCCTTCTACCAAATCTACGAAGGCGCTGCGCTGCTGGCGGGCGCCGAGGTCGCGTTCGCCAACTCCGACCCGGCGCGCAACTTCGCCGTCGACTGGCGCCAGATCGACGACGCGACCTGGGCACGCACTCAGCTCATCTACGTCTGTTCGCCCGGCAACCCCAGCGGCGCGGTGATGCCGCTGTCCGAGTGGCAGGCGCTGTTCGAACTGAGCGACCGCCACGGTTTCGTCATCGCGTCGGACGAGTGCTATTCGGAAATTTATTTCCGAGACGAAGCACCGCTCGGCGGCCTGGAGGCCGCGGCCAAGCTCGGTCGCCACGATTTCCGCAACCTGATCTCGTTCACGTCGCTGTCCAAGCGTTCCAATGTGCCGGGGCTGCGCTCAGGCTTTGTCGCCGGTGACGCGGCGCTTCTGAAGCGCTTCCTGCTCTACCGCACCTACCACGGCAGCGCCATGAGTCCGCTGGTGCAAGCCGCCAGCATCGCGGCCTGGGGCGATGAGGCCCACGTCATCGAGAACCGCGCGCGCTACCGCCACAAGTTTGCGGAGGTCACGCCGCTGCTGGCTTCCGTGCTGGACGTGGCCCTGCCCGATGCCGGCTTCTACCTTTGGGCCGGCGTCCCTGGTGGCGATGACATCGCCTTCGCCCAAGGCTTGCTCGCTCAATACAATCTCGCCGTCCTGCCGGGCAGCCTGCTGGCCCGTGAAGCCCACGGCAGCAACCCCGGCGCCGGGCGCATCCGGCTGGCCCTCGTTGCCGACGAGGCGGAATGCCTGGAAGCCGCCCGCCGCATCGTCTCCTTCACGCAATCTCGTTGATCCCTCTGCCCATGAACACCGCTGAACTCCAAAGCCTGATCGACCTCGCCTGGGACAACCGCACTTCGCTGGACCCCGTCAACGCGCCCGAGGTGCGCCAGGCTGTCGATCACGTCATTGCCGAGCTGGACGCCGGGCGCCTGCGCGTGGCCACGCGCGAAAGCGTCGGCCAGTGGACCGTTCACCAATGGATCAAGAAGGCCGTGCTGTTGTCCTTCCGCCTGAACGACAACCGCATCATGGGCGACAAAGAGCTGACCTTCTTCGACAAGGTGCCCACCAAGTTCGCCGGCATGAGCGAAGCCGAGCTGCGCGCCACCGGCGTGCGCGTGGTGCCCCCGGCCGTCGCGCGCCGCGGCAGCTTCCAGGCCAAGAATGTGGTGCTGATGCCCAGCTATGTGAACATCGGCGCCTACGTCGACGAAGGCGCGATGGTCGACACCTGGGCCACCGTCGGCTCCTGCGCGCAGATCGGCAAGAACGTGCACCTCAGCGGCGGCGTGGGCATCGGCGGCGTGCTGGAGCCGCTGCAGGCCAACCCGACCATCATCGAAGACAACTGCTTCATCGGTGCCCGCTCCGAGGTCGTCGAAGGCGTCATCGTCGAGGAGAACTCGGTGATCTCGATGGGCGTCTACATCGGCCAGAGCACGCCGATCTACGACCGCGCGACCGACACTGTCAGCTACGGCCGCATTCCGGCCGGCTCCGTCGTCATCTCCGGCTCGCTGCCCAAGGATGGCGGCCGCTACTCGCTTTACGCGGCCATCATCGTCAAGCGGGTGGACGCGCAGACGCGCTCCAAGACCAGCATCAACGAACTGCTGCGCGCGTGACGCCTAGGCACGCTTCCAGGCCGGCCGGCACCCCCTTGGGGAGCGGGCAGGCGTATTCGACCGACGAGGGGCACTGATGTCTGCTGGCAACATGGAGCGCATCCTGCGGCTGATGGCCGACAAGGGTGCGTCGGACTGCTATCTGTCGGCGAACATGCCGGTGCTGATCCGCATCAACGGCCAGACCGTGCAGTTGTCGGACCAGCTGCTGACGCCGCCGCAGCCTCGCCAGCTGATCGCCGAGGTCATCGACCCCGGCAGCCTGCAGGAGCTGGATAGCTCGGGCGAGCTGAACATGGCCGTGTCGGTCAGCGGCGTGGGGAGCTTTCGCCTGTCGGGCTTTCGCCAGCGCGGCTCGATCGCCGGCGTGTTCCGCCACATCCCGCACGACATTCCGACGCTGGAGAGCCTGCAGCTGCCGCTCGTGCTCGGCTCGATGATCAAGGAAAAGCGCGGCCTCATCCTGATGGTGGGCGCCACCGGCACCGGCAAGAGCACGACGCTCGCGTCCATGCTGGAGATGCGCAACCAGACGATGACGGGGCACATCCTCACCATCGAGGATCCGATCGAATACCTGTTCAGCAACAAGCGCTCGGTCGTCAACCAGCGCGAGATCGGCCGCGACACGGCGTCGCTGCAGATTGCGCTGAAGAACGCCCTGCGCCAGGCGCCGGACTGCATCCTGATCGGCGAAATCCGCGACCGCGACACCATGACGGCGGCCATCAGCTACGCGCTGTCGGGCCACCTGGTGCTGGCCACGCTGCACGGCAACAACACCTATCACGCGCTGAACCGCATCCTGTCCTTCTACACGCCAGAGTCGCGGCCAGCGCTGCTGAACGACCTGGCGGCCGGCCTCAAGGCCATCGTGTCGCAACGCCTGGTGCGCGCCACGGCCGGCGGACGCGTGCCGGTGGTCGAGATCCTGCTGAACTCCAAGCTGGTGTCCGAGCTGATCGAGAACGGCGACTTCGCCGGCGTGAAGGAGGCGATGGAGAAGTCCATCGCCGAGGGCTCGCAGACCTACGAAGAACACTTCGCCAAGCTCATCACCGACGGCGTCATCACCCGCGAGGAAGGCCTGGCCTTCGCCGACTCGCCGACCAACCTGCTGTGGCGTCTGCAGAACGAGGCACCCGGCCAGCGCCTGATGACCACGCCGCGCAAGGAAGAAAAGGCTGGCGACGACGCCAGCTTCACCGAGATCACGCTGGACGTGCGCACCTCTTGAAACTGATTGACTGCATCACCACCCAAGCCGCCCGCCTCGACCAGGCGGGCTTGTTTTTTGGCCATGGCACGACGAATGCCTTCGACGAGGCCGCGTGGCTGGTGCTGTGGCGCGTCGGCCTGCCGCTGGATGCGCTGGACGAGCACGCCGACCGCGAGCTGAGCGAGGCAGAACTGGCCGCGGTGGCGGCGCTGGTGGACGAGCGCATCGCCACCAGCAAGCCCGCCGCCTACCTGACCGGCGAGGCCTGGCTGCAGGGCGTGCCCTTCACCGTCGACGAGCGCGCCATCGTGCCGCGCAGCTTCATTGCCGAGCTGATCGCCGATGCGAGCATCGACCCCTGGCTGAACCCGGACAGCCGGCGCGTGCTGGACCTGTGCACCGGCAACGGCAGC
>JAEKLF010000146.1 GCA_019509985.1 Burkholderiales bacterium | reverse complement strand
TGGACTGCGTGTCGCGCTTGCCGGCGTCGCCGCCGAAGCGCTGCTGCGCGACGTTGCCGTCCATCTTCTCGATGAGGCGGCCGTAGAGGTCCAGGATGTCGGCGCCGTAGCGGTGCTTGCCGAAGAAGAAGTCGGCCGGTTCTGGCGTCTTGTAGTTGGTGATGTTGAGGATGCCGACGTCCACGGCGGACACGGTGACGATCGCCTGCTTGCCTGCGAGCTGCGGCACCTTGACCTTGATCGGCAGCGGCGTGGATGGCACGGCCTTCGCCGGCGCTTCGAGCGCGACCTTGAGCTTGCGGTCCTCGCGGTTCAGCGGCAGGTGCACCAGGCCCAGTGCGCGCGCCGGCGTCACGCGGTCGCCCTCGCTGCCGGGGCGGAAGGCGGCGACGGTGACGTAGAGGTCCTGCCGCTGCCAGGCCGCATCGGCGCTGACGGGGATGTCCAGGTCCGTGCCCGAGGCCTTCACGCCGACGCGCTTGCTCCACAGCACACGGTCGCCCTCGACGGTGACGATGGCTTCGCCGTCATGCGGCGGCTTGATGCTCAGGTGCGCCGTGTCGCCCGGCTTGAAGGGCGAGCCCTTGAGCTGCAGCTGCACGCGGTCGGGGCGGTTGCCAATGTCGTCGGCGTCCTGCGCGCCGTAGCCGGCGTAGAAGCCGTAGCGCAGCGTCTCATTCGTCTCGGGGTCTTCGATCTCCAGCCGGTAGCGGCCCCACTTCACCGGCAGGTTGACGGTGGTCTTGGCGGCCAGCTTGAGGCTGCGTGCCTCGACGAGTTCGTCCGACGTGTTGAAGCCGGAGTGCCAGCCGCGGCCGTCGTCATAACGCCAGTACCACTGGCGCTCCTCGTAGGTGAGCGTGAGCTTCAAATCCTTGGCGGGCTTGAAGGCGCCGCTCGCATCCACGCGCACGACCTCGAAACCCGCCAGGCCCCCTTCGGGCGCCACATTGCGGTCGAACAGCGGGCGGATGGCGACCAGCGCCGGCGCCGGCCACCAGGTGCGCTCGATGCTGCGCACCACCGGCCGGCCGCCGCTCTCCAGCAGGCTGAAGGCGCCGCGCACGCGCATCGGCGAGCAGCGTTCCGACAGGTTGGCGGTCAACGCGACCTCGGCCTTGCCTTCAGCGTTCAGCTCCACGTCGGCCAGGTCCTGGCGGGTCTTGGCCTTGTCGTCGGCGAAGTCGCCAAACAGGAAGCCGGGGAGCTTTTGCGCCAGCGGGTTGGTCAGCCGCTCGCTGGACACGGTGGCCTGCAGCCGGTTGCCGGCGGCGGGCGCGCCGTAGAGGTAGTCGCCCTGCACCTGCACGGGCAGGTTGACCTCGCCCAGCAGCGGCGCCTCGGGCGCCGTCAGCGTGAGCTTCATGCGCTCGGGCAGGAACTCCTCGACCTTGAAGGCCCATTGCGCGTCGGGCTGCTTGGCCGCGGGGTCGATGCGGGCCTGGACGGTCCAGCCGCCGGTGGGCGCGTCCGCCGGCAGCGCGACGGTCTGCTGGAAATAGCCTTGGCCGGCCTTGCCGGGCTGCACCAGCTGTTCGACCAGCTTGCTGCCGTCGGGCTTCTTGATGGTCAACGTCAGCGGCAGCAGCTTGGCCGGCACGCGGCCGTCGGCGTCGCGCGACAGCACGGAGACCTGGAAGTTCTCGCCCGGCCGGTAGAGGTCGCGGCCGGCGTAGACGAAGAGCTTGTTGCTGCGCGACGGGTGGCCGGTGGCGTCGAACTCGGACAGATCCAGCGCCGCGTCGCGCAGCGACAGGATGGACATCTCGCTTCCCTTCCTGGCCATCACCGCGCGGGCCTTGTCGCTGCGGCCCGTGAAGACGGCGTGGCCGTCGCCGTCGGTCTGCGCCTGGGCCAGCGCCTTGCCGGCTTCGTCGACGAGGCTGAGCTCGACACCCGACTGCGCGGTGCCGCTCTTCAGGGACGTCGTGAACACGTCCAGCTGGGCGGCGTGGCGGCGCAGGTGCAGGCCGATGTCGGTGACGTAGTAGTGCGTGACCTGGTAGTCCCAGCCGAAGCGGCCGGGCTGGCTCATTACGGCGATGTAGATGCCGGGTTCCTGCAGCGCCTTGATCTTCTCGACCGGCAGGAAGCTGACGTTGCGGCGGTTGGCGCGGTCGTCGGTCTTGAAGCGGGTGAGGTAGACGCTGTCGGTCATGGCCCGCAGCTCGTCCAGCGCCCAGCCGCCGACGGTGCCCTTCAGCCGGCGCTGGTTGTCGCCGTAGCCGTCGTAGTAGTAGTCGCCTTCTTCGTCGGTGCTGCCGCGCCCCGAACGCTCGCGCCGGCCGCCCACCTGCTCCAGGAAAGCCGGCAGGGATTCCGGCTTGACGCGCAGGAACTGCACGTCCACCTCCGGCGTGTTGATGCTGACGACCGGCAGGCCGCCGTTCTGCCCCGCGGGCAGCACGAGGCCGCGGCTGGCGAAGTAGAAGCTCGGCGGCATGGCCTCGCTGGCGGCCTCGCAGGTCTGGGCCGTGGCCAGCTTGGCTCCTGAGTGCGAGGCCAGGCCCGCGTTCATCGTGATGCGGTAGGCGCGGTCCGGCGTGGCGAAGGGCAGGTAGACCACGCGCGGGTTGTCGCCCAGCACCCAGCGGGCGGCCAGCGGCTTGAAGCTCGCCGGGTCGGCGGGGCCGGCCTTGCTGCTGGGGTCATCCGGGTCGGCCTTCTTGCCGGGCGTGCCCTCGGCGGCGGTCAGCAGCGCGGCGAAGTCCTGCTTGCGGTCCAGCGCCTGCGTGAACATGACGGCGATGGCCGGCGAACCGTCGAGCAGCCGCGCCTTGCATTCGCTGAAACTGAAGGCGGCCTCTTCGGCGCCAATCTCGGTGCTGCTTGGCAGTTCGGGCTGCTGGCTGCGCTGCCAGCCCCACCAGCCGGCGGCAGCCGCGCCCGCAACGACCACGGCTGCCACTGCAGCCCGCACAAGCCTGGATGCCATCGACCCGTCCTCCCTGAAGTGGGCGCAGTGTAGGGACGGAAAACGGCGTCAGCGGGGGGAGAAATTCCCCAGAACGGAGCGCTGGTTCAGCGCTGCGGGGTCTGCATGGCCAGCGGTTCGTCGAGCAAGCTGCGCTCGGGCGCATCCACCGCCAGCACGAAGCCCAGCACCGACACGAGCAGCGTGACGGCGAACTTGAAGCGGGCGGACGTGACCATGGCGAGATGGTGAGGGACATCGCCCCCGGCCGCGCCCCCTAACTTGACGGTAAATGCTGACGGCGTGTTGGCAGCAGGCCGCGCATCGGCGGGCCGCGCATCGGCGCCTCAGCGCCGGGCCGGCGAGGCGCCGAGCGCGCCGCGGTATTGGCCCGGCGTGGCCCCGGTAGCGGCCTTGACGTGGCGGCTGAGATGGCTGGCGCCGGCATAGCCGCAGGCGGCGGCGATGTCGGCCAGCGGCAGCGCCGTCTCGCGCAGCAGCGTGCGTGCGCGGCCCAGGCGGCGCGCGGCCACCCAGTCGTACACGCTGCAGCCCATGGAGACACGGAACATGCGCGCGAAATGGAACTCCGACAGATGGGCCTGGCTTGCCAGAGCGGGCAGGCTGAGGTCGGCGCTGTCCAGGTGGGTGTCGACAAACTCCAGCACGCGGCGCCGCCCGGCGCTGGACAGGCCGCCGCCCGACCGCTCGGTTCGCAGGCGCTGCCGCGGCCGGGCAGCCTGTAGCACGAGGTGGTCCAGCGCGGCCTGGCTCAGCGCGTCGATGCGCAGGCGCTCGGCTGGGTCCTGCCAGTCCTGCGCGGCCACGCCCTGGGCCCAGGCGGCCAGCAGCGCGTCTTCGCCAAAGATGCGTTGCTCCAGCGTCACGGCGCGCGGCTCGGCGTCCAGCAGGCGCACGACGCGGTCGGCCCAGGTGCCGGCCGACAGGTAGAGATGCACGAAGCGCAGCGGCCCGGCGACGTTCCAGCGCGACTCGTGCTCCGCCGGCAGCACGCAATGGCAGCCGGGGTGGCCGGTCTCGCGGGGCGTCTCGATGAGGTGGGTGTCGTGCCCGCCCTGCAGGTAGACCGACAGTGTGTGGTGGCCGGGGCGCTGGTAGTCCATGCGGCCGCCGTGGTTGCGCCACTGCACCAGGCGCAGCCCGTCGGCCAGCGCCACCTCGCGCTCGCGGCGGGCGCTGGAGCGGCCCAGCACGTCGAACACGGGCAGGTCGGCGGTGGCACCGGCGGTGAGGTTGGCCATGTGCCGATGCTAGGCCCCAAGGCCGGTCCGGTGCCGGCGTGGGGCTGACGATGCGCAGGAATATGCAATCGGCGCAGGGCGGGGGCCCTCATGCTGGCGGCATGAATGCCTTGCTCTACGTGCTGGTCGTGCTCATCTGGGGCACGACCTGGATCGCCCTGAAGTGGCAGCTGGGCCCCGTGCCCATCGCGCTGTCCATCGCCTACCGCTTCGGCCTCGCGGCCGTGCTGCTGTTCGCCTGGCTGGCCTGGCGGCGCCAGTTGGTGGCGCCACGTGGGCGGGCACTCACTTGGGTGCTGGCGCAGGGGCTGTGCCTGTTCTGCCTGAACTTCGTCTGCTTCCTGAACGCCAGCCAGACGCTGGCTAGCGGGCTGGTGGCCGTGGTGTTCTCCAGCGCGGCGCTGTGGAATGCGCTGCTGGCTCGCGTCGTGCACGGCCGCACCATTGCGCCGCAGGTGCTGGCTGGCGGGGCGCTGGGCTTGAGCGGGCTGGTGCTGCTGTTCTGGCCCGAGATCACCGCCCAGCATGCCGGCACCGGCACGCTGACCGGCCTGGCCTGGGCGCTGGGCGGCACGCTGTGCTTCTCCACCGGCAACCTGCTGTCGGCGGCGCTGCAGGGCGAGGGCCTGAAGCCGGTGCAGACCAATGCCTGGGGCATGGCCGTCGGCACGGCCGTGCTGCTGGGCTATGCCTTGGTGGCCGGCCTGCCGTTCGCGTTCGACCCCAGCCCGCGCTACGTCGGCGCGCTGCTCTACCTCGCCATCCCTGGCTCGGTCATCGGCTTCACGGCCTATCTGACGCTGGTGGGGCGGCTTGGCCCCGAGCGGGCGGCCTACAGCACGGTGCTGTTTCCGGTCGTCGCGCTGAACGTGTCGGCCTGGGTGGAGGGCTACCGCTGGACCGCACCGGCGCTGGCGGGCCTGGTGCTGGTGATGGCGGGCAATGTGCTGGTGTTCAGGCGGCGGGCTTCTTTGAAGACCAGCGCTCCCACAACGCCACCGTCTCGCCCACCAGCCCGCGCCTGAAGGCCAGCACGCAGACGATGAAGATCAGCCCGGTGACGAGGCTGACCGATTCGCCCAGGCCGCCGAACCAGGCCACGCCGGTCAGGTCGGCCAGGAAGTTGCCCAGATCGCCGATCTTGTTCTCCAACGCGATGATGACCAGCGCGCCGACCATGGGCCCGACGAGGGTGCCCATGCCGCCCACCAGTGTCATCAGGATGACCAGGCCGGAGGTGGTCCAGATCGCGTCAGTCAGCGTCGCAAAGCCCAGCACCAGCGTCTTGGTGGCACCTGCCAAGCCGGCCAGGCCCGCGGACAGCACGAAGGCCAGCAGCTTGAACTGCGCGGTGTCGTAGCCCAGGGACGTGGCGCGCGCCTCGTTCTCGCGGATGGACGTCAGCACCTGACCGAAGGGCGAGTGGACGATGCGGTAGATCAGCCAGAAGGCGGCGATGAAGATGCCGAGCACGACGTAGAACAGCGTCGTGTCGTGACTCAGGTCCAGCCCGAGGAAGTGGCCGCGCGGCACCGACTGCAGGCCGTCTTCACCGCCCGTGAAGGGCGCCTGCAGGAAGAAGAAGTACAGCATCTGCGCCAGCGCCAGCGTGATCATCGAGAAGTAGATGCCCGAGCGCCGGATGGCCAGCAGGCCGAAGAGCAGGCCCATGGCCGCCGCGCCGCCCATGCCGAGCAGCAGGCCGACGGGCGTCGGCAGGCCCCAGACCTTGAGCACGTGGCCGGTCACATAGGCTGCGGTGCCCAGGAAGGCCGCGTGGCCGAAGGACAGCAGGCCGGTGAAGCCGATGAGCAGGTTGAAGGCGCAGGCGAAGAGGGAGTAGCACAGCACCTTCATGACGAAGACGGGATACACGCCCAGCAGCGGCAGCAGCCCGATGGCGACGAAGAGCGCGGCGTAGCCGATGAGCTTCTTGTTCATTTCTCTTTTCCGAACAAGCCGGCGGGACGTACGAGCAGCACGATGGCCATGACGACGAACACGACGGTGTTGGACGCCTCGGGGTAGAAGACCTTGGTCAGCCCCTCGACGATGCCCAGGCCGAGGCCGGTCAGGATCGAACCCAGGATGGAGCCCATGCCGCCGATGACGACGACGGCGAACACCACGATGATGAGGTTGCTGCCCATCAGCGCCGACACCTGCAGGATGGGCGCGGCCAGCACGCCGGCGAAGGCCGCGAGCGCCACGCCGCCGGCGTAGGTCAGCGTCACCATGCGCGGCACATTGATGCCGAAGGCCTGCACGAGCTTGGGGTTCTCGGTGCCGGCGCGCAACTTGGCACCCAGCGACGTCTTCTCGATCAGCGCCCACACCGCGAAGCACACCACCAGCGACGCGACGACCACCCAGGCCCGGTAGTTGGGCAGGATCATGAAGCCGAGGTTGGTGGCGCCTTGCAGCGCGTCCGGCACCTGATAAGGCTGGCCGGAAACGCCGTAGACCGAGCGGAACACGCCCTCCACGACCAGCGTGAGGCCGAAGGTCAGCAACAGGCCGTAGAGGTGGTCCAGCTTGTAGAGCCACTGCAGCATGGTGCGCTCGATGACGATGCCCACCAGCCCGACCGCGAGCGGCGCGAGACCGAGCATGAACCAGTAGTTCAGCCCCAGGTATTCCAGCCCCATCCAGGCGAAGAAGGCCCCCATCATGTACAGCGCCCCGTGGGCGAAGTTGATGATGTTGAGCATGCCGAAGATGACCGCCAGGCCCAGGGACAGCATCGCGTAGAACGAGCCGTTGACCAGGCCGAGCAGCAGCTGGCCCAAGAGGGCCGGCAGCGGGATACCAAAGATTTCTGTCATGGCATTCGTGTTCAGACCCTGGATGCCCGCCGGGCCGCTCCCAAGGGCGGCCAGGGCCGATGTTGATGCCGGCCCATGCCGGCATCGATCGGCGTCCCCTCGGGGGACCGACCGGACGCCCGCGCGTCCAGCGGCGCGCGGCTGGGCGAGGGGTTCAGGTTCACTTCTTGACGAGGGGGCACTTGCTGTCCGCGAGCTTCGTGTAGGCCTCTTCACCCGGGATGCGCGTGACGACCTTGAAGTAGTCCCAGGGCTCGGTGGACTCCTTGGGCGTCTTGACCTGCAGCAGGAACATGTCGTGGATGCCGCGGCCGTCTTCCTTGCGGATCGTGCCCTTGGTGTAGAAATCGTTGATCGGCGTGTCCTTCATCTTGGCGATGACCTTGTCGGCGTCGTCGGTCTTGGCCGCTTCGACGGCCTTCAGGAAGTGCATCGTGGCCGAGTAGTCCGCGGCCTGAAGCGAGGACGGCATGCGCTTCATCTTCTCGAAGAAGCGGCGGGCCCAGGCGCGCGCTTCGGGGCTCTGGTTCCAGTACCAGGAGTCGGTCAGGTACATGCCCTGGGTGGTCGGCAGGCCCAGCGAGTGGATGTCGTTGATGAACATCAGCAGGCCGGCCAGCTTCATCGTCTTCGTGATGCCGAACTCGTTGGCCGCCTTGACCGCGTTGATCGTGTCGCCACCCGCATTGGCCAGGCCCAGGATCTGCGCGCCCGAGCTCTGCGCCTGCAGCAGGAAGCTGGAGAAGTCGCTAGCGTTCAGCGGGTGCTTGACGCTGCCTTTCACCGTGCCGCCGCTCTTCGTGACGACGGCCGAGGTGTCGGCCTGCAGCGCCGCGCCGAAAGCGTAGTCGGCGGTCAGGAAGAACCAGCTCTTGCCACCGCCCTTGGTGACGGCCGCGCCCGTGCCGTTGGCCAGGGCCACGGTGTCGTAGGCATAGTGGATGGTGTAGGGCGTGCAGGCGGCATTGGTCAGCGCGGAGCTGCCGGCGCCGATGGAGATGAAGGGCTTCTTCTTCTCGGCCGCCACGGTGGCCATGGCCAGGTTGGCGCCGGAGTTGGTGCCGCCGATCAGCAGGTCCACACCCTGGGTGTCCATCCACTCGCGCGCCTTGGCGGAGGCGATCTCGGCCTTGTTCTGGTGGTCGGCGAAGATGAGTTCGATCTTCTTGCCGCCGACCATGCCCTTCATGTCGGCGATGGCCATCTTGATGGCTTCCACGCCGCCCTGGCCGTCGATGTCCGCATAGACGCTGGACATGTCGGTCAGGTAGCCGATCTTGACGACGTCGCCGGAGATCTGGGCCTGGGCGGCAAAGCCGCAGGTGGCGATTGCGGTGGCGATGAGGGTTTTCTTCATGGTTGTCTCCATTGAGGTGTCGGGTTAGACGCTGAGCAGCTCGTCCATCTGGGCCTGGTGTACGGCCAAGTCGGCTGCGGGAAAGGACAGCACGACCTCGCCGTGCTCGATGACGATGAAGTGGTCGGCCAGCGGCGCGGCGAAGCGGAAGTTTTGCTCCACCATGATGACGGTGAATCCCTGGCTCTTGAGCGTGCGGATCATGCGCGCCAGGGCCTGGACGATGACGGGCGCCAGGCCCTCGGAGATCTCGTCCAGCAGCAGGATGTCGGCGCCGGTGCGCAGGATGCGCGCGACGGCCAGCATCTGCTGTTCGCCGCCCGACAGCCGCGTGCCGGGACTGTGCCGGCGCTCGGCCAGGTTGGGGAACATCGCGTAGATCTCGGTCTCGCTCATGACCTTGCCGCGCTTGGCCTTGAGGGGCGGCGGCAGGCGCAGGTTCTCCTCGGTCGTCAGCGACGCGAAGATGCCGCGCTCCTCCGGGCAATAGCCCAGGCCCAGCTGGGCGATGCGGTGGGTGGCGAGGTTGATCGTCTCCTGGCCATGGACCTTGATCGAGCCCTTGCGCGCGCCGGTCAAGCCCATGATGGCGCGCAGCGTCGTCGTGCGGCCGGCGCCGTTGCGACCCAGCAGCGTGACGACCTGGCCAGGCTGCACGCTGAGGCTGACGCCGTGCAGGATGTGGCTCTCGCCATACCAGGCGTTGAGGTTGGTGATCTCTAGAGCTGGAGTCGCCATGTCAGTGCGCTCCTTGCAGTTCGGTGGCTTCGGTGCCCATGTAGGCCTCAAGGACTGCCGGGTGCTTGGACACCGTCGCGTAGTCGCCCTCGGCCAGCACGGCGCCGCGGGCCAGCACGGTGATGCGGTCGGCAATGCTGGCCACGACCTTCATGTTGTGTTCCACCATCAGTACCGTGCGGCCCTCGGCCACGCGCTTGATGAGGGCGGTCACGCGGTCCACGTCCTCGTGGCCCATGCCCTGGGTCGGTTCGTCCAGCAGCATCAGCTGCGGTTCCATCGCCATCGTCGTGGCGATCTCGAGCGCCCGCTTGCGGCCGTAGGGCAGGTCGCCGGCCTTCAGCTGCGCCATGTCGCGCAGGTCGACGAGCTCCAGCAGCGACAGCACCTTGGCGTCCAGCGTCTTCAAGCCCGTCAGCCCCTTCCAGAAATGAAAGCTCGTGCCGGTGAAGCGCTGCAGGCCGATGCGCACGTTCTCCAGCACGGTCAGATGAGGGAACACGGCGGAGATCTGGAAGGACCGGATGACGCCACGGCGCGCGATCTGCGCCGACGATTCGCCGGTGATGTCGGTGCCCGCGAACACGATGCGCCCGCGCGTGGGCGTCAGGAACTTGGTCAGCAGGTTGAAGCAGGTCGTCTTGCCGGCGCCGTTGGGCCCCAGCAGCGCATGGATGTGGCCGCGCCGCACCTGCAGGTTGACCGAGTCCACGGCGGTGAAGCCTTTGAACTCCTTGGTCAGGTCTTGCGTCTCGAGGATGAATTCGCTCATGGACTTGGGATTTAGCTGCGCGACTCTAGGGCTTGAAGCCGGATGCTGGTTTACGGGCATTCACGGGGTTTGGTCGGCCGACAAGAAGCGTTCGATCAGGCCGATCTGCTCGGGCGTGTTCAAGGCCGGAGCATGGCCGCATCCGGGGATCAGCGCCACTGCTGCGCGCGGGCCGCGTTCGCGCATGGCCTGGGCGGTTTCGGCGGTCAGCAATGTCGAATCCTCGCCACGCAGGCACAGCACCGGCAGGTCGAGCTGGTCCCAGGCCTCCCACAGCAGGTAGTCGTCGGGGTGATGCTCGAACTGCTGCGCCAGCGCCGGGTCGTAATGGGTCGTCACGCGGCCGTCGGGCAGGCGGCGCAGCGAGGTCTCGGCCAAGTGGCGCCATTGCGTGTCTGACAAATGACCGAAGCTCGCGTAGATCTCGCGGAAGTACTGCTCGATCTCGCTGACGGTGGCAAAACTGGGCGGCTGGCCCGCGTAGGCCTGGATTCGCGCCAGCGCCGGTGCGGCCAGCTCCGGCCCGTTGTCGTTCAGCACCAGCCGGCGGATGCGCCCGCGCAGCCGCGTGGCCGCACCCAGCGTGCCGATGGCCCCGCCCATGGACGTGCCGACCCAGTGCACCTTGGCGAGGCCGAGCTGGTCCAGCAGCGCCTCGGCCTGCTCGACATAGGTCTCCAGGCAGTATTCGCGCACCGGGTCCACGGCCCATTGCGACAGGCCGCGGCCGGGGGTGTCCGGGCAGACGATGCGCCAGCGGGTGCTGAGCGCCGCGGCGAAGTCGTCGAAGTCGCGGCTGCTGCGCGCGAGGCCATGCCAGGCGACGATGACTGGCGCGCCCTCGTCGCCCCAGTCGGTGACATGGATCTCGCGACCCAGGCAGTTCAGATAGAGCGATCGCATCAGCTTTTCTTCCTTCCCCGCTGCCAGGCCGCCAGCCGCAGCCGCCCGACGATGCCGCCGGGGAAGTGGTAGACGGCCAGCACGAACAGCAGCCCCAGCCACAGCAGCCAGCGGTCGGGCGACACGAGGGTGCTGACGACGGGCACGCCTTCCACGAGGCTGCCGGCCCACTTCAGCAGTGCCTGCAGGTAGTTCTGCGCGACGATGAAAAGCACGCTGCCGATGACCGCGCCGTAGACCGTGCCCATGCCGCCGATGACGACGATGAGCAACAGGTCCAGCATGATCTCCATGCTCATCGCCGTCTCCGGGCCGGTGTAGCGCAGCCACAGCGCCAGCAGCGCGCCGCCGCAGCAGGCGAGCAGCGCCGCGATGACATTGGCGCCGGTGCGGTAGACAACGGTGCGGTAGCCAATCGCCTCCGCGCGGAACTCGTTCTCGCGGATGGCCTGCAGCACGCGGCCGAAGGGCGAGTTGACAACGCGCAGCAGCAGCGCGATGAGCAGCAGCACGGCGACGAAGAGCAGGTAATAGGTCAGCAGCCGGCCATCGAGCATGACGCCCAGCAGCGGCTCTTCCATGAACTCGGTCGAGGGCCGCAGCAGCTCGGGCAGCTGGAAGTTCAGGCCATCCTCGCCGCCCGTGAAGTCGCTCAGTTGCGAGGCCAGCGTCATGAAGGCCGAGGCCACGGCCAGCGTGATCATCGCGAAGAAGATGGCCTTCACGCGCAGGCTGGCCAGGCCCATGGCGAGTGCGAGCACGGCACTCACGGCGAGTGCAGCGATGAAGCCGAGGGCGAGCGAACCCCAGTCCGCACCCAGGCGTGTCGACGCGATCGCGATGCCGTAGGCGCCGATGCCGACGAACATCGTGTGCGCAAAGCTGACGATGCCGGTGTAGCCCAGCAGCAAGTCGTAGCTGGCGACAAGCAGGATGAAGACGAGGATCTTGGCCGCGACGTTGAGCGCCTGCGTGCCGGGGAAGATGAAGGGCGCGCCCGCCAGGCCGACGAGGCAGGTCAGCAGCAACACGCCCAGCACGCGGCTGCGCGGCAGGTCGTAGGACAAGACACCAGAAAGGGCGCGCATCATTTCGCCCCCACCGGGTAGAGGCCCTGCGGGCGCCACAGCAGGATGGCGACCATCAGTCCGATGTTGGAGAAGAGCGCCGCTTTAGGCGCCAGGAAGCCGACGTAGTTCGCCACCAGGCCGACCAGCAGCGCGCCGACCAGGCAGCCCACTGTCGAGCCCAGCCCGCCGATGATGATGACGATGAAGAGCAGCAGGTTGACCTGACTGCCGATCTGCGGCGTGACACCCTGCTGCACCAGGCCCCACAGCACACCGCCCAGGCCGGCCAGCGCCGAGCCGGCGACGAAGACGCCGACGAACAGGCGCCGAATGCGATAGCCCAGTGCCTCGACCATCTCGCGGTCCTGCACACCGGCGCGGATCAGCAGGCCGAGCTTGGTGCGGTTCAGCACGAGCAGCAGCGCGATCAGCACGGCGATGCCGATGAGCATGGCCAGCACGCGGAACTTCTCGACCGCGACGTCGCCGATGAGGAAGATGCCGCGCAATGTGTCGGGCAGCGGCAGCGGGATCAGCGCCGGGCCCCAGGTGGCCTTGATCAGCTCCTCGCCAATGATCATGCCGCCCATGGTGATGAGGATCTGCTTCAAGTGCTGGCCGTAGACGGGTCTGACGAGGACTCGCTCAAAGACCACGCCGACGGCGGCGGCAACGGCCATGCCGGCTGTGCATGCCGCCGCGAGCGCGGTGAGGTTGGCGAGGACGTCTTGGCTGGCAACCCAAGGGGCCATCGTGGCGAGCACAGTGGTTGCGGTGAATGCGCCGAGGGCGATGAACACGCCGTGGCCGAAGTTGAGGACGTCCATCAGACCGAACACGAGCGTCAGGCCGGAGGCGATGACGAAGATGATCAGGCCCATGGCCAGGCCGGCGAGCGTGAGGGTCAGCCAGGTGCTGGGGCTGCCGGTGAGGGGCAGTGCGAGGAGCATCAAGGCTGCCAGCAGTGCGAGGGGTTTGGGGTCGAGTTTCATGCGCTCGCTACTGCAGGTTGGTGGCAAGTGCGGTGCCGGGAGTTCGCCCCGGCGGGCGACCTTCTTTTTGAGCGACCAAAAAGAAGGCAAAAAGTCGCCCCTGGTCCGCCCGCCCTCCGCTTCGCTGCGGGTTCCCTGCGGTACTCAGACCTTGCGGCCTCGTGCGGAACTCGCTTCGCTACGCGCCGCTCAGACAGCCGCACGAAGTCAGTGCTTGAAGCGCGCTGCGCGCGCGGCCTCAAGGTCCTGCGTTCCTCGGCGGGCTCAAAGGGGGTGTGATGAACAGCCCGCGCCAGACGGCTGTTGGGCTTGGCTGTTCGGCTGTTCGGCTGTTGGCTGCCTGGGGACTCCCCTTCAAAACCGCCGAGAAGCGCAGAAGACCAAGGCGCGTGCGCAGCACGCTTCAAGAACTGACTTGCGACGCTTGTTTGAACGCAGCGTAGCGAAGTGAGTTCGGCGCGGCCTTGGTCTTCGAGCATCGCAGGGCACCCGAAGGGCGGTTTTGTCGGGGCGTCTTTCTTGGTTACTTCTTTGGACGGCCAAAGAAGTGACTCGCCCGCGGGGGCGAGTCCCCGCACCTCACTGGGCGTCGACCAAGTGGTGAACGCAGTCATTGATGCGCCGCCAATGAAAGCCCCAGCAGCCGCTGTTGCAACCCTGCGTCCTCGATCAACTCGCGCATCGCGCCGGCATGCACCACCCGCCCGTCATCCATCACCGCCACCGAATCGCCCAACTCCGCCGCCACACGAAAGTTCTGCTCCACCAGCAGCACCGTCGTCTGCGTGCTCTTCAGTTCCCGCAGCGCCGAGATGAGGTTCATCACCATCGACGGCGCCAACCCCTTGCTGGGCTCGTCGATGACCAGCAGCTCGCGCGGCTCGATCATGGCGCGGGCGATGGCGAGCATCTGCTTCTGCCCGCCCGACAGCTTGCCCGCCGGGTGCTGCCAGAAGGTCTTCAGCGCCGGGAACAGCCCGAACAACCAATCCAGCCGCTTGGCATCCAAGTCAGCCGGCCGCTTGGCTGACCGCGCCGCCAGCAGCAGGTTCTCCGCCACGCTCAGCTCGCCGAAGATGCCCATGGTCTCGGGCACGTAGGCAATGCCTCGCGAGGCGATGTCCGGTGTCGAGAGCTTGGTGATGTCCTCGCCCTTGAACGTGACCGTTCCGGCGCTCGCGGTCCACAGGCCCATCAACGTGCGCAGCGTGCTCGTCTTGCCGGCGCCATTGCGGCCCAGCAGCATGGTCACCTGCCCGGCCGGGACAGCGAGATCCACACCATGCAGGAGGTGATACGCCCCGACGTGCGTATGAACGCCGCTCAACTCCAGCAGGTTCATGCGGCCGCCAGTCCGAGGTAAGCCTCTTGCACGATGGGCGAAGCCATCACCGTCGCCGGGTCGCCATCGGCCACCAGCCTGCCCTGGTGCAGCACGATGATGCGGTCGGCCAGCTCGCGCACGACGTCCATCTTGTGCTCCACCAACAGCAGCGTGTGCCGCTTCTCGGCCTTCAGCGCGCGGATCAGGTCCAGCACGACGGGCACCTCGTCCACGCTCATGCCGGCGGTCGGCTCGTCGAACAGATAGACCTTGGGGTCCAGCGCGATCAGCATCGCCACCTCCAGCTTGCGCTGGTCGCCATGCGGCAGGCTGGCGGCGAGGTCGTCCGCACGAGAACCGAGGCGCACGCGCTCGAGGATGGCGCGCGCTTCGTCGATCAACTCGCGATGCGACAGCCACATGGACAGCATCCGCAGGCCCTTGCCGTGTCGCGCCTGCACGGCCAGGCGCACGTTCTCCAGCACGGTCAGGTGCGCGAACAGCTGCGTCAGCTGGAAGGCCCGCCCGAGGCCGCGGCGCGTGCGCACCGGTGCCGGCAGCCCGGTCAGGTTTTCCCCGTCCAGCCACACCTCGCCGCTGCTCGCGGGCAGCTGGCCCGAGATCAGGTTGAAGTAGGTCGTCTTGCCCGCGCCGTTGGGGCCGACGATGGCGGTCAGCGTGCCGGGCTGGAAGGCGCACGACACGCCGTCGACGGCCACATGGCCGCCGAAGCGGATGGTCAGGTCGCGGGTTTCAAGCATGGGGCGTGGTGGTGTCAGCGTCCCGGTCTTGCGGGCCGAGCGCCGGGCCGCTCCCAAGCCGGCCCGCCTTGGCGAGATGCTTGCGGCTCAACGCCGCAAGCATCGCCGTCCCCCAGGGGGACCGGCCAAGGTACTCCTTGGACGAGGGGCTCATGAGCACGTTCCGATCACGTAGTACGACGGGCCGGTCTGCTTCAGCGTCGTCGTCGTGAAGGTGTTCCACAGGCCCATGTTCTGGTTCGAGCCCTTGGCGTAGGTGTAGCCGCCGGATTGCGTCGCGCGGCCAGCCGTCGTGTGGGCGTAGTTGCTGCTGGTGAAGCAGACCGGCGCGCTGCCGGTCGTCGTGCCGGTGGCTGGTGCCGAGCTTGCACCTTCGGCCCCGCCCGAGTCCACGGCGCGCACGGTCCAGCTGTAGGTCGTGCCGGCGGCCAGGCCGGTGTCGGTGAAGCTGGTGGGCGTCACGAGCGAGGCATTGGCCAGCGTCGCGCCGCGATAGACGTTGTAGCCGCTGGCGCCGCTGACGGCAGCCCAGCTGACGACCATGCTGCTGCTCGTCGCGCCCGAGGTCGCGACGCCGGTGGGTGCGGGCAGCGTGCCGCCGCCGCCCGAGCCGCTGCCGCTGGCGACGCGGTCCACCATGGCCTTGAGCGCGGTGACCTGCACGCCGCTTTTGCGGGCGAAGTCGCTGCCATACCAGCCGATCCAGTCCCAGCAGCCGTTGGGGTTGGCCAGCGAGCCGCTCGCCGCCGTGGCGTGGCTGGTGTTGTCGACCTGGGTCTGCGGGAAAAGCACGACGATGCGGTTGGTGTCGGCCCAGCGCGTGTAGCCGGTGTTCTTGATGAACTTGTCGCCGATGGTGGCGTAGTTCTGCTGGCAGCCGTGCAACGCGACGTGCAGCCGGCACTGCGCGGCACCACCGGCACAGGCCGCAGGCACGTAGATCCAGCC
>JAEKLF010000053.1 GCA_019509985.1 Burkholderiales bacterium | reverse complement strand
CGGGTCGCCCTTGGCGGCCTTCATCAGCTCGTAGTTCTGGTTGAAGGCGAAGGCGCCGCCGCACAGCTCCGGCTTGCCATAGGCGATCGGCTCGGCCGTGGCCTCGCAGACGACATAGCGGCCGGGGTAGCTCTTGATGAGATCCTGGAAATGCTTGGTCAGCACGCGGCTCTCGGGCTGGTCGTTCCAGTCCTTGGCGTTGTTCTCGATCAGGTGGGGCACGGCGTCCAGGCGGTAGCCGTCCAGGCCGCGGTTGAGCCAGAAGCGCAGTGAGTCCTCGTGGTACTGCACAACGGCCGGGTTGCGCAGGTTGAAGTCGGGCATGTGGGGCCCGAAGGTGCCGAAGAAGATGTCGGGCGAACCGGGCTTGATGGGCGGCAGGTCCTTCCATTCGCCGGGCCAGTTCCAGGGCTGGGCGGCGGCGTCGTACCAGGGGTACTTGCCCCAAATGTCCCAGCCCGGGCCGGGCTCGGGATTCCAGACGAACCAGTCGCGCCAGGGGCTGGTGCGTTCCTTCAGTGCGGCCTGGAAGGCGGGGAACTGCCAGGACGCATGGTTGATGACGTAGTCCATGACGATGCCGATGCCGCGCTTGTGCGCCTCGCGGATCAGCTCGTCGAAGTCGGCCAGCGTGCCGTACTGCGGCTCGATGCTGCGGAAGTCGGTCGTCGCATAGCCGTGGTCGTGGTCGGAGCTGGCCGTGATGGGCATCAGCCACAGGCCGCTGATGCCGAGCTTTTGCAGGTAGTCCAGGCGCCGGGTCAGGCCGCGCAGGTCGCCGATGCCGTCGCCGTCGCTGTCCTGGTAGCCGCGCACGAAGACTTCCATGAAGGCGCCGTGCTGCCAGTTCGCCGGCAGGGCGCTGGGCCGCGGCTGGGCGGGCACGGGGCGGGTGTCGATCTGGGCGTGGGCGGCAAGCGCGGTGGCCAGCGCGAGGCCTGTTAGCAACTTCGAGGTGTTCATGTATTCAAACTACTTTGTCTCTTGGGCCGAGCATATCGGTCCAGTGCAGTAGTTCGCCACAGAGGTTTTCCTTGGATGTAGTTTTGCTACGATTTCGACAAACGACAAGGAGACTCCATGCCCGTGCGCCACGCGCTGATCGCGCTGCTCGGTCTGACGCTGTTGGCAGGTGCAGCCCATGCTGGCGATCTGGACGATTGCAATGCGCCTGTCCCGGTCCCTGCCGTTGCGGCGCGGCCGGCGGCCGAGGCCTACTGGCTGGACGCGCGCACCTTGCAATGGCCGGGCCTGAAGTTGCGGTCCGGTGAGCGGGTGCGCCTGCATCACGCGCGCGCGGCCGGCCTGCGTGCTGCGGTGGGCGAGGCGGTTTCGGGCGGTGACGGCGCGGTCGAGCTGGTGGCCAGCGATGCGGTCCTGCCGCCGCGCTTTCGCTTCATCGCCGAGGGGCCGCGCTTCGCGGTCGCCGGTGCCGATGTGACCGTGCTGCTGCGCGAGCAATTGCTGCTCGTGCATGAGGCGGCGGACGGCAGCGTCATCGCGGCCACTGGCGTCCAGCTTGCCGGCGCTCTCGATGACCTCTACGCCGCGGCCGAGCAGGTCGCCGACCTGGGTGCGCACCCGGCCCGGGCACAGACCCGCTTCGCCGTCTGGGCGCCGACGGCCCAGCGCGTGCTGCTGTGCCGGCACGCCGGACCCGAGTCGCCGGCGTTGGCGGCCGACGCGATGCGCTTCGACACCGCCACCGGCGTCTGGCGCGCCGAGCTGCCGGGTGACCTCAGCGGCCAGGCCTATCGCTACCTCGTCGACGTCGTCACGCCGACCCATGGCCGCGTGCGCAACCTTGTCACTGATCCGTACTCGGTGGCGCTGACGGCTGACTCGCAGCGCAGCCTCGTCGCCGACCTTGCCGCGTCGGCACTCAAGCCACGCGGCTGGGATGCGGCGCCTCGGCCGGATCGCGTCAAGGCCGCCACCGACCAGGTCATCTACGAGCTGCACGTGCGCGACTTCTCCGTCAGCGACGCCAGCGTGCGCCCGGCCTGGCGCGGCAAATACCTGGCCTTCACCGAAGCCTCGTCCAACGGCATGAAACATCTGAAGGCACTGGCCAAAGCCGGGCTGACGGACGTGCACCTGCTGCCCGTCTTCGACTTCGCCAGCGTGCCCGAGCGTGGTTGCAAGACGCCCGTCGTCCCTGCGGGTGCGCCTGACGGTGAAGGCCAGCAGGCTGCCGTGATGGCGGTCGCTGCCGGGGACTGCTTCAACTGGGGCTACGACCCCTGGCACTTCAACACGCCTGAAGGCAGCTACGCGACAGATCCGCTCAAGCGCGTCGTCGAGTTCCGCCAGATGGTCATGGCCCTGCACAAGGCCGGGCTGCGCGTAGGCATGGACATGGTCTACAACCACATGTCGGCCGCCGGCCAGGCGCCCAAGTCGGTGCTGGACCGGCTCGTGCCAGGCTACTACCACCGCCTGAATGCCAAGGGCGAGATCGAGCGCTCGACCTGCTGCGACAACACGGCCACCGAGAACCGCATGATGGCCAAGCTGATGATCGACTCGGCGGCGCTGTGGGTGCGCGAGTACAGGATCGACTCAATGCGTTTCGACCTGATGGGCCACCAGCCGCGCGAGGCGATGGAGCGGTTGCAGGCGCGCGTCAACGCCGAGGCGGGCCGGCCGGTGCAGCTGCTGGGCGAGGGCTGGAACTTCGGCGAGGTGGCCAACGGCGCACGCTTCGTGCAGGCCTCGCAGCTGTCGCTGAACGGCAGCGGCATCGGCACCTTCAGCGACCGCGGGCGGGATGCGGCGCGTGGCGGCAGTGCGGGTGAGGGCGGCGACGACAGCGTGCGCCGCCAGGGCTGGCTCAATGGCCTGGTCTATGCGCCCAATGCGCTGGCTGCGTCTAACCCCGCGAAGCCCGAAGAGCTGCTGACCGCGGCCGACATGATCCGCGTCAGCCTGGCCGGCTCGCTGCGCAGCTACGAGCTGACGACCTGGCGCGGCGACACCCAACGCCTGGACCACATCGCCTACGGCGACCAGCCCGCCGGCTTCGTGGCCGAGCCGAGTGAGGTCGTCAACTACGTGGAGAACCACGACAACCAGACCCTCTTCGACGTCAACGCGCTGAAGCTGCCGCGCGACACCTCGCGCGCCGACCGCGCCCGCGTGCAGATGCTGGCTGCGGCCCTGGTCGCCTTCAGCCAGGGCGTGGCCTATTTCCACGCGGGGCAGGACATCCTTCGCAGCAAGAGCATGGACCGCAACAGCTATGACTCGGGCGACTGGTTCAACCGGCTGGACTGGGGCTACCGCACGAACCACTTCGGCACCGGCCTCCCACCGAAGCAGGACAACTTCGGCCAGAACGGCCGCGACTGGTCGCTAGCGCGCGAGCGGTTGGCCGACCGTGCAATGACCCCCGGCCCGGCCGAGATCGCCTGGGCGCGCGATGTCTTCCGCGACCTGCTGGAGATCCGTGCCAGCACGCCGCTGCTGCGGTTGGCGAGCGCGGCCGAGATCGAAAAGCGCGTCAGCTTCCCCGGTAGTGGCCCGGGCCAGAACCCCGTGCTGGTGGCCACGCGCATCGATGGCCGCGGCCTGCCTGGGCCGCGAGCGGTGTTGACGCTGATCAATGTCTCGCCGGATGCCCAGGTCCTGGAGCTGCCCGACGAAGCCGGCGCACGCTGGGCGCTGCACCCGGTGCAGCGCGACGGCGCCGATGCGCGCGTGAAGCGCGAGGCGCGGTTCCGCGATGGCAAGTTCGAAGTGCCGGCGCGCAGCGCGGCCGTCTTTGTGCTGCCCTAGCGGGCATCGTCCGGTACGAACTTCAGCCCGTAGCGCTTGAACAGCCGCTCCACGCTGCCGTCCGCCAGCATGGCCTCATGCGCGCGCTGCAGCCTCGCCTGTTCGGCCTCGGTGATGCCGCCCTGCGCGGCCAGCCACACGTCGGCGGACTCCAGCGTCAGCCCCGTCTGCAGCAGGGCCGGGTTGCGGCCGCTGCGACGCCAGGCGTCGATGTGGATGAGTTCGCTGCCGTACAGGGCATCGACGAGGCCTTGCTCCAGCGCGCGATGCATGTCGCTGACGCTGGCGGATTGATAGACCCGCGACAGTTTCACGCCCAGGCTTTGCAGCCGGTCGAGATTGGACGAACCGCGCAGGCCGGCGATTCGCACGTGGCGCACCTGATCGAGGGTCTGCACACGCGGCTTGCCCGCCAGCGTGATGAAGGTGAAGCGTTGCGCGTAGAGCTTCACCAGCCACTGGAACCGGCCCTCGCGGTCCGCCGTGCGGTTGAGCGGCACGATGAGCGTGCGCGGTTTCTCGGTGGCCAGCAGCATGGCGCGGGCCCAGGGGAAGAACTCGGGCTGCGCCGCCATGTCAGCCTGCCCGAGCATCGCCTCCACCAGGTCCAGCAGCACGCCGCGCTGTCCCGGTTCGCCCTGCATCGTCATCGGCGGCAGGTCGCTGGTGACCAGTTGAAGCGGCGCCGGCGCCTGGGCTTGCGCTGGCTGTGACAGGCCCGGGCAGATCAACGCGGGCAGGGCGGCAATGGCGCGGCGGCGGCTTGGGTGATGCACCGCAACATCGTCTCAGCGTCTCGTGGCCGCCGCAAGTGCGATGCATGCGGCGGCGTGAGGTCTTTGGCAACTCGGGCGCCGGCGCAATGCGAAAAGGCTCGGTGGATCGCCAGGCCCATCGGTTGCGGGCATGGGGTCAGCCGCGGCGGATTCGGCGTGCCTGCAGGCCGACCGCGCCCAACCCCAGCAGCACGAGCACGGCGCTGCCGGGCTCCGGCACGGCGGCTGCGGTCACATCGAAGGTCAGGCTGCCGTTGACCCATTGGCCCTCGGCGACGCCGTTCGCGAAGTCCTTGTAGCCCTCGCTGAACTCGATGCGCAGTTTGCCGTCGGCACCGGCGGCGACGCCCAGGCTCGTCAGATCGAGCGAGCCCGCGTAGCTGGCGCTGCCGCTGAAACTGTCGGCCGCCCCTGGCGCAAAGTTGATGGCGTTCAGCCCGCTGGAATTGCCGAAACTGACCTGCATCTCTGACAGGCTGCTGGGGGCGAAGGCGCTCAGGTCCAGTCGAGCGAGTTCAGCACGGCGTTGGCGCCGATGTCGATCAGCCAGACCGTGTTGCCGGCCTCACCCTGTAGGTTGATGCTCTGGGCGCCGCTGACGTCGACGACGACGGGTGCGGCCTGAGCGGAAATGCTGGCAATGCCGGCAAGGCCAAGGGCGGCGATGGCGGCGAACCGTTGGAGTTTTTTCATGGCTTTCAGTTGGATGCGGAACGTGCGACGAAAACGACGGCCGTGCGGGCCGGCACGCTGAAGCTGCCGGTCGCGCGGTCAAAGCTGGCTTGCCTGGCGCGCTGGTCTGCGGCACCCGCGGCGGCCTGCACCGGGTGCAGTTCCAGCGCGTGGCCGGCCAGTACGGGCAGCACCAGTTGCTTGGCGGTCTTGTCGACGTTGATGAGGTAGACGAGCTCGTCGAAGTTCGCTCCCGCATAGCCGGCGCCATTGACGCGGCCCACGAGCACGGTGGGCTCCTGCGCCGAGCCGGTGTTCAGGAAGCTCAGCCGCACCTTGATGTCAGCGGCCGTGCGCAGGCGCAGCAGCGTGGTGCTCTTGCGGATGCGCAGCAGGTCGCGGAAGGCGTCGCGCGTCCAGGCGATGTCGGCCGCGGTGGGCTTGACCAGCGCGTTGGTCAGCAGCGGGCGGGCGTAGGCCCAGTTGTCGGCGTTCTGGCTGGCAGGGGGCAGACCCACGCCGAAGTTGTTGTCCGCATAGCTCCAGTCCAGGCGGTTGAACCAGTCGCCGCTGTCGTAGCTGTTCTTGTCCAGCGACTTGCTGCGCAGCGTGTCCACGCCGGCATGGAAATAGGCCACGCCCTGGCTGAAGGCATTGATGGCGGTGGCCAGGATCTGAACGCGTGCGCGGTCCTCGTGGCCGGTGGTGGTGGGCAGGCGGAAAGCGTTGTTGTCGAACAGCGTCAGGTTGTCGTGGTTCTCGACGTAGTTGACGACCTCGCCCGGCTCCAGCACCCAGCCGGCCGGGATGCCGCCGACGTCGATCTGCTCCAGCGGCAGCGTGGCGTCCCAGCTCGTCTGCATCTGGAAGCTGCGGATGGAGCCCGCGAGGGATGCCTTGATGCGGTCGGCCTGCCACATCAGCTCGCCGCGGCTCTGGCCGGACGCGCTGGTGTTGCTGTCGTAGAAGAAGCCGTTGACGTAGCCCTGGTTGGCGACAACGGCGGCACCCGTGTCGCAGCAGCCGCCGCCGCGCACGGCGTCGCGGATGATGGGATTGAAGCTGCCAATGCCCGAGCCGTTCAGCGACAGCATCTCGGCCTGCACGAAGCGCGCGCCGTTGGCGACCTCGCCGAAGTTCCAGCCCTCGCCGAGGATCTGCACCTCGCGGCCGGCCGCAGCCTTGACGCGAGCCTTGAGCGCTTCCATCACCGAGCGTGGGTGGTGACCCATGATGTCGAAGCGCAGCGAGCTGATGCGGTAGTCGCGCGTCCAGGTGACGGCGGAGTCGATCATCAGCTTGCCCATCATCAGGTTCTCGGCCGCGGTGTTCTCGCAGCAGGTCGAGCGCTCGATGCCGCCGCTGGCGTTGAGACGGTAGTAGTAGCCGGGCACGACCTTGTCGAGCACCGAGGTGGCGTTCTGGCCGGACGAGGTGGTGTGGTTGAACACCACGTCCATGCCGACGCGCAGGCCGGCGGCGTTCAGCGCCTGCACCATGCGGCGAAACTCGACGACGCGGGCCAGCGGGTCGTTGGCGTTGCTGGAGTAGCTGCCCTCCGGCGTGCTGAACTGCAGCGGGTCATAGCCCCAGTTGAAGCAGTCGGTGCCGGCCGTGGCAGCGACCGTGGCCTGCTGGGATTCGCCGTCGGGCGCGCCGCTGGGCGACGGCGTCAGGCAGCTCTTCTCGTTGACGCTGGCGATGTCGAACACCGGCAGCAGGTGCACGTCGGTCAGGCCGGCGGCGGCCAGCGCCGTCAGGTGCTTCATGCCGTTGGACTGGCTTTCCGTGAAGGCCAGGTATTTGCCGCGTTTGGCCGCCGGTACGGTGACGTCGTTGATCGAAAAATCGCGGACGTGCAGCTCGTAGATGCTGAGGTCCGACGGCGCGGCCACGGTGGTGGGCGGCGCGCTCTGGTCCCAGCCGATGGGCTTGGTCGCCCGGGCCTGCAGGTCCATGACGACGCTCTGCTGGCTGCCGAGCGTCAGGCCCAGCGAGTAGGGGTCCGTCACGAGGTTCTTCACCAGGCCCGTGCCCTTGACGAAGACCTGCACCAGATAGCGGTAGGTGGCGCCCTGCAGATGGCCTTGCTTGCCGAGGCTCCAGACGCCGGTGGCCGCGTCGCGCGTCATCGGCTCGGTCGTCGTGCGGGTTAGGCCCGAGTTGCCCAGTGACGTCGTCAGCACCAGGGACACGTTCTGCGCGGTCGGCGCCCAGAGCTTGAAGCTGGTGCTGCCATTGGTGGCGACGGCACCGAGGTCGGGCACGTTGCCCGCCGCGGCGTAGAGGTCGTCCAGCGCGCCGGCGACCTGGGCGGTGGTGGCGTTCTGCACCTTGCCGTCGGCGTCTTCCTGCACGAGCACCAGTTGCTGCTGGTGCAGGGCGGGCAGGCGTGCCTGATCGGCGGCACGTACGCTGAAGACGGTGCCGCTGGCGGTGTACTTGAAGCGCAGTGCATCTGCTGCCGGTACGGTGCCGGTGAAGGCGTCCAGCGTGATGTAGCCGTCGGCGCCCTGCACGGGGGCGTCCAGGCCGACGCTGATCTGGCCGGTGGCCGAGTAGTACAGGCGCACGGCGCTGTTCGTCGCGACGCGCGGCCACTTCACGAGGGATTTGTTCAGCCACACGGCGCGGGCGTCGGTGCTGGACACCTGGCGCAGGTCGGGTGGCGACGTGTAGACGGTGGTGTCAAGCTCGACCAGCCAGATTTGGCCGATCTGGTGGTTCACGGTCAGTGCCGCGTATTCGACGCGGATGTTGTTGTCGCGGCCGTCCTTGTCGTTCTCGTTGGGCGGCATGCCGTGGATGATGAATTCCAGGCCCTTGCGGTTGACGTCGCCCTGCGGGTTCAGCACGGGGATGTCGAAGACCACCTCGCCGTCACCGGCCGCGTAGCCGGGCATGGCGCTCAGCGCCACGGGTTGATTCCAGTTCTCGATGTTGACGCCGGCGGGCAGCGCGGCGGCATTCAGCCCGCTGCCGTTCCACAGGTGCAGGCCCCAGGCGCTGTAGCCGGCGTCGAAGCGCTTGTAGTGCACGCGCACGGTCTTGATGTCCGGCACGGGCAGCAGCAGCGGGTTGCTCGCGTAGTTGGTGCTGTCGCCCTCAAGGCGCCAGAACTCGTTGGCCCCGGCTTGCAGCGGGTAGCTCTGGTCGGCACCGCCGTTGTCCTTGTTGTCGCCGTTGTGGAACAGGAAGCCCACGGTGCCGGATCCTGAAGCCAGCGGCACGTCATAGAAGACGCCGAAGTCGTCGCTGCCCGCGGCGTTCCAGCCGCCATTCCAGTTCGGGCTCTGGGCGGCGTTCCAGGTGTGGATCTGCCAGCCGGCGGCGTTGCCGTCGGCGCGGCGGTAATGCACGCGCAGCGAGGTGGCCGGCGCGCCGGGCGTGGCGACGGCGGCGATCCTGGCCCGCGCCACCTGGGTCGCGGCGGCCGGAACACCGGCCAGCAGTTCGACGCCATTGCCATCCGTCGCCGCGCTGCTGACGCTGCTCATTGAATCTTGCGTTGTGCCGCCGCCGCCGCATCCAGCCAACAGCGCCAAAGCGCCAATGGCCAAGCCTGCCGCCGCCCGGCGCGCACCTTGCGCCCAGCCTGCCATTGCGTTCATGTCGATGCACTCCTTGGAAGTGCGCGGATGCTAATGAAGCAAAACTACATTTAGAAGGTGGTGAAATCCCGGGGTGAATTTCACGCACTTTGGTACGCTACGGTCACAGTCTGGCCTTTGTCAGCAAAATCCCCGCGCAAGTTGTAGTTTTACTCCACCTGAATATGCAGCCGAGTCATGCCAAGCTTGGCCCGCGGTAGCCGACGCCCGCAGCGTCTCGACGACCGACGCCAAGGCTTACCGGCTGACCACCACTCCGCCACGGCGTTGAGGGCGCCGTCACGCTGGACGGCATCGCCCGCAGCATGCTGGCCGCGGCTGCGACGCGCTCCAAATTCATCGGCGCCAGCTTCGTGCTGAACGTCAGGAACGCCGACGTCGCAGACCTGGCAACCCGCACAAGAAGAGCTCGTGCCGGTGCAAACGAAGACGTGAGCTGCAACGCCCAGCGAGGTGGGCTTCATGCTGGAACTGCATCCCGTGCACCTGACCGCAGGTACAGCGGATTGGCGTGTGGCCGCCGGCGCCGCGATGCGCTTAAACCGTGAGGATGACTCAAGACAGGGGGGGCGGGGCGGACTAAGCTAGTGGTCAGGAGACTGTCATGAAGATCCGCGCACTGATCGCTGTTCTCGCCCTCGCCGGTGCCGCCGGCGGCCTCGCCGGCTGCGCCGTCGAGCCCATGGCACCGCCCCGCGCCGACGTGTTCAACGACGCGGCGTTCAAGCCGCCCAGCGTGCGCATCGACGTGCAGGATGCGATGGCGCTGACACCGGCCATGCAGCGTTTTGCCGAGACCGAGATGGCCACCGAGATCCGCAACAAGGGTCTGCGCGATGGCCTCATCGATGCGCTCTACACCAAGGGCCGGCTGCAACTGGACTACGACAGCGAAACCACCCGCACGGCTGCCGAGGCTTTCGACGCCAAGCGCGGCAACTGCATGTCGCTGGTGCTGATGACGGCGGCCTTCGCCCGCCACCTGAACCTGCCGGTGCGCTTCAACAGCGTCTACCTCGAAGAGAACTGGACGCGCTCCAACAACATCTACTTCGTCGCCGGCCACGTCAACATCAGCCTGGCGCGGCCGCTGGCCACGACGGCGCACACGACGGTCTTCGGCGACCCTGAACTGCTGACCATCGACTTCCTGCCGCCCGACCAGGTGCGCGGCCACCGCAGCCGCACCATCGACGAGACCACCATCCTCGCGATGTTCCTGAACAACCGCGCCGCCGAGGCACTGACGGTGGGCCAGGTCGACGATGCCTACTGGTGGGCCCGCGCGGCCATCATGACCGACTCGCGCTGGCTGGCCGCCTACAACACGCTGGCCGTGCTTTACCGCCGCAAGGGCTTGTACGGCAAGGCCGAATCGACGTTGCGCCTGGTGCTGGAACGCGAGCCGCTGAACTCGCAGGCCATGTCCAACCTGGTGCTGGTGCTCAGCGACACTGGCCGGCGCGAGGAGGCCCAGGTCTATGCCAACCAGCTCGCCCAGATCCAGCCCGTCCCGCCCTACAAGTTCTTCGACGAAGGCGTGGCCGCGATGAAGGCCGGGGAGTTCGCCACGGCGCGCCAGCTCTTCCGCAAGGAACTGGCTCGCGCCGCCTACGTGCCCGAGTTCCACTTCTGGCTGGGCCTGGCCAACTGGGGCCTGGGCGACGTGCCCGGCGCACGCGGGGAGATCGCCAAGGCGCTGGAGAACAGCGCCACCGTCAAGGACCGCGAGCTCTACGGCGCCAAGCTGGCCTGGCTCAACGAGATGCGCGAGCAGCAGCGGCGCCGCTGACCTTCGCGCACGTCCTTTTTCAGATCGGCGCCAGCCCGTGTCTCGCCCGGGCCCGGGCGCAAGCCTCGTCGCCGATGCCCATGGGCGCGCGCTCGCCGAACTCACGGCAGGGTGAGGGCCGCCACTCGTGGATGCCGCAGCTCGCCTTCACGCCCACCTTGCCGCTCAAGGCTGCGCAACGCGGCTGCGCATGGTCGGTGCCGCGCATGCGCACGAGGCGACCGGTCAGCGCCACGGCCAGTCCGTCCGGCACGCGGCCACCCTCGCTCTCCAGCTCGCTGCGGTCGAAGTCGACCCGAAAGCTCGCGCAACAGGCGCCACAGGTCAGGCAGGGGTTGTCACTCATCCAGCCAGTGTAGGCAGCGGTGACACTGGGCCGACCCAACGCCTTCGCCCCACCACCATGCGCGCAATCCTGTTTTGCTCCCTGCTGCTGGCCGCCAGCGCGGCCCAGGCGGCCGACCTGGCCGTCACCGTGATGGACCGCAACGGCAAGCCGCTGGCCGATGCCGTCGTCCTCGTCGACAGCGGCGTGCAGGGTCTGCGCCCCGCACCCGTCCTGGAGGCCACCATCGCGCAGGAGAAGCTGCGCTTCGTGCCCACCGTCACCGTCGTGGGCCTCGGTGCCAAGATCAATTTCAGCAATCTCGACAGCTGGGACCACCACATCATCCTGGGCCTGATGGGGGCCGGCGGCGTCTATGTCGACCCGGGCCTGAACACGCAGATGCGCCTGGCCGGGCGCATCGGCAGCAAGCCGCCGGCATCCGACAGCAAGGTGCTGTCGCAACCCGGCGCCTACCTGCTGGGCTGCCACATCCACGGCTCCATGCGCGGCCACATCTACGTGGCCGACACGCCCTGGGCCAAGCTCGGCGGCGAAGACGGCAAGGCCCTGCTTCAGGGCCTGCCCGAAGGCCCGGCGCGCGTGCGCATCTGGCACCCCGACCAGCTCGTCGACGGCACGCCCACGGCGGTGCAGGTGGCCGCAACCGGCACCGCGGTAACCATCACCACGCAGATCGTGCCGGCGCGCAGGAAGCGCCCGGCGGGCGACCCGTATTTCGGCGGCTAGGCCCGTCAGTGGGCGAAGGGATTCGCCGTCGCAAACCACAGGCCGATGCCGGTGGCGATGATGAAGGCGCCGTCGGTCACGCCGACTGCCAGGAAGTACTTGGTCTGAAGCTCAGGCGCGACTTCGGGCTGGCGGGCGATGCCTTCCAGCAGCTTCATGCTGGCCAGGCCGATGCCCAGGCAGGAGCCGAAGGCAGGGATGCCGATCAGCAGTGCGACGGCGAGGGGCAGGACATCGAAAGCGGGCATTCGTGGACTCCTTGGTGTTGACCTCGAGGAGTCTGCAGCCGGCCCCGCGCCGCGTCGATGACGTCGCAGGTCATCGAATGAGTGCCCGCATCAGCCCGAGGACACTTCGATGCGCCGCGGTTGCGCGTGGGCCTGCTTGGGGATGCGCAGCTTCAGCACACCGTCCTTGAGCTGGGCCTCGATGTGCGAAGCGTCGAGCTCGCGGCTCAGCGTGAAGGAGCGGCGATAGCGCGGCAGGCGCAGTTCGGCGTAGACGGCCTCCAGATTGCCCGGCGTCAGGGCCTCGACCGTGCCTTCGACGAGCAGGGTGTCGCCCTCGACGCGCAGTTCCAGCTTGTCGCGGGACACGCCGGGCACGTCGGCCATCAGCGTGATGCCGGTGTCGTCTTCGCTGACGTCCACGCGCGGCATCAGCGCCCGCGCGGGTTCGTTGTCGGCGTCGGTGCGCGCCGGCGTGCGGTCACGGCCGGCCTGGGTTTGAACGGCATGGGTGGTGTTCATTTGAACCTCCTTCGGCTGGATCAGTGGATGTCGATGCGCCGCGGTTGCGCAGAAGCCTGGCGTGCCACGCTGATGTGCAGGATGCCGTCGCGATAGCTGGCCTTGACCTGCGTGGCGTCGGCATCGTCGGGCAGGCTGACGGCGCGGCGGAAGCTGCCGCTGAATCGCTCGCGGCTGTAGGTCTTGGCGTTGCCCTCCTGCGGCTCGGCCGCGCGCTCGCCGGAGATGCTGAGCACGCCGCGATCGACGGTCACGTCGAGCTTGGACGCGTCCACGCCGGGCGCAAAGGCATAGATTTCCACGCTGTTCGGCGTGTTGCCGACATTGACCGCGGGGAAGCTGCCCGGAGCCACAGAGCGGATGCTGGACGACAGGCCATAGGCGCCGAACGGCTCGTCGAACACGTGGTGCAGACGATCGAAGTCGGCAAAGAGACTGGACGGGAAAGTCCAAAGCGATGAATACATGGAAGCCTCCTTTTCAACAAGTCGGACACCTGACGGCCGGCCAACAAGGCGAATGCGTCCGCCAGGCATCCCCGAAGACATAGGGGCTGGGGCAAGGCCGTTCAAGGGGGCAGAAGTGAAGGCTTGTTTCGAGGCCGTAGGCACGGCATTTGCCTGAGGCGCCCGCTGTGGTTCAGCCGCCGGCCGGCTCGCGCACGACCGTGACCGTGCAGTCCGACTCCGCCACCACCTGGCCCGATACGCTGCCCAGATAACGCCGCAGCGCCGACGCCCCGCGTGCGCCCATGACGATGTGGTCCACGCCATTGCGGTGGGCGAAGTCGATGATGGCGCCGGCCGCGTCGGGCGCCTCCAGCACATGGAAGGTCAGCCGTCCGTCCTCCAGGTTCAGCGCCTTGCTGATGGGCCGCGCCCAGTGCTTGAGCGCGATGAGCTGCTTCACGTGCAGGCTCTGGCCGTGCTGGTCGGTCAGCTCGTCGATGCCGATGCGGTTGACCTTCATGACGGACACGCAGGCCAGCCGCGCGCCGGTCTCGGTCTGGACGATGCGGCGCACCGTCTCGCAGAGCTGGGCGAGCAGTTCGGGCGTCGCGTTGTCGACGTCCACCGCCGCCATCACGATGGGGCTGCGCGCGAGCTGCTGGCCGGCCGGTGCGGCGGGTTCGGGCTCCGAGCCGAGCGCGAAGAACCAGCGCTTGAGCCGGCGCATCGTGCCGCTGACCTGCAGCTTCTCGGCCCGCGCCGTCAGCACGACGCCGGCCGGCTCGCGCAGGTCCAGCGCCAGTTGCGCGGCGCTCTGGTAGCGGCGCTCGGGTCTGACCTCCAGGCAGTGCAGGATGACCTCCTGCAGCCAGCCCGGCAGCTCGGGGCGGATGGCGCGAGGCGGCACGGGCTCGACGAACAGGCGTCGGCGCAGGCCGCGCACCGAGTCCGGCTGGCCGAAGGGCCGCTCGCCGGTGGCCAGGTGGTAGAGCATGACGCCCAGCGCGAACAGATCGCTGCGCGGGTCGTTGCGGACGAACTGCACCTGTTCCGGGCTCATGTAGGGCCCCGTGCCCATGGGCAGCGTGAACTCCTCTTCGAGCAGGTCGGGCAGCAGCTCGTGGCGGCTCAGGCCGAAGTCCACCAGCACGGCCGTGCCATCAGGACGGAACAGGATGTTGCTCGGCTTCACGTCCAGGTGAACGACGTTCTGGCGATGCAGGGCCGCCAGCGCCGTGGCCACGCGGGCGCCGATGTCGGCCACCTCTTCGGGGGGCAGCGGCGCGTCGTCCAGGCGCGGACGCAGCGTCTCGCCGGGAATGCGCTCCATGACGATGTAGGCCTGGCGCGTCCAGTCGCCGCGGGCGACGAAGCGCGGTACATGCGGGCCGCTGAGCTGCGGCATCAGCATCTGCTCGACCTCGAAGCCGACGATGGTGGCCGGGTCCTCGCCGCCCTTGATGCGCGGCACCTTCATCAGCAGCTCGATGCCGTCGTCCACGCCTTCGATCCGGCTCACGCGCCACAGGTTGGCCATGCCGCCCTGGTGCAGCCGCTCTTCCAGCCGGAAGCCGTCCAGCACCTGGCCGGCCGTGAGCGGGGCGGGTGGCGCGGGGGGCGCGGACAAGGTGGACGCGTTGTTCATCACTCGCCGAGCGTGAGGCGGCGCGCCAGGCGTTCGCTGATCTGCGCCGGCAGCTCGCTCGCGCGCAGCGCCGCGCAGGCCGCGTCGACGTCGTAGGCCACGCGCTGGAAGGTGATGCGGGCGTCGTCCAACTCCGACCTGGCCGGGTCCAGCAGTGCGTAGCAGGCGGCCGGGTTGCCGTCACGCGGCTGGCCGCAGGAGCCGGGAATGGCCAGCCACTGGCGGTGCGCCGGCAGCGGCATCGGCACTCCGGCCACGGGCCGGAAGTCACCGGCCTTGCCCGTGCCGGACAGGTGAAAGAGCATGGGCTCGTGCATGTGACCGCAGACCTGGATGCGCGCCGAGCTGGCGTGCAGGCTCTTCACCGCTTCGGCGCGCCCCTGCACGTACTCCCAGCCATTGGGATCGAAGGCGTTGGCGTGTACGAAAAGGCAGTGGCCGGGCTCGCCATGGGCCTGCAGCGGCAGCCGGGACAGGAAGCGCAGCTGGTCCTCGTCGAGCTGGGCGCGGGTCCAGTCGATGACGGCACGGGCGTCGGGGTGCATGCCCGGCGTGCTGCCGTGGGCGACGGCCTCGTCATGGTTGCCCTGCACGGCGATGGCGCCGTCGGCGACCATGGCGATGACCTGGTCGACCACCGGCGCGGGGTCGGCGCCGTAGCCGACGAAGTCCCCCAGCAGCGCGTAGTGCGTGGCGCCTTGGGCGCGGGAGTCCGCCAGCACGGCCTCGAAGGCCTGCTGGTTGGCATGAATGTCGGTGATGAAGGCCCAGCGCATGGCCCGAGCTTGCCACGAAGGACTGACACCGGCCCAACACCGGTTCAGGGGGCGACGAGATCAGGGCGGATGTCGGCTAAGGATGAGAGCAGGCGCTGGGCCGTGGCGGGGTCTCGCGGGGCCAGGGCTTGTGCGAGGCGGCGCAGCGGCTCGGCGGCGGGCTGGAAGTCGGGACTGTGTTGCAGCACGGCCAGCAGCGACGGGCCGACGCGGGCCAGCATGACGGCGGGATCGGCGCTGGGCGCGGTGCGGCGGCCGAGGTCGAGATAGCCGCGCCGCGCCTCGGTGTAGGCCGTCAGGCGCGCGGCCAGCGAGGCGTCGGGCGTGGTGAGCAGCGTGGCCGTATCGACGTGGACTTCGCCGAGCAGGGCGAGCAGGCGGTCGCGTGGTGCGGAGTCGGGCGCGTAAGTGATGCGCGGCGCGCGGTAGGCCACCCAGGGGCGGTCGTCGGTGTTCAGCGGCGCATCGCCTGCAAAGCGACGCAGCGCGGCCGTGTCGGCAATGAAGCTGCCCAGCACGGCGAAGTCGCCAGCCAGGCCGAAGCGCCGGGCCAGTTCGGGCACCGGCCGATCCGGTTTGAAGCGTGTGCCGCCGGCGCGGCCAACGAGGCCGACGGTGGGCGTGTCCAGGCTGTTGCTGGCCAGCACGGCGGCGCCGTCGGGGAAGGCCTGCAGGAAAGCGGCGGTGATGCTGCGCAACGTGTCCAGGTCCAGCTGATGCAGCGGCAGCCACTGGCAGAACAGGCCGGCCGGCGCGAGGCGCTCACGCACGGCGCTGAAATGCTCGACGGTGTAGAGGGCGCCCGAGCCGCTGCGAGCCGGGTGGAAATTGTCGGAGACGATGACGTCGTAGTGCTGCACGGCCGTGCGCACAAAGCGGCGCGCATCGGCGGCATGCACACGCGGCACGGGCCCATCGCCCAGCGTGGGCTGGAACAGCGCCGACGCTTCGATGACCTCGGGCAGCAGCTCGACGGCATCGACCTGCACGCCCGGGAACCGCGCGGCGACACCGGCCGTGATGCCCGAGCCCAGGCCCAGAAACAGCGCGTGCTGCGGCTCGGGATGCAGCAGCAGCGGCAGCAGCGCCTGGCGGCCATCGACGAGCAGCGTCGCGCTGCTGCCTTCCTGCTGGCGGTTGTTGATGCGCAGCCGCGCGACGCCGGCTTCATCCTCGACGACGCTGACCGCGGCCATCGCGCCGTCGCGGTAGCTGAGCAGATGGCTGCCCTCAGGCATGTCGACGAAAGCCAGTGGCGGTGCAAGCAGCGCCAGCCCCACCGTGGCCGTGGCTGGTAGCCACCAGTTCGGGCGACGCCAGGCAGGCAGGATCAGCAGATAGCCCGCGGCGATGAGCAGCAGCGCGAGCTTGGGGCCCAGCGCTGGCGCGAGCGCGACACCGAAGATGGGGGCGGCCAGCATCGCGCCCAGCGTGTTGAAGCCCAAGGCGCGGCTGAACGGGATGCCGGCCTCGGCGGCGTCGGCACTGAGCTGGCAGAACAGTGCGCCCATCAGCAGCGTGGGCAGCGCGAACACGGCGACGGCGAGCAGGGCCTCGGTGGCCAGGGCCGCGGCCAGCGTCTCGGGCTGCAGGACCTGCTTGATCGCCTCGGCGCCCCACAGCGCGGCCATGCCGAGCAGCGTGCTCACGGCCAGCGCCTGCAGCAGCCGCGGCGTGTGGCGCAGCCGGGGCCAGCGCGCAAACGCCGTGGCGCCGAGCGCGCTGCCGGCCAGGTAAACGGCCAGCAGCAGCGCAAAGGTGTAGACGGTGTCCTCGGCAACCTGGCTGAGCACGCGCACGGCCAGCACTTCGTAGCCAATGCCGAGCAGGCCGGTCAGCGCCAGCATCGCCAGCGGGCGCGTGGACGTCCGTGGGCCGAGTGCTGGCGCCGGGCGTGCCTGCAGCACCGTGCCCGCCAGCAGCGCGCAGCCGAGATTGAGGGCGACGCACAGACCAGCGCTGCGTGTGAGGCCCCAGTCCGGGATCAGCCAGAAGGCCGTGGCCAGCACGCCCACGACGGCGCCCAGCGTGTTGGCCGCGTACAGCGGCGCGACGCCGGCCGTGCCGACACGGGCCATTGCGGGCAGCGTGGCGCCCATTGCCGCCGTGGCTGGCAGCAGCAGCACGAAACTCGCGCCGAAGGCGACGCTCCACTGCCAGAGCGGCGTGGCGTCGGGGCCGATCAGCGCGAGCGCAGCGTTGCCGGCCGCAGGCATGGCCGCCATCAGCACGAGGCTCCACAGGCCGATCAAAGCCTCGCAGCCCGCATACCAGCGCAGCGGCTTGTCGCTCGTCTCGATGCGCCGGCCGAGAGCCAAGGCGCCTAGCGACAGCCCGCCGAAGAAAGCCGCGACGACGGCCAGCACGGCGGCCGACTCATGGCCGAGCACGAGACCGAACTGCTGCGTCCAGATGATCTGATAGCCCAGCCCGGCAAAGCCGGACGCGGCCATCAGCAGGAGGGCGAGATGCCCCATCTCAGTTCGTGCGTGTTGCATTGAGACGCGGACCGGCGCCGGGCCGCCCCAAGCCGGCCCGCAGGCCATGTGCTTGCGGCTTGATGCCGCCAGCATCGCCGTCCCCTCGGGGGACCGGCCAAGGAACTCCTTGGACGAGGGGAGTCATTTCAAGCGTTGAAGCTCAGGGTGTAGCCCCAGCTTTCCAAGCGCGTCGGGATCGCGTTGAAGGCCAGGCTGATGCGGCGCCCACCGGCGTTGGGTGGCACGGCGTGCATCAGGTAGCTGGGGAACAGGATCAGGTCGCCCGGGCTGGGTGCGGGACTGACCCATTTCTCGGCGTTATAGGGGCCGGTGGTCACGCCCGCGTGGTCGTTCTTCAGCGCGAAGTCATGGCCGCCGGGTGACTTCATGAACACGGTGCGCGCCGAGTCGTCGGTCTCGGTCAGGTAGACGACGCCGGACGCGAAGCTGTTGGCGTGGTTGTGCATGGCCTGGCGGCCGCCGGTGTCCAGCACGTTGACCCACATCTCCTTGATGGCCCAGCCGAGCTGCTCGCCGAACAGCAGGCGGCCGAAGTCGGCGATCTTGGGCGTGACGAGAGCGGCCACCTGCACGAGCAGCGGGCTGTCCGAGGGCTGCAGCATGCGCGTGTGGGAGAGGGCGTCGGAGCTGTTGTTGGTCTCCAGCGCGCGGGTGCTGAAGTGATCGACCAGGGCCTTGACCAGCGGTTGCGGCAACACGCCCGGCGCGCGCAGCAGCGGCACCGGGAAGAGGCCGATGACTTCGTCGGTCATGTCGCGACTCACGCCAGCAGCGCCGCGACGCGCAGCCACGACCAGTAGGCCGCGACGCTGCCGATGACGTAGAGCAGCACGGTGCGCAGGCGCTGCATGGCCGGCCAGCGGGCACTGACGCGCCACAGACACCAGCAGGCGCCGACCGTGAGCAACTGGCCAATCTCGACGCCGACGTTGAAGGTCAGCAGCGCGACGAGCAGGTGGTTCTCGGGCAGGCCGATTTCCTTCAGCGCCCCGGCAAAGCCCAGGCCATGCACGAGGCCGAACAGGAAGGCCACCAAGGCCGGCCAGCGGCGCGCGAGGGTGTCGCGCTGCTGCAGGGCCTCGCCCGCGACCAGCACGATGGACAGCGCGATGCTGGCCTCGACCGGCGCCGAGCGCAGCGTCAGCAGGCCCAGTGCGCTGCAGGCCAGCGTCAGGCTGTGCGCGGCGGTGAATGCGGTGATGGTCCAGACCAGGCGGCGGCGAAAGCCGACGAGGAAGAGCAGGCCGATGACGAAGAGCAGGTGGTCGACGCCGCTCAGGATGTGCTCGACGCCGAGCAGCGTGTAGGCGCTGGCGATCTCGCCCATGCCGCGCGGGTCGTCGGCCGCGCCGTAGAGCTGCACGGTGGGCTGGCCGGCGGTCAGCGTGTAGACGCGGGTCTGGCCATCGAGCCAGAAGACCTTGACCAGGGCCGCCGAGTAGCGCTCGCCGACGCCCTTGACTGACAGCGGGCCCGCGAGGCCATGCGCGCCGCAGCGCAGCACGGTGGCGTCGGCCGTGCAGCCCTCCGGCCAGACGGGTGTCAGGTCCTGGGCGGCGGGGCGCTTCTCGGTGGCCATCCACTGCCACAGGAATTCGCCGCGCTGGGTCTCGCGCAGCTGCATCTCGGCCATGCTCATCTCGTGGGCGAAGGCGGGCAGGGCGAGTGTGAGAGAGCAGGCCGAGAGCGCGAGCAGCAGCGCCGCGCGCAGGCGCAGGGCGAGGCGGATCATGGCGACGGGGCCTCGACCTTGACGCTGTACTTCTTGGTCAACGCGGCGACGGCGGCGCTGCGCTGAGCCGCCATGGTTTCGTCGGTCCAGTCCTGCAGCACGACGCCACGCAGCGCCTCGAAGCTGGCCGGCTTGGCCGCGCCGGCGGCGTCCAGACGCACGGCGCGCCAGCCGTCACGGCTGGGCAGGGCCAGCCACTGGCCCGGGGCGGCGGCTTCCAGGGCCTTGGCGAAGTCGGCGCCGTAGCTTTGCAGCAGGTTGGCGTGCGGGCGGCACTTGAAGACGCGCAGCCCGGCCTTGGCGTCGCCGGGCGTGCCGGCGTTCAACGCGTCGACGAAGGCGCGCACGGCGCTTTCGGTGGTGTTGCTGGCCTCGCCGCCGAGCACGGCTTCCTGGAAGTCGAAGCGGGCGGGCTCGTCGTATTTCTCGCGGTGCTTCTCGAACCAGGCCTTCAGCAGCTTGTCGTCGAAGGCCGGCAGCTTGACGCCGCTGTCGACGACGCTGAGCGCCTTGAAGATGACGCGCTCGCGGATGGCGGTGTCGCCCTTGTCGAGCTGCAGCGCCAGGCCTTCACGGTAGAGCACCTCGTTGTCCAGCCAGACCTTGCGCAGCGCGGTCAGCTCCTCGGCGCTGGGGTCGCGGTTGCGCGAGGCCTTGAAGAGCTGGCGGGCCTCCGCGTCGACCTCGGCGCCGACGACGATCTCGTTGGCGCCGCCGCTGCGGCGGTTCAGGGCATGGTCGACGCCAAACAGCGCGGCGCCCAGCAGCAGGAAGTGCAGCAGCGGCTCACGCACCCAGGCGGGTGGGGCCTGGCGCGGCGGCGGCGCCTGGGTGGCCGAGGACAAAGGCAGTTGAGCGGACATGGATCAGACAGCGAGGACAGGCGGCCGATGCTAGCGACGCTGCAAGACAAAACGACGACAGGCGCGGCCACCCGCGCGAGCAGGGCCATGCGGACTCAGGCCCTCATGCGGGTCTTCTTGCGGTTGCAACAAAGAAAAAGGGCGCCGCGGATGCGACGCCCTTGTCGGACTGCCGGTGAGGGGCGGCCCGGGTTTACTTCACGCCGGCGACGGCGACCGAGTTGGCCACTTCGACGTAGATCGGGTTGCTGTAGAACCAGAGGTCGGACCAGGCGGCCACGTCAAAGGACACGGCCTTCTGGCCGGCGATCGGGCTGCTGCCGCTGGCCGTGGCCAGGTGGGCCGGGCAGCCGTCGATGGGGCCGTTGGCCTGCGTCCAGTTCGCGCCGTTGGCCGGCACGTTGGTGCCCACCGTCGTGCAGGGGATGCGCAGCATCGTCGTGTCGTTGGCGTTGGTGTAGATGTCGGCCAGCGGGTTGCCGTTGGCATCGGTCTCGTAGGGCACGGCGGCCGGCATGTTGGTGCCGCGCAGACGCACGTACTGCGAAGCCTGCACCGCGGGGATGCGGAAGCTCATCTTCAGGAAGGTCGTGTTGTCCACGCCCGACTGCACCTGCGTCCACGGCGTGGCGCCGTTGCCGTTGAAGGTCTTGAGGATGGCGGCCGAGGTGTTCTTCGCGGCGGCCGGCACGGCCGAGAGGCCTACCGTCGTGCCGTCGGCACGCAGCCAGTTGGTGTTGCGCGGCCATTCGCCCGAGTAGTCGGCAGCGCCCGGCGTCTTGTAGCCGGTGACCAGGCCGCGGATGACATCGACGTGGTCCAGCACCGGCTTGTTCATCGGCTGGTTGATGCCGACCTGGGCCAGCGACGGGTTGGGGAAGCTGTAGGGCGCGTAGTTCATGCCTTCCGGGTCGCGCAGCACGGCGGCGACGACGATCTCGGCGCCCGGGCGCACGACGAGCTTCTCGCCCATCGTGGCGCAGCCGGTGGTGTCGCTGTCCGTGCCCTTGGTGGCGGCAGCCACGGCGATGGCCTCGACGGCGGCGTTGGAGCGCGCGCCGATGCCGGGATAGGACGCGCAGGCGACGAAGGCCAGGCGGTCGATCAGCTGGCCCTGGGTGGACCAGGCGTTGCCGGTGCGCAGGCCGTCGACGATGGTCTGCGGACGCAGCTTGTCGGCGCCGTTGCGGGCCATCACGTAGGTGCGCTGGTATTCGCCGGGGAAGAAGTCCTGCGACGAGCGGCGGTCATCCGGGCCGAACTGGCCGCGGTTGTGCCAGTCGGACGAGGCGAAGAACCAGTAGCCGCGGCCCTCGCCCAGCAGGGCGTCCCACACACCACCGACGATGCCGGCATAGACGCCGGTGCCGCCGAAGGTGGTGCCGCCGACGGAGTCGGTCAGCACGCCGCCGATGTTGTTGCGCTTGACCTGGTACTCGCCGCGGTTGGCGGAGGCGCCGTGGCCCGGCTGCGACTCGAAGCCGAAGGCGATGGCCGGAGCGGCGTTGTTGAAGTCGCGCAGGTGCTCGACGTTGAAGCCGTTGTTGCCGTCCGGGTTGAAGGGGCCGGCGCGCTCCAGGTGGGCGGGCACGTAGTAGCTGGTGTTGGCGTGGTACTGGGCCATCCACTTCATGGCTTCCACCGTCTTCAGGTGGCCCTTGGTGCCGTTGCCGGCGCCGCTGGCGGGCAGCAGCTTCTGGGCGGTGGCGTTCCAGCTGACGTCGGCGGCGCTGTTGCTGCCCGGGACGGCGCAGTTCCAGTTGTTGCCCGTCGAGGAGCCGGTGACGTTGCCGCGGCTGGTGTCGGTGTCGCCACGGTCGAAGCAGTAGGACCACTGGGCCAGCGCGTTGGCATTGCCCAGGGCCGTGTAGCCGGGGCTGCTGGGCAGCGTGGCGTTGTCCAGCGAGGCGGGCATCTGGCCGGTGATGATGGACATCGAGGTGTGCTCATGGCCGGCCACGACGGACTCCAGGCCGATGAACAGCGGCAGGTTCTTCTGGGCCGAGAGGTACTCGATCTGCGGGTACTGGTACTCCTGGATGGACTGCCAGCGCCACATGTTGCCGTTGCCACCCACGCCACCGCCGTTGCCCTTCAGGTTGGCGGCGCCGATGCTCTGCGTCCAGGTCGTGTTGGGGCCGGTGTACTGCGAGGGGCTGGCGGCCGTGCCGGTGTTGGTCGGCGTGTTGCCCGTCATCAGCGGATAGGCGGGCGTGGCCAGCGAAGCGTCTTCGGCCAGCGTGCAATTGCGGTTGCCGTTGCCGCCGTGGCCGGCCTGCACGAACCAGTCCAGGCCCCAGGGCGTCTCGGTCTTGTCCGTGGCCTTCTTGACCAGCTTCTGCATCGAGATGGAGCCGTCCGAGCAGGTGGTGTGGTTGTGGAAGTCGCCTGCCACGTATTTGCCGGCGGTCTTGCCGGCGGCGGTGGCAACGGTCGGCACGAAGACGACGGCGCTGCCCAGGGCCGCGACGGCGGCCAAGGCGATCTGGCTCTTGGTGAAGAAATGACTCATGAAGGCGACTCCAGGGCTTGTTGTGGGAGGGCTGAAACGGGGCGGATGCTAGGAATCGGCCGTGACCTGGGCGTGACGGCTTGACGACGCCGCGTGAGCCGAAGCGCGCTTCAACGCAGGCCCACGTAGTCGACGTTCAACATCGCGTTGACCGGTTCGGCCGATTCGAAGATGAGGCGCAGCGCGTAGCTGCGGCCGATCTGCAGCGGCTGCTGCAGGTCCAGCAGTTCGAGGTGGAGGCCGTCCTCGGTCAGGGTCAAGTCCTGACCCTCGCGGATCAGCAGCGGCAGGCCTTCACCGGCCGTGGGCGCGCCGGGACCGGCCAATCGCACCCCCCCAGCCACGGGGGTCTCGACGCCGATCAGACGGTCGGTCCGCTGCACTTCGTCGAAGCGCATGCACAGCTTGGCCGTGTCGGCATCGACCCGCGTGGCGCGTGTCCACGGATGCCAGATGCGCATGTGGCTGCTGAAGAACTCGCAGGCCTGCGCCGGGCGTGCGAGGCCCAGGCAGGCACCGCCGGCGGCGAGCAGGAGATGGCGGCGGGGCAGGGCGCGAAGTGGCATGGCCGGGGCAGGCAAACGAAGAGGGCGACCATGGCAGCCGCCGGTGACAGCGCGGTGACGCATGCCGAACGGCGGCGCGTTGACTTGGGGACGTCATGGAGTTGTCGTCTTCGCCGACCACACTGCGCCCCGATCCAAACGTCGCGGCCGCCGCCGCCTCAACCACTCAAGCTCTGGAGTTCATTCGATGAAGCTCGCCACCCTTGAGTTTCACGAACGTGCTGGGCGTGTCGAACAACGATGGCCTGGGCAGCCTGGCCAACGGCGACTACTACGCCGGTGCCCCGTCGATGCTGGGCGTGGCCTTTGCGCAGCTGGACGGCGTCACCAACACGGCCGCCTACATGAACGTGGCCGGTGGCGTCACCGGTGGTCTGAGCTTCTTCTATTCGGCCCCCAGTGATGCACCTGGTGCCATCAAGGCCTACTCCGGCCTGAACGGTACCGGCACGCTGCTGGGCACGATCAACCTGAATGCCAACTCGGCCGACTACACAGCCTGGAACAAGGCCGTGCTGAGCTTCAGCGGCACCGCCCAGTCCTTCGACCTGACCGGCACGGCCAACCTCGTCGGCCTGGACAACATCGCCGCCGTGCCCGAACCCACCAGCGTTGCGCTGCTGCTGGCCGGTGGCGCGCTGCTGATTGCCCGTCGCCGTCGCGCCTGATCGGCTTCGCCCAAAAGAAAAGCCGGCTGTTCGCAGCCGGCTTTTTCATGCGCGCCGAGATGACTCAGCCGATGCGCCCGAGCAGCAGGTACTCCATCAGCGCCTTCTGCACGTGCATGCGGTTCTCCGCCTCATCCCACACGACCGACTGCGGCCCGTCGATGACGTCCGCCGCCACCTCCTCGCCACGGTGTGCCGGCAGGCAGTGCATGAAGAGGGCGTCGCCCTTGGCGCGGGCCATCATGTCGCGGTCCACGCACCAGTCCGCGAAGGCGGCCTTGCGGGCCTCGTTCTCGGCCTCGTAGCCCATGCTGGTCCAGACGTCGGTGGTCACGAGGTCGGCGCCATCACAGGCTTCGCGCGGGTCCTTGAACACGCGGTAGCAGGCCGGGTTCTTGATGCCGGCCACCACGGGGTCGACCTCGTAGCCGCTCGGCGTGCTGACATGCACCGTGAAGCCCAGGATCTCCGCCGCCTGCAGCCAGGTGTTGGCCATGTTGTTGCCGTCACCCACCCAGGCCACGACACGGCCCTTCAGGCAGTTCATGTCGATGGCGCCGCGTCGGTCCATGCCGCGGTTCTCGATGAAGGTGAACAGGTCGGCGAGGATCTGGCAGGGGTGGTACTCGTTGGTGAGGCCGTTGATGACCGGCACGCGCGAGTGCGCCGCGAACGCCTCGATCTTGCTCTGCTCGAAGGTGCGGATCATGACGATGTCGACCATGCGGCTGATGACGCGTGCCGAGTCCTCCACGGGCTCGGCGCGGCCCAACTGGCTGTCGCCGGTCGTCAGGTGCACGACCGAGCCGCCCATCTGGTACATGCCCGCCTCGAAGCTGACGCGTGTGCGCGTGCTGGCCTTCTCGAAGATCATGGCCAGCGTGCGGTCGGCCAGCGGCTGGTAGCGCTCGTAGTTCTTGAAGCGCCGCTTGATGATGGCGGCGCGGTCGAACAAATGGGCGTATTCCTCGGCGCGGAAGTCCTTGAACTGGAGGTAGTGGCGCATCAGTCCCTGCCCCGGCTTCATGGCTTGGGCTGCGCGAGCAGCGCCTTGATCAGCGGCACGAGGCGTGCGGCGATCTCGCGTGCTTCGTCGTGCGTGAGGATCAGCGGCGGCAGCAGGCGCACGACGCGGTCGGCAGTCACGCTGATCAAGAGGCCAGCATCCAGGCTTTGCGTCAGCAGCACGCCGGCTGGGCGGTCCAGCTCGATGCCCAGCATCAGACCCTGGCCTCGGATCTCGACCACGCCGGTCTCGCCCGCCAAGCCCTCGGCCAGCGCGCCGCGCAGCGTCGCACCGACCGCCTCGGCATTGGCCAGCAGGCCGTCTTCTTCCATGATGGTCAGCGTCTCGACGCCGGCGCGCATGGCCAGCGGGTTGCCGCCGAAGGTCGTGCCGTGGTTGCCCGCCTTCAGCACCCCCGCCGCACGCGGGCCGCAGACGACGGCGCCAATGGGTACGCCCGAGCCCAGGCCCTTGGCCAGCGGCATCACGTCCGGCTTGAGGCCCGCCCACTGGTGTGCGAACCACTTGCCGGTACGGCCGATGCCGCACTGCACCTCGTCCAGCATCAGCAGCAGGTCGCGCGCGTCGCAGATGCGGCGCAGGGCCTGCAGGAATTCGATGCGGGCCGGGTTGATGCCGCCTTCGCCCTGGATGGTCTCCAGGAAGATGGCCGTGATGTTGGGATTGGCATCGAGCGCAGCTTCGACTGCGGCGGTGTCGTTCAGCGGCACGCGCACGAAGCCCGGCACTAGCGGCGCAAAGCCGGCCTGGATCTTGGGGTTGGCCGTGGCCGACAGCGTCGCGATCGAGCGGCCATGGAAGGCGCCCTCGAAGACGAGCACGGCCGGGTTGTCATTGCCGCGGTCATGGCCGAACTTGCGAGCGATCTTCAAAGCCGCCTCGTTGGCCTCCAGTCCGCTATTGCAGAAGAAGACGTTCGCCAGCCCCGAAATCTCGCAGAGCTTGGCGGCAAGCTTCTCCTGCAGCGGCGCGAGGTAGTAGTTGCTGGTGTGGATGAGCTTGCTGATCTGCTCCTGCAGCGCCGGCACGAGGCGGGGGTGGTTGTGGCCCAGCGTGTTGACCGCGATGCCGCCCAGCCCGTCCAGGAATCGTCGGCCTTGCGTGTCCCAGACCCAGCAGCCCTGGCCATGCGAAAGCGCAATGGGCAGGCGGCCGTAGGTCGGCATGACATGGGGCTCGGACGAGGAGGGGACAGCGTTCATCGGGTCTCCGCAAAGGTTGAGGAAAAGTGGGCTTTTGATTCTAGAGTCGATGCCGGGACATTTGCTGCGCCGCAACAGATGGACCTGTGCCGAGGCACAATAGCGGTCTTTGACAGCGGAGCTCCGCTGTACCGCGAAGCCCCCTGTTGTCCATGACCGTTGCCCCCCCGCCGCGCGAAGTCTTCATCCAAGGTGTGACCCTGGATGGACGCACCTTCCGCCCGAGCGATTGGGCCGAGCGGCTGGCCGGTGCGATGTCCTGCTTCAGGCCCGGTGGCGGGCGCGGCGGCATCGGCGCCTACATCGGCTACTCGCCGCTGTGCGTGCCCACCGTCATCAACGGCGTGAAGTGCGTCATCGTCAACGAGGAGCTCAAGCGCCTCGAGCCGATGGCCTGGGACTTCGTCATGAACTTTGCGCGCGACAACAACCTGCAGGTCGCCGACGCCTGTCTGTTGCCTGACGGCCCCGGCGGCAAGCCGGGCGCTTGACTCGCCCTAGCGACATTCCCGAACCCTGCGGCGGCGGCTCGCCGTTATCCTCGCCAGCAACGTTTAGCAACATGCCGGTGAACCTCAACGCTGCCACGGCAGCTCCCGCCCCGTTCCTCACCGCGCCAATGCTGGCGCCGGCGGAGCGCGTGCCGACGCCGGTCTGGGTGCTGCTGCGCGGGCTGTCGCGTGAAAGCGGGCATTGGGGTGTCTTCCCTGAGCATCTGCTGCGCGAACTGCGCCTGCTGCAACCGGCGGCGCAAATGCTGATGCTGGATCTGCCGGGCACCGGCACGCAGCGCCGGCAAGCCAGTCCGACGCAGGTCTCGGCCATCGTCGATGCCTGCCGTGCCGAACTGCAAGGGCGCGGCGTCAGCGGACCGGTGTCGCTGATCGGCATGTCGTTGGGCGCGGCGGTGCTGAGCGACTGGGCCAATCGCTATCCGAGCGAGGTCGAGGCCGGCGTGCTGATCAATCCCAGCCTGCGACCCTTCAGCGAACTTTTTCGCAAGCCGCGTCCCTTGAACTATCTCGGGCTGCTGCTGCTGTCGCTGAGCCGCTTCAGCGCCCGCATGCGCGAAGAGCGCGTGCTCAGCCTGACGACACGGCTGACGCCGACGCAGGCGGTCATCGACCGCTGGGTGGAACTGCAGCGCCAGCACCCGCTGGGCGTGCGCAACACCGCGCGCCAGCTGCTCGCCAGCATGCGCTACCGCGCCAGCCGCACACGGCCGTCCGCGCCCATGCTGCTGCTGTGCAGCAAGGCCGACAACCTGATCGACTGGCGCTGCTCGCAGGCCATCAGCCGCGCCTGGGGTGCGCCGCTGCGCCTGCACACGAAGGCCGGGCATGACCTGCCGCTGGACGACCCGCTCTGGGTTGCACGCGCCATCACGGAGTGGCTGCGCGACCGCAGCATCCAGGGCGTCGTGCCGGGCGAGTGGCACTAGATGGTTGACCCCTCGCCCAGTCTCGCGCGCTGAACGCCGCGAGCCTGGTCGGTCCCCCGGACGGCGACACTTGCGGCATTGAGCCGCAAGTACATCGCCTGCGGGCCGGCTTGGGGCGGCCCGGCGCTCGGCCCGCAGAAAAGACAACACCAATACAAAAGGCCCGCTTGTGCGGGCCTCAAAGCAAAAAGCCCGCTTTCGCGGGCCTTCGGCTTGCACCAGAGCTGGATTTCTAATCAGGCGGCGAGCGCCTTGATCTTGGCGGACAGGCGGCTCTTGTGGCGAGCGGCCTTGTTCTTGTGGAAGATGCCCTTGTCGGCGACCGAGTCGATCACGGCCTGGGCGGTCTTGAAGAGGTCGGCGGCTTTGGACTTGTCGCCCGCGACCACGGCCTTTTGCACGTTCTTGACGACCGTGCGGAATTTGGAGCGCAGAGCCGTGTTGGCGGCGTTGAGCTTGACGTCCTGGCGAGCGCGTTTGCGACCCGATGCCAGGCGAACCGTCTTCTTCTTGGCTTTGGAGCTGGTTGCCATGCTGTATCTATACCCAGTTGGTGCAAAGACGACGAGTATAGCCTGAAAACAGGGTTTCTGACAAGTTGCCGGCTGAGTTTGAATAACGGCGCCGAAATTGGCGGGGAGGGCGACACAGATAATCCGCCGCCATGAATCTGCTGCGTGCCGCGTCGACCATTTCACTTCTGACCCTGGCCTCGCGCATCGCCGGACTCGTTCGCGAGCAGATGGTGGCCGGCCTGTTCGGCGCCAACTTCTTCACCGACGCCTTCCTCGTCGCATTCCGCATTCCCAACCTGCTGCGCCGGCTGCTGGCCGAAGGGGCTTTCACGCAGGCCTTCGTGCCGCTGCTGGCGGCCTCTCGTGCAACCGATGGCGAGCAGGAAACAAAACGGCTTGTTGATGCCGTCGGCACGGTGCTGGCCTGGGCGCTGGTGATCACGTCGCTGGTGGGCATCCTGGCTGCGCCGATTCTGGTGTGGCTGCTGGGTTCAGGCCTCCCTGCGCGGGAATTCGACGCCGCTGTCGTCATGACCCGCTTCATGTTCCCCTACATCGGCTGCATGTCGATGGTGGCGTTGTCGGCGGGGATCATGAACACGTGGCGGCGCTTCGTCGTGCCGGCGGCCACGCCGGTGCTGATGAACCTCAGCACGATCGCGGTCTGCTGGGCGCTGGCCAGGCCGCTGGAGCGCGCCGGCTACCCGGGCATCTACGCGATGGCCCTGGGCGTCATGCTGGGCGGCGTGCTGCAGCTCGTCGTGCAGTGGCCCGCGCTGCGTTCCATCGGCATGCTGCCGCGGCTGCGCTGGACCTGGTCGGGGCTGCGCGCGTCGCGCGCCCATCCCGGCGTCGGCAGGCTGTTGATGAACATGGGCCCGGCGTTGCTGGGCGTCGGCGTGTCGCAGCTGTCGCTGATGATCAACACGCAGATCTCCAGCCACCTCGGCGCCGGCGCGACCTCCTGGCTGAACTACGCCGACCGCCTGATGGAGTTCCCCATCGGCCTGCTCGGTGTCGCCCTCAGCGCGGTGCTGACGCCACAGCTCTCGGCCGCGCAGGCATCGGGCGAGAACGGGCGCTACAGCCACCTGCTCGACTGGGGTCTGCGCATGGTGATGCTGCTGGCGCTGCCGTGTGCGGTGGCGCTGCTGGTGTTTGCCGAGCCGCTGACGGCGGTGCTGTACCACCGCGGCAAGTTCCTCGCATCGGACGTGGCGCACACCGCGCAGTCGGTAATGGGCTGGGGCGTGGGGTTGCTGGGCCTGATCGCCGTCAAGGTGCTGGCCCCCGGCTTCTACGCGCGCCAGGACACCGGCACGCCGGCCAAGATCGCCGTGGTCGTGCTGATCCTGACGCAGTGCTTCAACCTCGTCCTCGTGCCCTGGGTCGGTGTGGCCGGCCTGGCGCTGTCCATCGGCCTGGGGGCCCTCGTCAATGCGAGCTGGCTGTTGTGGGGCTTGAGGAAGCTGGGCAGCTACCGTCCGGAGCCGGGATGGACGGCTTTCGGCCTGCGCGTCGTGTTGGGCTGCGTGGCCATGGGCCTGTTGCAATGGCAGCTTGCGACACGGCTGGACTGGATTGCTCTGGGTGCTCACGAAGTCCAGCGCGCGCTGGCGATGGCGGCGAGCCTGGCTGCCTGCGCGGTCGTCTACTTTGCCGTGCTGACGTTGGCCGGCATGAAGCTCAAGGCCCTTGCCCGCCCCAGTTGAGATGCATTTCGTTCCCCCGACACCACTGACCTACTTCGCCAGCCTGGTCGCGCAGGACGAGGGCTTGAACCTGCTCGAAGCCGCCATCAGCCTAGCGCAGGACGAATACCCACGGCTCGACATGCAGGCCGCGCTCGCTGACGTGGATGCCCTGGCGCGCCGGCTGCGCGAGCGCATCCCTTCCGATGCCGCGCCGGCCCAGCGGCTGCGGATGTTGACCCGCTTCTTCCATGGCGAACTCGGCTTTGCCGGCAATCTGAACAACTACTACGCGATGGACAACAGCTTCGTCCACCGCGTGCTCGAAACCCGGCGCGGCCTGCCGATCACGCTGGCCGTGCTGATGCTGGAACTGGCCGAGCAGGCCGGCCTGCGCGCGGCGGGCGTGGCCTTTCCGGGGCACTTCCTCGTCAAATGCAAGGTGGGCCTTGGCGAGGCGGTCATCGACCCCTTCACGGGCGAGTCCCTGTCGCCTGCCCGCCTCGACGAGCGCCTGGCCATCTACCGCCAGGGCAGCGGCCTGCCCGACGATCTCGAGCTGCCGCTCGAGTTCTTTTTGCGCGCCGCCACGCCGCGCCAGATCCTGACCCGCATGTTGCGCAATCTGAAAGAGGTGCACCGCGCCGCCGAGGACTGGCCGCGCCTGCTGGCCGTGCAGCAGCGCCTGGTCATCCTGCTGCCCGGCGACCTGGCCGAACGTCGAGACCGCGGCCTCGCGCTGCAGGCCCTGGGCGCCCCGGCGGCTGCGGCCGAAGACCTCGCTGCCTACCTCGCCGAACGCGGCGACGCGCCGGACGCCGCCGAGCTGCGCGCCCGCCTGGCCGCCTTGCTCGGCCAGGGCATGCCGCCGCTTCAGTGACAATCCGCGCCCGCTCGCCCACCACCTCATGATCAAGCTCAGCAAGCACCAACGCATCGCCCTGGCCTGGGCCGGCGTCGCCCTCGGGGCGGCCCTGCTGCTGTGGCTGCTGTCGCCGGTACTGGCCCCCTTCATTGCGGCCATGGTGCTGGCCTATGCGCTTGCACCGGCAGTGCAGGCGCTCGTCAGCCGCCGCGTGCCGCGCTTGGTCGCCGTGCTGCTGGTCGAGTTGCTGTTCGCCATGGCGGTGTTGGCGCTGCTGCTGCTCGTGCTGCCCATCCTGAACAAGGAGATCCCGGCGCTGCGCGAGCAGATTCCAGCGCTGGCCAAGGTGGCCAACGACAAGCTCGCGCCTTGGCTGGCCGAGCACGGCATCCAGCTGCAGCTGGACCCGGCCAGCATCAAGGCCTTCGTGCTGAAGTATCTGGACGCCAACCTCGAGGACTGGCTGGCCAAGGTGTTGAGTTCGGCCCGCATCGGCGGCAGCTTCCTGCTCGCCTTCGTTGGCAACGCCGTGCTGCTGCCGGTCGTGCTGTTCTATCTGCTGCACGACTGGCCCGAGTTGATGGCGCGCGCCTGGGCTTTGGTACCGCCTGCCGCGCGCGAGTCGGTAGGCGGCTTTCTGGCCGAGTGCGACACCATGCTGGGCCAGTACCTGCGCGGTCAGCTGCTCGTCATGGCGGCGCTGGCCATCTACTACAGCGTGGCGCTGGCGCTGGCGCATTTCGATCTGGCATTGCCCATTGGCGTCTTCACCGGCCTGGCGGTCTTCATCCCCTACCTGGGCTTCGGCACCGGTCTGCTGCTCGCGCTGCTGGCCGGTCTGCTGCAGTTCGCCAGCGTCTACGGCGTCGTCGCCGTGGCCATCGTTTTCGGCATCGGCCAGCTGCTGGAGAGCTTCGTGCTGACGCCGCGATTTGTCGGCGAGCGCATCGGCATGAGCCCGCTGATGGTCATCTTCGCGCTGCTGGCCTTCGGGCATCTGCTCGGCTTCGTCGGCGTGCTGATCGCGCTGCCGCTGTCGGCCCTGGCCGTCGTCGCGGTGGACCGCCTGCACCGCGCCTACCTGGAAAGCGCGCTGTTCCGCTGATTTCTCCATGAGGCAGATCCCGCTCGCGCTGCTGGCGCCGCCCGCGCCCAGCTTTGACAACTTCCTGCCCGGCCCCAACGCCGAGCCCGTGGCCTATCTGACGGGCCTGATGCCCGGCGACCCGCCGGTGCTGCTGTGGGGCCCGACCGGCTCGGGCAAGACGCATCTGCTGCGGGCCCTGGCCGAGCGTTGGCAGGCTGGCGGCCAACGCGTCGCCTGGTACGACGCCGACACGCCGCTGCCCTGGGAACTGCCGGCCCACGAGAGCCTGCTGCTGCTGGATGACTGCCAGCGCTTCGACGCCGGCCAGCAGCATGCGGCCTTCGCGCTCTTCGTCGCGTCGGCGGGGCAGGGGTACACGGTCGTCGCGACGGCCGACGCGCCCGCCGTCGACCTGGCCGTGCGCGAGGACCTGCGCACCCGCCTGGGCTGGGGCCCGAGCTTCGCGCTCGAGCCGCTGCGCGAGGCCGAAATGCGCGCCGTGCTGCGCCGCGAGGCCGACCGCCGGGGCTTGCTGCTCGGCGACGAGGTGCTGTCCTATCTGCTGACCCGCTTCGAGCGCAACCTCAAGGGTCTGATGGCCTTGCTGGAGCGCCTGGACGAATTCGCGCTGGCCAGCAAACGGGCGCTGACGCTGCCGCTGCTCAAGGCCATGTTGGCCGACGAGAAAACCGACTCTGACCCCGCTTTATGAATCTGACGCTGTTTGACCTCGACGGGACGCTGATCCCGGTGGATTCCGACCATGCCTTCGGTGGCTTCATGGTCGACGTGGGCTGGGTTGACGGCGCCGTCTGGGGCGCGAAGAACGACGAGTTCTTCGCCCAGTACAACGCCGGCACGCTGGACCTGCCTGGCTACATCGACTTCGCCACTTCGGCCTGGCGCAGCCGGCCGCTGGCCGAGGCGCTGGCGATGCGCGAGCGCTTCATGGCCGAGGTCATGCGCCCGGCGCTGCGGCCCGAGGCCCGAGCGCTGGTCGAGCAGCACCGCGCCGCCGGCGACCTGATGGCCATGGTGACCGCGACCAATGCCTTCGTCACCGAGCCCATCGCCGTCGCCTTCGGCGTCGAGCACCTGATCGCCGTCAATCTGCAGCGCGACGAGGCCGGGCGGTACACCGGCGCCATCGACGGCGTGCCGAGCTTTCGCGAGGGCAAGATCGAGCGCGTCCAAAGCTGGCTGCAAGGCCTGGGGGCACAATGGCGCGATTTCGAGCGCGTGACTTTCTACAGCGACTCGACCAACGACCTGCCCCTGCTCGAACGTGTCAGCCACCCGGTGGCGACCAACCCAAGCCCCGCTCTCGCGCGCATCGCTGCCGAGCGTGGCTGGCCCCAGCTCCAACTCTTCGCATGATCAAGAAGTTCATCGACAAGTTCTTCGGCAAGCCCGCCGAGGGCGCCGCCAAGAAGACCAGCCCGCTCGGCAAGCGTGTCGAGATCACGGCGGAGGTGCATGGCATCAACCCCGAGCTGCTCGACGAGCGCGCCGTCAAGGTCGTCAAGACGCTGACCGACGCCGGCTTCGAGGCCTACATCGTCGGCGGCGCCGTGCGTGACCTGTTGCTGAACATGCGGCCCAAGGACTTCGACGTTGCGACCAACGCGACGCCCGAGCAGGTCAAGGGCCTGTTCCGCCGCGCCTTCATCATCGGCCGGCGCTTTCGCATCGTCCACGTCGTCTACGGCCGCGGCCGCGAGCACGAGGTCATCGAGGTCTCGACCTTCCGCGCGCTGCCGAACGAGGCCGAGGCCGCTGGCGTCGTTTCGGGCAACGAGAAGACCTCGAAGAGCGAACTCGAAGGCAAGTCCCACGCCGTGGACGCCAGCGGCCGCGTGCTGCGCGACAACGTCTGGGGCCCGCAGATCGAAGACGCCGCGCGCCGTGACTACACGGTCAACGCGATGTACTACGACCCGCAGCGCCAGCTGGTGGTGGACTATCACGGCGGCCTGGCCGACGCACGCGCCAAGCTGCTGCGCATGATCGGCGACCCCGAGACGCGTTACCGCGAAGACCCGGTGCGCATCATCCGCGCCGTGCGCTTTGCCGCCAAGCTGGGCTTCACGCTCGAGCCCAAGACGCTGGCGCCGGTCAAGACCTCGTCCGCGCTGCTGGCCAACGTGCCGGCCTCGCGCCTGTTCGACGAGATGATCAAGCTGCTGCAGACCGGCCATTCGCTGGCCAGCATCGCGCAGCTGAAGAAGCTTGGCCTGGCCCGCGGCGTGTTTGCCGTGCTGGACGCAATGCTGACCGAGACCGGCGACCTGCATGAAGGCGTGCGCGGCAACTTCGTGCGCCTGGCCTTCGAGGACACGGACCGGCGTGTCCATGAAGGCCGTGGCGTCAGCCCCAGCTTCATGCTGGCCTGCATGCTCTGGTACGAGGTGCTGGACCGCTGGACCAAGATCCGCAACGGCGGCGAGGCCCCGGTGCCGGCGCTGGCCCAGGCCATCGACGCGGTGTTCGACGCCCGCATCGGCGACATCTCCGGCCGCGGCAAGCTGGCGGCCGACATGCGCGAGATCTGGATGATGCAGACCCGTTTCGAGCGCCGCACGGGCTCGGGTGTCTTCAGCCTGATCGAGCAGCCGCGCTACCGCGCCGGCTTCGACTTCCTGCGCCTGCGTGCCGATGTCGGCGAGATCGACCCGGCGCTGGCCGACTGGTGGGAGGACTTCGCGCTCGGCAGCGACGACGACCGCCAGGCCCTGCTCGCCGACGTCCGCACGAACCAGCACAAGCAGCCGCGTGTCGTGCGTGCACCGCGCCCCGAGGCTCCGGCCGACGAGGAGTCCGCGGAGATTGCCACCGACGCGCCGGCCAAGAAGCGCCGCCGTCGCCGGCGCAAGCCAGGCGGCGGGGAAGGCACTGCGGTACCCGCGCCCAGCGCCGAGTGAGTTCGCGCGTCTACATCGGCCTCGGCGCCAATCTGGGTGCCGACCTCGGTGCCACATTGACCCAGGCGGCGCTGCAGCTCGCGGCCTTGCCGGGAACGCAAGTCGTGGCGCTTTCCAGCAGCTGGCGCAGCGCGCCCGTCGATGCCGGCGGCCCCGATTTCCTGAACGCCGTCGCCGCGCTGGACACGGCTCTTCGGCCCGTTGAACTGCTCGAGGCCCTGCAGGCCATCGAGCGGGCCCATGGCCGCGAGCGCCCCTTCCGCAACGCGCCGCGTACGCTCGACCTCGACCTGCTGCTCTACGCCGACCTCGTGCTCGATACGCCCCGGCTGACGCTGCCGCATCCCCGATTGGGCGAGCGGGCGTTCGTGCTGCGGCCCTTGCTAGAGATCGCGCCCGAGCTGGCCCATCTGGCCACGGGCGAGGGCTGGCAGGCCCAGCGCATCGAGCGCCTCGGCCCCCTTTCTCTCTGATCCGAAGGAGCGACGATGTTCTCGACCCTTGCCGGCTGGCAGACCGTCGGCCTGCTGATCCTGTCCAACCTCTTCATGACCGTGGCCTGGTACGGCCATCTGAAGGGCCTGGCCACCAAACCATGGTGGATTGCCGCGCTGATCAGCTGGGGCATTGCGCTGTTCGAGTACCTGCTTCAAGTACCTGCCAACCGTATCGGCCATGGCGCCGGCTTTGGCCTGGCGCAGCTGAAGATCACGCAGGAGGTCATCACGTTGATGGTGTTTGTGCCGTTCAGCGTGTTCTACATGGGCGAGCCGCTGAAGCTGGACTTCCTGTGGGCGGGTCTGTGCCTGATGGGCGCCGTGTATTTCATTTTTCGGTCATGAGAGGGTCATGGAGGTCGGCTAGGTAAACTCTCGGCCTTCCATCGAAATGAGACAAGGACGGCCATGCTGTTCGGCAAACTGCTGCCCCGAGAGGGCAATTTTTTTGAGCTGTTCAACGAGCACGGCAACCACATCGCAGAGGGCGCGCGCGCCTTCCTGCTGATGATCGAGAACTACGCCAACCCCTCGCTGCGCCAGCAATACGCCGACGAGGTCGACAAGGCCGAGCATGCGGCCGACCGCGTGACCGCCGAGGTCAACCGGCTGCTGCACCGCACGTTCATCACGCCCATCGACCGCGAGCAGATCCACGGCCTGATCAACGCGATGGACGACATCCTGGACCTGCTCCAGGACTCGTCCGAGACGATGTCGCTCTACGACGTGCGCAGCGTGCCCGAGCAGGTGCTGCAGCTGGCGACGCTGTCCGTGCGCTGCTGCGAGCGCGTGCAGCACGCCGTCACGCTGCTGCCGCACCTGAGCAAGCCGGCCACGACCGAGGCGGCGCTGAAGACCTGCGAGGAGATCGACCGCCTCGAGTCCGACGCCGACCGCGTCATGCGCTCGGCCATGTCGCGTCTGTTCCGCGAGCAAGCCGACGTGCGCGAGCTGATCAAGCTCAAGGCCATCTATGAGCAGCTCGAATCCATCTCGGACCGCTGCGAGGACGTGGCCAACCTCATCGAGGGCATCGTCCTCGAGAACTCCTGATCGGGGCGGCGCATGCCTCAAGCCGAGATCGCCTTCTGGGTGGTGGCCCTGCTCGTCGTGCTGGCCCTGCTGTTCGACTTCATGAACGGCTTCCATGACGCGGCCAACTCCATCGCCACCGTCGTCTCCACCGGTGTGCTCAAGCCCCAGCAGGCCGTGTTGTTCGCGGCCTTCTTCAACGTCGTTGCCGTTGCCATCTTTCAGCTCAAGGTCGCTGCCACCGTGGGCAAGGGCATCGTCGAGCCGGGTATCGTGGACCACCATGTCGTCTTCGGCGCGCTGATCGGCGCCATCGCCTGGAACGGCATCACCTGGTGGTGGGGCATTCCGTCGAGTTCATCGCACGCGCTGATCGGCGGCATCGCCGGCGCCGTCGTCGCCAAGGCCGGGCCGGGGGCGTTGATCGCGGGCGGCATCTGGAAGACCGTCGCCTTCATCATCGTGTCGCCGCTGCTGGGTTATCTGCTCGGATCGCTGATGATGGTCATCGTGGCCTGGATCTGCCGGCACAAATCGCCGATACGCATCGACCGCTGGTTCCGGCGATTGCAACTCGTGTCCGCGGGGCTCTACAGCCTGGGCCACGGCGGCAACGACGCGCAGAAGACCATCGGCCTGATCTGGATGCTGCTGATCGCCGCGGGCATCGTGGGCGTGGGCGACAAGTCGCCGCCGGCCTGGGTCATCGTCGCCTGCTACATCGCCATCGGCTTGGGCACGATGTTCGGTGGCTGGCGCATCGTGCAGACCATGGGCCAGCGCATCACCAAGCTCAAGCCCGTGGGCGGCTTCTGTGCCGAAACGGGTGGAGCCATCACCCTCTTCGTCGCTACGGCGATGGGGGTGCCCGTGTCGACGACCCACACCATCACCGGCGCCATCGTCGGCGTGGGTTCCGTGCAGCGCGCCTCGGCCGTGCGCTGGGGCGTGGCCGGCAGCATCGTCTGGGCGTGGATCTTCACGATCCCGGCCGCGGCGCTGATGGCCGGTGTCTGCTACTGGGTCAGCTTCAGCATCTACTGACCGGCCTGGGACTCGAAATAGCGCTGCGCGCTGAAGGCGATGGTCGCCATCAGCGTCGTGCCGCCGATGAGTAGGCACAACACGACGCCGATGACGGCGCCCCAGCCTCCAGGCGATGCCGGGTGCAGCGGGTTGAAGCGGGCGTTCCAGCGTTCATCCGGCATCAGGCCGTAGACGATGCCGCCGATCAGCGCCGCGACGAGGCTGATGCCCAGCCAAGGGATCAGCACCCAGGCCAGGCGGTCATCCTGGCCGAGGTGGTTCATGCGCTGTACGCCGATGAGGCCAATCAGCGTCGGCAGAGGGAAGAGCCAGGCCCAGCGGTCCTTGAACCCGTGCAGATAGAAGCGGTGCAGGCCGAAGACGCCGACCAGCAAGGCCAGCCAGGTCGCGACCGCCTTGTGCTTGATGTCTCCGTTCATGCGCCCGCCGCGCTGTCGCCCAGCCCCAGCGTGCGCTGCATCAGCACGACGTCCAGCCAGCGGCCGAATTTCCAGCCTGCGCTCTTCAGCACGCCGGTGTGCTGAAAGCCCAGCGCCGTGTGCACGCCGACCGAGCCGGCATTGGCCGCATCACCGATGACGGCCAGCATCTGGCGTGCGCCGGCCGCCTCGCAGCGGGCCATCAGTTCGGCCAGCAGCAGCCGGCCGACGCCCTGGCCCTGGGCAGCCGGCGCGAGATAGATCGAATCCTCGACGCAGAAGCGGTAGGCCAGGCGAGGGCGGAAGTAGTTGGCGTAGGCATAACCCAGCAGCTGGCCGTCGCGCTCGGCCACCAGCCAGTGCAGGTTGCGGCCCAGCACCTCGGCGCGGCGCCGGCCCATTTCGTCGACGCCCGGCACCTCGGTTTCGAAAGTGCCGGTTCCCTCCAGCACGGCGCGGGCATAGATGGCCTGGATGGCCGGCAGATCGGCGTCGGTGCTGGGGCGGATGAGCAAAGGGGAGGGTTGTGACATATCTTGCGGGAATCGAATCTGTTCGAGTTTATAATGCTGAGTTCTGGTGTCGGCTGCGGGGAGCCGCAGCGTATCTACGGCGCCAGAGGCGGTGGCAACACCGGCGGGAACTCGCCGCGAACCGATCTGCTCGCCTTGAGTGTCTCCTCGTGCGGTGATCGACCCATCATCATCAGTTTAGGAAACATCATGGTTGTCATTCGTCTTGCCCGCGGCGGTTCCAAGAAGCGCCCGTTCTACAACATCGTCGTCGCCAACAGCCGCCAGCGCCGTGACGGCCGCTTCATCGAGCGCGTCGGCTTCTACAACCCGGTCGCCTCCGGTGCCGCCGAGAAGCTGCGCGTCGAGCAAGACCGCATCAGCTACTGGGTCGGCGTTGGCGCCCAGTTGTCGCCCACGGTCGAGCGCCTGGTCGGCGACGCCAAGAAGGCTGCTGTCTGAGCCTCGTGGCCGGCAACAAGCCTCAGCAAGACGGCGCCTCGGCGCCGTTTTTTGCTTCTGACGCCACCTGGCCCGACGACCTGGTCCAGGTCGGCCACATCCTGGACGCCTGGGGGGTGAAGGGCTGGTTCAAGGTGCAGGCCTATTCCAACCAGGCCGACGCGCTGTTTGCAGCCAAGCGCTGGTTCTTGAAGGGCACGGGCCCCAAGCCGGGCCAGCGGGTTCTGAAGGTGTTGTCCATGCGCGAGCATGGCGAAGGCCTCGTCGCCAATGCCGACGGCGTCGTCGATCGCAACGGCGCCGAGGCCCTGCGCGGCTTCGAGGTCTGGATCTCGCGCGCCGACTTCCCGCGCGCCGGTGACGGCGAGTACTACTGGGTCGACCTGATCGGCCTTGACGTCGTCAACCGCGAAGGCCAGGCTCTGGGCCGGGTCATCGGGCTCATCGACACCGGGCCGCACGCGGTGCTGCGCATCCTGCCGCCCGGCATCGAAGAGCCGGCCAAGCCCGACCAGGAGAAGCTCATCCCCTTCGTCGGCGCCTTTGTCGACGATGTGAGCCTGGAAGCCAGGCAGATCCGCGTCGACTGGGGCGTGGATTTCTGAGGCTGAAGCGATGCGCTTCGACGTCCTGACGATCTTCCCGGAGCTGTTCGCGCCGCATCTGACGCATGGCGTCACGCGGCGCGCCTTCGAGAGCGGCCAGGTCGACGTGCGCCTGTGGCCGCTGCGCGATTTCGCCGAGGACAACTACCGCCGGGTCGACGACCGACCCTATGGTGGCGGTCCCGGCATGGTCATGCTGGCCGAGCCGCTCGAGCGGGCGCTGGCTGCTATCAAGGCCGACCGCGGCGAGACGGCGCCGGCCGTCATTCACTTCACGCCGACCGGCGCGCGCATCAACCAGGCCCGCGTCCAGCAGCTGGCGACCAGCTCGGGTGCCGTGCTGCTCTGTGGGCGCTACGAGGGCATCGACCAGCGCGTGCTGGACCGCCACGTCACGCTGGAGCTGAGCCTGGGCGACTTCGTGCTGTCCGGTGGCGAGCTGCCGGCGCTGGCGCTGCTAGATGCCGTCGCGCGGCTGCAGGAGGGCGTGCTGGGCGATGCCCAGTCCCACCAGCAGGACAGTTTTTCCGAAACCAGCGACGGCCTGCTGGATTGCCCTCATTACAGCCGCCCGGAACTGCTGCCCGCGATGGGTGATCAGCCCGAGCGCCCGGTGCCGCCCGTGCTGCTGTCCGGCCACCATGCCGACATCAAGCGCTGGCGCCGCGAGCAATCCCTGGCGCTGACCGCGGCGCGCCGGCCCGAGCTGATCGCCGCCGCCCGGGCCGCCGGCCGGCTGAGCAAGGCCGACGAGGCCTTCTTGGCCAAACTCTAGGCAAAACCCTCGCTTCTGGCTATACTGATGGGCTGTCCGATCCTCTGGCGGGTCGAGTAGTTTGGCGTCATGCATGGCGGCAGGCTGCAAACATCCCGATAAATAGCGAGCCGCCAAGATCCGTAGGAGTACAGATGGGCCTGATCCAAACCCTTGAGCAAGAAGAAATTGCTCGCCTGAACAAGACCATCCCGGCCTTCGCCCCCGGCGACACCGTGATCGTCAGCGTCAACGTCGTTGAAGGCAGCCGCAAGCGCGTGCAGGCCTACGAAGGCGTCGTCATCGCCAAGCGCAACCGCGGCCTGAACAGCAGCTTCATCGTTCGCAAGATCTCCAGCGGCGAGGGCGTCGAGCGTACGTTCCAGCTCTACAGCCCGCTGATCGCGACCATCGAAGTCAAGCGCCGTGGCGATGTCCGCCGCGCCAAGCTGTACTACCTGCGCCAGCGCTCGGGCAAGTCGGCTCGTATCAAGGAAAAGCTCGCCTGAGTGAAGCGAAGAAGTGGCCGCTGGCCACTGTGGATTGCGCAGCAATTCACCGCGAGTTTTGGGCGAAGTTCAGGTCGCGCAGCGACGTGAACGCACCCAAAAGCTCGCTCAATCCGCCTGCTTTCCACGGCAAGGCCGCCCGGAGTTCCGCTCCCGGCGGCTTTTTCATTTGCGGCGTCCTATGCTGGCCGAATGACCCGTCCCGCCATCACGCAACCCCAGCTCGTGCCGGTCACGAGCGTCGATGACCACCTGCCCGCCGTGCCCGCCGCCGCGCTGACGGCCGAGGCCATCCGCGGCCGACTGGCGGCGTTGTCGGCCTGGACGCCCGAGTTCGCCGGCGACGGCGGCCTCTTCCCGGGCCGTGAGCCCTCGGGCGCCGCCGTGCTGATTCCGCTCGTGCAGCACGACGCGGGCCTGAACCTGCTGCTGACCCGCCGCACCGACCATCTGCGCGACCACGCCGGCCAGATCAGCTTCCCCGGCGGCCGCGTCGAGCCCGAGGACGACGGTCCCGTCGCGACCGCGCTGCGCGAGACCGAGGAAGAGATCGGCCTGTCGCGCCGCCACATCGACGTCATTGGTCAGTTGCCCATCTATTCGACGGTGACGGCCTTCCAGGTGACGCCCGTTGTCGCCCTCGTGGAGCCCGGCTTCACGCTCACGCTCGACGACTTCGAGGTCGCCGAGGCCTTCGAGGTGCCGCTGGCCTTCCTGATGGATCCGGCCCATCACCGTCACCATCGCTTCGAGTTCGCCGGCGCCGAGCGGCGCTTCCTGTCCATGCCCTGGCAGGGTCCTGAGCGCGAGTACTTCATCTGGGGTGCGACGGCCGCGATGTTGCGCAACCTCTACCGTTTGCTCATCACCGTCTGAGCCCGCGCACGGCGCCACTATCATCCCGGCCCATGAATTTCTTCGCGGTGCTGCTGGCCCTGTTGTGTGAGCAACTCAAGCCCCTGAGGCATGGCAACCGCGTGCATCAGTCGGTCATCGGCTGGGTGCGCTGGACGGGCCGCAACTTCGACGCCGGCGATGAACACCACGCCGCTGTCGTCTGGGCCATCACCGTGCTGGTGCCCGGTCTGGCCGTCACAGCGGTCTATCTGGCGCTGCGCCACTTCAGCCTGCTGCTGGCCCTCGGGCTGGACGTGCTCATCCTCTACCTGACGCTGGGCTTCCGCCAGTTCAGCCACTACTTCACCGACATCCGCAACGCACTGGAGCGTGGCGACGATGCGACCGCCCGCCAGCTGCTGGCCGAGTGGCGCCACCTGGACGCGAGCGAGCTGCCGCGCACCGAGCTGATCCGCCATGTCGTCGAGCACTCGCTGCTCGCCGCGCACCGCCATGTCTTCGGCGTGTTCTTCTGGTTCGTCGTCTGCTCGACCATCGGCCTCGGCCCCGCCGGCGCGGTGCTCTACCGCATGGCCGAGTTCGCAAGCCGCTACTGGGCCTTCAAGAGCCGCACGCTGGACGCGCCGACCAACCCGCGTCTGCTGTCGTTGTCGCGCCAGGCCTTCTCGCTGATCGACTACCTGCCCGCGCGGCTGACGGCGACGGGCTTTGCCATCGTCGGCAACTTCGAGGAAGCCGTGAACGGCTGGCGCCGCGACGCGAGCCTGTGGCTGCATGCCAACGAAGGCATCATCCTCGCGTCCGCAGCGGGTGCCGTGGGCCTGCAGCTGGGCGGCGCCGCGGCACCCGGCATCACACCGGATCGCAGCAAGACCTTCGACGCCGGCTCCGAACCCGACGCCACCGGCGCCGCCGGCTCCACGGCCGGCGCACAGCCCCAGCTCGGCCATCTGCAAAGCGTCGTCGGCCTGGTCTGGCGCTCGGTCGTGCTGTGGATGCTGCTGTTGGCGCTGCTGACCCTGGCCAACCTCGTCGGCTGAACGTGATGCCCCTCGCCCAGTCTCGCTCCGCTGAACGCGGGCGAGCCCGGTCGGTCCCCCGAGGGGACGGCGATGCTTGCGGCGTTGAGCCGCAAGCATCGCCAGCGCGGGCCGGCTTGGGAGCGGCCCGGCGCTCGGCCCGAAATTCAACGACCTGCTCCCATGAACTTTCCTGACCTTCCGGCACTCGCCGAGCCTGATCTCGGCGCGCGCGTCCAGCACGCGATCGACCACAAGACCAAGCCGCTCGGCGCTCTCGGCCGCGTCGAGGAACTGGCACTGCAGCTCGCGCTGATCCAGGGCATCGAGCAGCCGGCGCTGCGACAGCCGCAGCTCGTCGTCTACGCCGCCGACCATGGCCTTTCGCGGCGCGGCGTGTCGGCCTACCCGCGGGAGGTCACGCCGCAGATGGTCGCCAACATGCTGTCCGGCGGCGCGGCCGTGTCGGTGCTGGCGCGACAGCAGGGCCTGGCGTTGACGATTGCCGACTGCGGTGTCGACGCGCCGCTGGCCGACGGCGCCGTGAATCTGCGCATCGCGCCCGGCACGGCCGATGCGAGTGCCGGTCCGGCGATGACGGGCGAGCAGGCTGAGCGCGCGCTGCGCAACGGCATGGCGCTGGTCGAACGTCTGCCCGGCAACGCGTTGCTGCTCGGCGAGATGGGCATCGGCAACACCTCGTCGGCCAGCCTCCTGATGCAGCGCCTGACCGGCCTGCCGCTGGCCGATTGCGTCGGCCGCGGCACGGGGCTGGACGACGCCGGCCTGGCGCGCAAGCTCGGTGTGCTCGGCGAAGCGCTGGCCATGAACGTCGGCGCGCAGACGCCGCTGGAGATCGCCGCGGCGCTGGGCGGTTTCGAGATCGTCACGATGGCCGGCAGCGTCATCGCCGCGGCGGCCCGGCGCCGCGTCGTCGTTGTCGACGGCTTCATCACGACGGCCGCCGTCGCGCTGGCCGACGCGTTACGCCCTGGCGTGCTGGCGGCCTGCGTGTTCGCGCATCGCTCGGCCGAAGGCCCGCATGCACGATGGCTGCAGCGGCTTGGCGCGCGGCCGCTGCTGGACCTGGAGCTGCGACTCGGTGAAGGCAGCGGCGCAGCCCTGGCCTGGCCGCTGCTGACGGCGGCATGTGCGCTGCTGGCCGAGATGGCCAGCTTCGAGAGCGCTGGCGTCAGCAATCGCGAGTAACCATGCGGCTCTTCCTCGTCGCGCTGCAGTTCCTGACCCGACTGCCGGTGCGCCTGAGCCGTTTCGAGCCGACATGGCTGAACGATTGTGTACGCCACTTCCCGCTGGTCGGTGCGCTGGTGGGTGCCTGCGGCGCGGCGGTGTTGCTGCTGGCAGCCCAGCTTTGGCCGGCGTGGATCGCCGCCGTGCTGGCACTGATCGCCACGGTCACCTTGACCGGCGGTTTCCATGAAGACGGCCTGGCCGACACCTTCGATGCGCTCGGCGGCGTCGTGCCGCGCGACAAGGCGCTGGCCATCATGAAGGACTCGCGCATCGGCAGCTATGGCGCGCTGGCGCTGGTGCTGTCGCTGCTGCTGCGCGCGGCCTTGCTGGCCGTGCTGGCGGCGCGGCCGGCGCTTGGGGCCGTCGCCGCGCTGCTGGCCAGCCATGCCTTCGCGCGTGCGGCGGCCGTGGGCGTCATGGTCAGCCTGCCCTACGGTGGCGACAGCGAACACGCCAAGGCCAAGCCGCTTGCGCTGGCCGTGGCGCCGCGCAACTTCGGCATCGCATTGGGCTGGTGCGGCCTGCTGGCCCTGGCGTTGGCGGGGTTTGGCGTCTACTTGCCCAAGCTGTTGATGGCCGCAGCAGGCGCTACCGCAGTGGCGGTGCTGATGCGCCAGTGGCTGCACCGCCGCCTGGGCGGCTACACCGGCGATGGCCTGGGCGCTACCGAGCAGTTCGCCGAGATCGCCGTGCTGCTGGCCTTCACGGCCGCGTTCTGATGTCCACGCTGACGATCTGGCGCCACCCCAGGCCGCGTGGCGCCGAGGGCCGCTGCATCGGCGGCGGAACCGATCTGCCCGTCGATCCTCGCAAGGCCAAGCGTCTCGCGCACCGCATTCGCACTCACGCGCGCCGGCACGGGCTGGCACGCGAGGTCGTCACGTCGCCCCTGGTTCGCGCGGCCGCGGTGGGGCGCTGGCTGAAGCGCTGGGGCTTTTGCTGGCGGGTCGATGCCGCGCTTGTCGAGATGGACTTCGGTGCCTGGGACGGCCGGCCGTGGAGCGAGATTCCGCAGGTCGAGTTCGACCGCTGGATGGCGGACTTCTGCGGCTTCGATTTCGACGGCGGCGAGTCGCTGAACGCGCTGCTGGCCCGCACGGTGGCGTGGCAGGCACCGTGCGCACTGGCCGTCGGGCATGGCGGCTGGATCAACGCCTGGTGCTGGCGGGGGGGCTCGCCCACGCCGGCCACCTGGCCAGCGTCGCCTGGCTATGCCGCCAGCCTGTCGGGTGATTTCTGAAGCCTGCGGCGTCGCGCCAGCGGTCTACTTCAGCACCGTCTGCTGCATGAACAGCACGGTGGCGTAGATCTGGTAGTCCTGGTTTTCCTTCTTCTGGAAGCCATGGCCCTCGTTCTCGGCACGCAGATACCAGACCTGCGTGCCGCCCTCGCGCACCTTGGCGACGATCTGCTCGGCCTCGGTGTAGGGCACGCGCGGGTCGTTCTTGCCCTGGATGACGAAGAGCGGCTTCTTGATGCGGGCCGCGTTGGTCAGCGGCGAGATCCTGTCGAGATGGGCCTTCATGGCCGGGTCGCGCTCGTCGCCGTACTCGACGCGGCGCAGGTCGCGTCGGTAGCTCTCGGTGTTGTTCAGGAAGGTCACGAAGTGCGAGATGCCGACGACGTCGATGGAGCCGGCGATGCGGTCCGAATAGTTCGTCGCCACGGCCAGCGTCATGTAGCCGCCGTAGCTGCCGCCGGTGACGAGGATGCGCGAGGCGTCTAGGTCGGGCTGGGTCGCGATCCAGTCCAGCAGCGCGCCGATGTCCTTGACCGAGTCCTCGCGCTTGAAGCCGTTGTCCATCGCCAGGAAGCTCTTGCCGTAGCCGCTGGAGCCGCGCACATTGGGCTGGATCAACGCCATGCCCAGCTCCTGCACGTAGTAGGCGTTGCGGCCCAGGAAGCCGAAGCTGGCCTGGCTCTCCGGCCCGCCGTGGATGGCGATCAGCACCGGGCGCTTGCCCGTGAATCTCTTTGGTGGCGGCGTCAGCAGGCCGGAGACCGTCGTGCCGTCGAAGCTCTTCCAGCGCACGATCTTCTGCTCGCTGAAGGTCGAGGTGTCGACGCCCGGTGCCGCGGCGGCGCGCGTCCACTGCTGGACCTTGCCATCGCTGGCCAACGAGTAGATCTGGCTCGGGCCCTGGGCGTTGCTGACCGAGAGGGCCAACTCGGAGCGCGCATGGTCGTAATGGGCGGCGCCGACATTGCCGGTCGGCAGTGCCGCCGGGGCGGGCAGTTCCCTGGCCGTGGCGGCGTCGAAGAAATGCAGCTCGTCGCGGCCGTCGACATTGAACTGAGCCGCAAGGCGGCGACCGTCCTCGGTCAGCGTGACGCCGCTGACGTCCCAGGGGATGTGACTGCTGACGCGGGCGATGCGGCCGCTGGCCAGGTCCAGCGTCATCAGCTCGCGGAACTCGCCGGCGCGGTCGCTGGCGATCCACAGCGTGCGGCCATCGGGCGCCCAGCCGGCTGGGGCGTAGCTGGCCGGAGCCTCTTGGCTGCCGGGCGACGGTGCGACCTGCTTGGCCACGCCGCTGGCGAGGTCGAGCATCCAGATCTGCGACTCGCCGGCCGACAGGTAGCGCGTCAGCGAGACGAGGCGCTCATCGGGCGAAGGCCGGCTGGCCGACCAGCCGCCACCGTCCAGCTCGGCGAGCTTGCGTCGGGCCTCGGGCTTCTCGGGGTCCATCAGCCACAGCGTCGTCGTGATCTTCGTGCGCTTGCCGCCCTGCGCGGTGCGGTCGATGGGCACGGAGGAGTAAATGAGCTGGCCGCTCTTGCGCAGCCAGGTGTTCATCGAATGCCGCTCGTCGGGGCTGGTCAGCAGCACGGGCTGGGCCGCTGCCTCGCCCAGCGGCAGGCGGTAGAGCTGGGCCACCTCGTTGCCACCGGTGGCGCGCTCGAAGACGATGTAGCGGCCCGTGCGCGGCTCGTAGCTGGCGCGGGTGACGGGGTCGATGCCGTCGGTCAGCTGCTCGCCGTCGGCCAGCGGTGTCGTCACGCGAAAGAGCTGGGCCGTGTTGGCCCCGGCCTTGCGGTGGCTGACCAGCATCTCGCGCTGCGTCGGATGCCAGTCGACGAAGGCGTGGCCACGGAAGTCGTTGTAGCGGGCCACGGCATCGGCCAGACTCTGCGGCACCGCGGGGATGCCCTGGATGACGAGATTAGGGTTGGGCGAGACGGTGGGCACCGGCGCGGTGGCGCAGGCGCTCAGCAAGGCCGCGGTGAAGGCGGCGACGGCAGGGGTCAGGAATCTCATGGCGCAGGGTGAAGCACGCGAAGCGCACATTGTCCCCGCCGCCTGCGCGAGGCCGCCCCCAGGCTTGCTCTCAGGCCGCGCTCAGGCTTCGCGGATGTCGGCGATGACGTTCTGGCCGAAGTCCGCTCGCTGCAGGTAGCGCAGCACGGCGGCGGCCGTCGCCTCGGCCGTCTGCAGCTGGCCGCCGTCCTTGAGTCCCTGGAAACGCGCCTGCTCGGGGAAGCGCGCCGGGTCGGCGCCACGCAGCGCGACCTGCATGTCGGTGTCGATGACACCGGGCGCCAGCGACACGACGCCGACGTCAGGCGCCTCACGCGCGAGGGCCCGGCTCAGATGGTCCAGCCCGGCCTTGACGGCGCAATAGGCCGCGCTGCCGGCCATCGCGCGCCGGCCCAGGCCGGAAGAGATGTTGAGGATGCGGCGCGTGGGCACGCCAGCCGTTTCGGCGAGGAAGACGCGGCTCAGCAAGGTCGGTGCCTCCAGGCCGACGCGCAGCGCGGCGGACAGGTCGGCCAGGTCGGAGGCCGCCAACGGCCCGGGCGCGCTGAGCAGCGCGGCGTTGTTGATCAGCGTGGCGCTGTCCCAGCCGGTGTTGGTATGCAGCCAGGCTTGCAGGCGCTCGGCGGCGGGTACGGGGTCGGCGAGGTCCAGCGTCCACTGCTCGGCCTTCAGCGCCGGGTTGAGCCTGCGCGCGATGCCGATGACCGCGTGGCCGGGCTGGGCCAGTTGTTTGACGAGGGCCGCGCCGAGGCCGCGGGAGCTGCCGGTAACGATGTAGAGATGCATTCAGAACTCCGGTGGGCAGGTGAAGTGATGGCCGGCCACGCGCAGCTCGCTGGCATGCAACAGCAGGCGCGGGCTGGCGGCGGCGATCTCGGGCACGGCGTAGAGCGCATCGCCCAGGATGGCGTGGCCAAGGGCCGCGAGGTGCACGCGCAGCTGGTGGGTGCGGCCGGTCAGCGGGTCCAGCGCCAAGCGCGTGTGGCGGCCTTCGTGGCCGAGCACGCGCCAGCCGGTCTGCGAGGGCTTGCCGCGCTCGAGGTCGATCTGGCGGCGCGGCCGGTTCGGCCAGTCGGCGCCGATCGGCAGGTCGATCAGCCCCTCGCCGTCGAGCCGGCCGGCAACGATGGCGATGTAGAGCTTGCCGATGCGGCGTTCGGCGAAATCGGCGCTGAGCTCGCGCTGCGCTGCAATGCCGCGCGCGAACAGCAGCAGGCCCGATGTGGCCTGGTCTAGCCGGTGCACGATGAGGGCGTCGGGGTAGAGCGCCTGCACGCGCATGCTGGCGCAGTCGGGCTCCGTGCGGCCGGGCACGCTGAGCAGGCCGGCGGGCTTGGCTATGACGACGAGGCGGTCGTCGGCGTGCAGCACGCGCATCATCGGGACGACACCAGGATGCCGGCTGCGATCAGCACGAAGGCGACGCCGTGATACCAGGCCGGCGCGACGCCGAGCAGCGCGGCCGAGATGACGGCGGCGAACACCGGCGTCAGGTTGACGAAGAAGCCCGCCAGCGCCGGCCCGGCCTCTGCCACGCCCAGGCCCCAGCAACGGTAGGCGATCAGCGACGGCCCGATGGCGACGTAGACCAGAGCCGCGACGAGCGTCGGGCTCCAGTGGATGGCAGCAGGCGCGACGACCTGCTCGACGCCCGCCGACAGCAAGGAGAAAACGACGCCGAACATCAGCTGGGCCATCAGGCTCTCGGCCCAGTTCCAGTCGGGCCGCTCGCCCGGCCGCAGCCCCGGCGCCGGCCGCGCCAGCATCCACGAATAGATGGCCCAGGTGAAGATGGCCAGCAGCATCAGCAGGTCGCCCGGCACGAAGCGCACCGCCAGCAGCGCCGCCGGATCCCCGCGGGCGATGACGAGGCCCACGCCGAGCAGCGACAAACCGGCGCCGGCCAATTGGCGCCGCTTTGGCTTGACGCCGTAGAACAGCGCGCCCACGCCCAGCATCCAGACCGGCATGCTGGCGGTGATCAGCGTCACGTTCAGCGGCGACGAGGTGTGCAGGGCCAGGTACTGCAGCGCGTTGTAGCAACCCATGCCGAGAAAACCCAGCCAGGCCAGGCCACGCCAGCGCTTCAGCGCCTCGCGCGGGTCGGCCAGCAGCCGGCGGGCCAGCGGCGCGAGCAGCACGAAGGCCAGCAGCCAGCGCAGGCCGTTCAGCGCCATCGGCGGGATGTCGTTGCGCACCAGCCGGCCGATGACGGCATTGCCGGCCCACAGCAGGGGCGGCATGGTCAGCAGCAGGGCGAGGCGTGGGGTCAGCTTCATGACCGGTGACGAGGTCGGCAAAGGGCTGGCACGATACCGGACCTCGCAACAGGAGACGCTGCATGAGTGAAAAGGCCGTGGTCATCGATGCCCCGGGTGGGGTCGAGCAGTTCAAGCTGGTGGACGTGGACGTCGGTGCGCCCGGCCCGGGCGAGATCCGTATCCGCCACCAGGCCTGCGGGCTGAACTACATCGACGTCTACCACCGCAACGGCACCTATCCGTTGCCGCTGCCGGCGCGCCTGGGCATGGAAGGCGCCGGTGTCGTGGAGGCGGTAGGCGAGGGCGTCACGCATCTGCGGGTGGGTGATCGCGCGGCCTATGCCAGCAACCCACCGGGTGCCTATTCGACGGCGCGCGTGATGCCGGCCAAGTGCGTGCTGAAGCTGCCGGACGCCATCAGCTTCGAGACCGGCGCAGCCATGATGCTCAAGGGCCTGACGGTGCAATACCTGTTGCGCAAGACGCTACCGCAGGGCGGGCTGCAGGCGGGGGACTTCGTGCTCTTCCATGCGGCGGCCGGCGGCGTGGGGCTGATTGCCTGCCAATGGGCACGGGCGCTGGGCCTGCAGCTGATCGGCACGGCGGGCAGCGACGAGAAATGCGCGCTGGCGCTGGAGAACGGGGCCACGCACACGATCAACTACCGCCGCGACACCGACTTCGCGGCCCGCGTGCGCGAGATCACCGGCGGGCGCGGCGTGAAGGTGGTCTACGACTCGGTGGGTGCCGACACCTGGGAGGGCTCGCTGAACAGCCTCGCGCCCTTCGGCCTGCTGGCCAGCTTCGGTGCGGCCTCGGGGCCAGTGCCCCCGTTCAGCATCGGCACGCTGGCGGCCAAGGGCTCGCTCTACGTGACGCGGCCGACGCTGTTCACCCACATCGCCAGCCGCGAGAGCACGCAGGCCATGGGCGACGAACTCTTCGGCATGGTGGCCAGCGGCCAGGTCGACATCCGCATCGACAAGCGCTATGCGCTGGCCGACGTGGCCGAGTCGCATCGGGACCTGGAGGCGCGCCGGCTGGTCGGCAGCGCCGTGCTGCTGCCCTGAACTGATGCGGCCGCTTCGATTTAGGCGGCGCGTTCCTCGGCCGCGCGGCCCAGCGCGATCTCGAAGCTGAAGCTGGAGCCCACGCCGGGCTCGCTCTCCACGCTGACCTCGCCGCCCATCAGGCTGACGAGGCGCTGCACGATGGTCAGGCCCAGGCCGGTGCCGCCGTAGCGCCGCGTGATGCTGCCGTCGGCCTGCGTGAAGGGGTCGAAGATCTGGCCGATCTGGTCGCGCGTCATGCCGATGCCGGTGTCGGTGACGGCGATGCGCAGGCGCGGCCTCTCCTCGGTGTTGCCGGTCAGCGGGTCGGCCATCGCAATCTCGACGCGCACCTCGCCGTGCTCGGTGAACTTCAGTGCATTGCCGATCAGGTTGATCAGCACCTGGCGCAGTCGCAGCGCGTCGCCGACGAAATAGGCCGGCACGCCGGGCTGCACGCGCGCATGCAGCTGGATGCCCTTGTCGTGGGCCTGCAGCAGCAGCGGCTGCAGCGACTCGCTGAGGCAGTCGTGCAGGCCGAAAGGCTGCTCGTCGATAAGGATGCGGCCGGCCTCGATCTTGGCCACGTCCAGCAGGTCGTTGATGATGGTCATCAGGCCCTTGGCGGATTGGTGGGCCATGCCGATGAAACGGCGCTGGCGCTCGGTCAGTTCGGTCTGCAGCACGAGCTCGGTCAGGCCCAGCACGCCGTTCATCGGCGTGCGGATCTCGTGGCTCATGTTGGCCAGGAAGGAACTCTTGGCCTGGCTGGCGGCTTCCGCCGCCTCGCGTGCGGCGACGAGGGCGGCCTGGCTGGCCTTCAGGTCGGCGATGTCGCGGGCATTCAAAAGCATGACCGTGTCGCCGGTGACGGGGTCGCGCATCGGCCGCGCGTCCAGCGCATGCCAGCGCAGGCCGGCTAGCGTCTGCAGTTCGACGTCTTGCCGGCAGGTCTCGCCGCGCAGCACGCGGCCGAGGATGCTGTCGGCGTCGTGGGCGTGGGCGAAGAGGCGCGTGAACTCGGTCTGGCTCGCGCCGGGCGGCGTGTCACCGAAGGTCAGCGCCGCGGCGGGGTTACGCATCAGCAGCTCACCCGCCTGCAGGCCGAAGACGGCGATGCGCACCGAGGTGTGCTGCAGCGCCTCGACGCCACGCAGCATCGCCAGGTCGGCGCCACCACCCAGCGACTCGGCCGCGAACAGCATGACCTGACGGCGGTCCGGCGTGCGCATGCCACGCGACACCAGCATCACCGTGGTCGGCTCGCCCTTGGGGTAGAGGGTCCACTGCTCGCGGACGATCTTGCCGTGGGCGTGGTCTGCGGCCGTGACGGCCAGGCGCTCGCGCACCGCGTCGCCGTGCTCTGAGAAGTCGCGCGACAGGAATTCCTCTGCGCTGTCGGCATGCCAGAAGCGCAGGGCCGCGGCATTGGCCCAGAGGTTGCGCTGTTGTTCGGGGTCGAAGACCCACAGAGGAACGTCGAGCCAGTCGTAGTGGCTCAGGCTGGCGAAGTCGAGAAGCATGGCGGCGGCTGAAGGCGCGCGATTGTCACCGTTGGTGACATCTGTGCCATGGCCGCCGCGTGAACTAATGCGCAGTCCGGCGCGCCGGACAGGCGCCGGTCGAGCGTCGATCAGCCGCGGCGCACGCGGCGCAGCTCGTCCAGCACGAGCATGACGGCACCGATGGTGATGGCGCTGTCGGCGACGTTGAAGGCCGGGAAGTACCAGCCGCTGGCGTGGACCTGGATGAAGTCGACGACATAGCCGTGGATGACGCGGTCGATGACATTGCCCAGGGCGCCGCCGAGGATCAGTGTCAACGCCCAGGCGAAGAGCTTCTGGTGGCCGTGGCGGCGCAGCATCCAGATGATGAAGCCAGCCGCGACCAAACCGAGGCCGAGGAAGAACCAGCGCTGCCAGCCCGAGGCGCCGTGAAGGAAGCTGAAGGCGGCGCCGAAGTTGTGGGCGCGTACCAGATCGAAAAAGCTGGTGACGGGGCGCACGTCACCGAGCTGGAAGGCGCCGAGGATGAGGATCTTGGTGAACTGGTCGGCCAGGATGACGAGGGCGGCAATGAGCAGCCATTGGGCGAGGCCGGGCGCGGTGGAGGAGCGGATGGGCATGGGTTCAGCGGGGCCGAAGCGGAGTCGGAGGCGTGGGCGGGGCAGGGGCGCAAATGTACCTGGGGCCGCCGGTATGGCCGGCTGGGACTTGTGGCTGCTGGCAAAGGGGCGTAGAAGCGGAATTCTCCCTTCCTCCTGGAGGCGCCATGCGCAAACGCATCTACTGGTTGCTGCCCAGCCTGGACAGCGCGCGGCGGACGATGGACGAGCTGTTGCTCGCTCGCATCACCGAGCATCACATCCACTTCGTCGCCGCCGAGGGCGCGTCCATGGACGGCCTGCACGCGGCCAATGTGCTGCAGACCTCGGACCTCGTCGAGGCGGCCCAGAGCGGCCTGCTGGTCGGCGCGGGCCTGGGCGCCGCGGGCGGCGTGGCGGCGGCCTATGCCATCAGCACCGGCTCGCCGCAGGCCGTCGTCATCGGCCTGGCGGCCGTGGGCGCGGTGCTGGGCACCTGGTCGTCGAGCATGATCGGCAGCTCGACGCCGAGCCGGCGCTTGAAACGCTTCGAGCAGGCCATTGCCGACGGGCAATACCTGCTCATCGTCGACGTGCCGCGCTCACGCATCACCGAGATTGAGCAATTGCTGGAGCGGACACACCCCGAAGCTCACTTCGAGGGCGTGGAGCCGAACGTGCCGGCTTTCCCGTAGGCCCCTCGCCCGGTCTTGCCGCGCTGAACGCCGGCAAGCCCAGTCGGTCCCCCAAGGGGACGGCGATGCTCGCGGCGTTGAGCCGCAAGCACATCGCCTGCGGGCCGGCTTGAGGCGGCCCGGCGCCGGTCCGCGGGGTTAGGCCACGGTGCGGGTTTCGCCCGCACCGTACAGGTTGCTGTCGCAGCGCCCGCACAGCGTCGGGTGGGCGGCATTGCTGCCCACATCGGCGCGGTAGTGCCAGCAGCGCTCGCACTTGGCGTGGCTGCTGGGCGTGACCGTGACGCCGAACTGCGCGGCCGACATCAGCTTGACCGCCGACGTGATGAAGACGAAGCGCAGGTCTTCGCCCAGGCTGGCGAGCAGGGCCTGGTCCTGTTCGTCGACCTTGAGCACCAGCTCGGCCTGCAGCGAAGCGCCGACGGCACCTGTCGTTCGCACGGCCTCGATGGCCTTGTTGACCTCGTCGCGGATCTCATGGATGCGGTTCCACTTGGCGAGCAGCGTTGCATCGGTTTTGCCGAAACTCCAATAGGTCTCGGTGAAGATGCTCTCGCCCTTGCCGAACAGGGTCCAGGCTTCCTCGGCCGTGAAGCTGAGGAAGGGCGCCATCCAGCGCAGCATGGCCTGGGTGATCTGCCACAGCGCCGTCTGCGCCGAGCGGCGCGCCAGACTCTTGGGTGCGGTCGTGTAGAGGCGGTCCTTCAGCACGTCCAGGTAGAAGGCGCCGAGGTCTTCGGAGCAGTAGACCTGCAGCTTGGCGACGACCGGGTGGAACTCGTAGCGCTCGAAATGGGCGAGGATGTCGGCCTGCAGCTCGGCCGCGCGGGCGAGGGCGTAACGGTCCACCTCCAGCAGCTGGCCGGGCGCAACGGCATCCGTTGCCGGTTCAAAGTCGCTGACATTGGCGAGCAGGAAGCGCAGCGTATTGCGCACACGGCGATAGCTGTCGACCACGCGGGCGAGGATCTTGTCGTCCAGGCCCAGGTCGCCGGAGTAGTCGGTCGCGGCCGTCCACAGGCGCAGGATCTCGGCGCCGTACTTGTCGGACACCGCTTGCGGCGCGACGACATTCCCCATGGACTTGCTCATCTTGCGGCCCTGGCCGTCGACGACGAAGCCGTGGGTCAGCAGGCCCTTGTAGGGCGCACGGCCGTAGAGGGCGCAGGCGATCAGCAGCGACGAGTGGAACCAGCCGCGGTGCTGGTCGTGGCCTTCGAGGTAGAGATCGGCTTCGGGGCCGGTCTCGTGCGCCGCGCCCTTGTGGCTGCCCTTGAGCACATGCTCGAAGGTGGAGCCGGAGTCGAACCAGACGTCCAGGATGTCGTTGCCCTTGGTGTACTGGGCGGCTTCCTCACCGAGCCACTCGGCCGCGTCGAGCTTGGACCAGGCTTCGATGCCGTTGGCCTCGACCAGCTGCGCGGCGCGCTCGATGAATGCCAGCGTGTCCGGGTGCGCCTCGCCCGTGTCCTTGTGCAAGAAGATGGGCAGCGGCACGCCCCAGCTGCGCTGGCGCGAGATGCACCAGTCGGGTCGGCCGGCGATCATGTCGTGCAGGCGGGCGCGGCCGTTCTCAGGATAGAAGCTCGTCGCCTCGATGGCGGCCAGCGCGGTTTGGCGCAGGCTGTCGGGCGCCTTGTCGGTCGTGAACAGGCCGTCGCCTTCGTCCATGCGCACGAACCACTGGGCCGCGGCGCGGTAGATGACCGGCGTCTTGTGACGCCAGCAGTGCGGGTAGCTGTGAGTCAGTTTGCTTTGCGCCATCAGGCGGCCGGCGTCCAGCAGCGCTTGCGCGATGACGGGGTTGGCTTTCCAGATGTGCTGGCCGCCGAACAGCGGCAGGTCGGCGGCGTAGGCGCCGTTGCCTTGCACCGGGTTCAGGATGTCGTCGAAGGCCAGGCCGTGGGCGACGCAGGAGTTGAAGTCGTCCAGGCCGTAGGCGGGCGAGGAGTGGACGACGCCGGTGCCGTCTTCTGCCGTCGCGTAGTCGGCCAGGTAGACCGGGCTTTCGCGGTCGTAGCCCGGGTGCACGTGTGCCAGCGGGTGCTTGAACTTCAGCAGCTCCAGCCTGCGGCCCGGCACGACGGCGACGACGCTGCCTTCCAGCTGCCAGCGCGCCAGGCACTTGGCCACCAGCGCCTCGGCGACGACGAAGTAGCCCTTGGGCGTGTCGACCAGCGCGTAGGGCAGCTCGGGGTTCAGGTTCAGCGCCTGGTTGGCCGGGATGGTCCAGGGCGTGGTCGTCCAGATGACGGTGAAGGCGTCCTTGGACAGCGGCGGCACGCCGAACGCGGCGGCAAGTTTCTCGGGCTCGGCGCTCAGGAAGGCCACGTCGACTGCCGGGCTCTGCTTGTCGGCGTACTCGATCTCGAACTCGGCCAGTGACGAGCCGCAGTCAAAGCACCAGTACACGGGTTTCAGACCGCGGTAGACAAAGCCGCGCTCGAACATGCGCTTCAAGACGCGGATCTCGCCGGCCTCGTTGGCGAAGTTCATCGTCTTGTACGGGTTGTTCCACTCGCCCAGCACGCCCAGGCGCTTGAAGTCCGTGCGCTGGCCGTCGATCTGCTCGGTCGCGTAGGCGCGGCTCTTGGCCTGCACCTCATCGCGCGGCAGGCCGCGGCCGAAGGTCTTCTCGATTTGGTTCTCGATGGGCAGGCCGTGGCAGTCCCAGCCGGGGATGTAGGCAGCGTCAAAGCCCGCCAGCTGGCGCGCCTTGACGATCATGTCCTTCAGGATCTTGTTGGCCGCGTGGCCGATGTGGATCTGGCCGTTGGCGTAGGGCGGGCCGTCGTGCAACACGAACTTCGGGCGGCCGCAGCTGGCGTCGCGCAGGCGCTTGTACAGGCCTTGCTCGTCCCAGGCCTTGACCCAGCCCGGCTCACGCTTGGGCAGGTCGCCGCGCATCGGAAAGGGCGTGTCGGGCAGGTTGAGCGTGGAACGGTAGTCGGGTGCGTCCGGGGTGGTCATGGCGTGCGGCCAGGCAGTGGGCCTGGCGATTCAAAAACGGGGAGGGCGGGCGAAGAGCGGCGGGGAGCCGCTTCAAATTCGGTCGCGCGTGGTCTGGCGGCTGACCTGGGCGTGCGAGGCGGCGTGGGTGGCCAGGAAGATGCGCGCTGCCGCCGTGTCGGCGCGAATAGCGGCCGTGAGCGCTTCCAGCCCGTCGTACTTGGCTTCCTCGCGAAGTTTGTGCAGCAGTTCCACGCGGGCAAGTTTACCGTAGCCCCCCTCGGTAGGCAGGGGCCAGTCCAGGCAGTGGACTTCGAGCAGCACGCGGCCGGCGTCCTCCACGGTGGGCCGGCGGCCCAGGCTGGCGACGCCCGGCAAAGGCTTGGCGGTCAGGCCGTGCACCAGCACCGCGAAGATGCCGTGGGCGGCAGGCTTGTCGTGGGTGAAGCGCAGGTTCAGCGTGCGAAAGCCGTCGGCGGCGCCGGGCGCGGTCTCGCCCAGCTGCCGGCCCAGCTTGCGGCCGTGGCTGACATGGCCGCTGATCGTGTAGGGCCGGCCCAGCAGCGATGCCGCGGCGGCCATGTCGCCCGCGGCCAGGGCCTCGCGCACGGCCGAGCTGCTGACGCGCAGGCCGTGCACCTCGTAGCTCATCATGCGGGCCACGTCGAAGCCGCGTGCCTGCCCGGCGGCATCCAGCGTCGCGTAGTCGCCCTGGCGCTTGGCGCCGAAGCGGAAGTCGTCGCCGACCAGCACATAGCGCGCGCCCAGGCCGTCGCCCAGCACCTGGCGGATGAAGTCCTGTGCCGGCAGTGAGGCCAGCGTCTCGTCGAAGCGCAGGATGACGACCTGATTGACACCGCAGCGCTCCAGCTCGACGAGCTTGTCGCGCAGCGTCGCGATTCGGGCGGGGGCCAGTTCCGGTTTGCCGGCCTTGGCGGCGAAGAAGTCGCGCGGGTGGGGCTCGAAGGTCAGCACGCAGGTCGGCAGGCCGCGGTGGCGCGCCTCGGACTGCAGCAGTGCCAGCATGGCCTGGTGGCCACGATGCACGCCATCGAAGTTGCCGATGGTCAGCGCGCAGGCCGGCGCAATGCCCGGGTGGTGAAAGCCTCTGAAAACTCGCATCGGGCTCATTGTCCCAGCGGTGTCATTGGCCCCAGACCTCGGCGGGACTGCTCACCCAGCGCCATTCGCCAGGCTTGAGGTCGGCCGGCAGCGTCAGCGCGCCGAACTGCGGCCGATGCAGCGCTTCGACCCGGTTGCCGACGGCCGCCACCATGCGCTTGACCTGGTGGTACTTGCCCTCGATGAGCGTCAGGCGCAGCAGCGTCTCGTCAACGATCTCGGCACCTTCGGCCTTGCTGATCTCGGGCGGACGTTGGAACTTGCTGGGCACCTTGCTTTCCGGCTCCTTGAGCTCGACGCCGGCCAGCAGCTGATCGACCATCGCCGCCGTCAGCGGATGCTTGCAGCGCGCCTCGTAGACCTTGGGCACGTGGTGCTTGGGCGAGGTCAGCTTGTGGATCAGCGTTCCATCGTCGGTCAGCAGCAGCAAGCCCGTCGTGTCCTCGTCCAGCCGGCCAATGGGCTGCACACCGCGCTCGCGCAGCGGCGCGGGCAGCAGGCTCAGCACGCTGGGGTGGTGCTTGGGCTTTTGCGAGCATTCGTAGCCGGCGGGCTTGTTCAGCAGGATCAGCGCCTTGTCGACGACAGGCCATTCCTGGCCGTCGACGGTGAAACGCAAGCCTTCGGTCTCGAACTCGGTGTCCGGCTCTTCGACGACTTCGCCGTTGACCGTGACCTCGCCGTGCCACACCAGCCCCGCGCACAGACGACGCGTTCCAAAGCCCTGGCTGAACAGGATCTGCGAGAGCTTCTGTTTCACTTGGACTGCGACTTCATCGGCTGCACATCGCCACAGTCGGCGCCCAGCCAGCGACCTTCGCCGCTGACCTTGGTGGTTTCGGTCTTGCCCTGGCGCTGCGAGCGCACCGTGACATCGTTCGTGAAGCCCTCGTTGCCGCGCAATGTGACCGTGGCATCGCCCTCGGATGCCGGGTCGGTGCAGACGAAATGGGTCTGGATGGTGCTGCCGCTGCGCTTCACGTCCTGCGTGCAGTTGCCATGGTGCGTGACCGGCGCCATGTTGCGCTCGGCCTGCTCCTTGGTCACACAGGTCTTGAGCGTGATGCTGCCGCCTGCCATGCTCACGTTGACACCCTTCTGGGCCATCATCTGCTCGATCATCTTTCGCTGATCGGCCGGCATGTTCTCCATCGCCTTCTGCGCCTGCGCCATCTGGGCCTGGCGTGCGGGGTCGAGCTGGGGTGTCTGTTTGAACTCCCACAGCCCGGGTTTCATGGTCTGGGCGTGAGCCGGGTTCAAGCCGGCAGCAGCGAGGCCGGCGATCAGCAGCAGGGCAGGGAACTTCATCGGGCGACCTCCAGGGTCAGGCAAACACCCCCGCAGTGTCCTGCATCCGGGCGCTGACTTCACCCAGGTGATGCAGGGTGTCGCCCCACTGCATCTCCATGACGGTCAGGCGCTTGAAGTAGTGGCTGCCGGCGTACTCGTCCGTCACGCCGATGCCGCCGTGCAGCTGCGTGCACTGCTGGCCGACGAAGCGCATCGCGTTGCCCAACTGCACCTTGGCCTGCGACAGCGCGCGGCGACGCACGGCGGGCAGGTCGCCCAAGCGCAGCGTGGCGTAGTAGCTCATCGACCGTGCGAGTTCGAGCTGCATCTTCACATCGGCAATGCGGTGCTTGAGTGCCTGGAAGCTGGCGATCACGACGCCGAACTGCTTGCGCGTGTTCATGTACTCGACGGTCAGCGCCAGGTATTTCTCCATCACGCCGACGGCCTCTGCCGCCTGGGCGGCGATGCCGATGTCCGCAGCAAGTTCCAGCAGCATCAGGCCCTGGTCGGGGCCGGCGATGAGCTGGGCTGGCGTGTTGTCGAAATGGACCTCGGCGGCGCGCGAGCCGTCGTACAGCGAGTAGGGCCGAGTGTGCACGCCGGCGGCCGAGCGCTCGACGAGATAGAGGGCGACACCATGCGGCGCGTCATCGGCGCCGGACACGCGAGCCGGCACGATGAAGGCGTCGGCCACGTCGCCCGCCGGCACCAGGCTCTTCACGCCCGTCAGCTTGCCGTCCAGGACGCGCGTGGCGACCTGGTTCAGCCGATAGCGCGACTTGGCTTCCTGATGAGCCAGCACGACCAGCGCCCCGCCGCCGGCGATGCGCGGCAGCCAGGCAGCCTGCAGCTCGTCCGGTGCGTGCTGCAGCAGGGCGGGCGCGATCAGCGCGCCCTGGGCGAGCGGCTCCATGACGAGGCCGCGGCCCAGCTCTTCCATGACCACCATCGCGTCCACCGCGCCGAAGCCGAGGCCGCCATGGGCCTCGGGCACCGCCAGAGCGGTCAGACCCAGGCCGGCCAAGCCGTCCCACACGGCGCGGTCAAAGCCGCCGGCGCGTTCGATCTGCGTGCGGCGCTCGAAGCTGTAGTCCTTGTCGACGAAGCGGCGGACCGCGTCGCGCAGGGCTTCCTGGTCTTCAGAGAAATCGAAATCCATTTGTGTTGTCTCCCAATCAGCCGAGCACGGTCTGCGCGACGATGTTGCGCTGGACTTCGTTGGACCCGCCGTAGATCGTCGTCTTGCGGACGTTCAGGTAGTTGCCGGTCACGGGAATCGCATGCGCCGCGCCGCCGATCCAGGCGCCACCCAGCCACTGGTCGCCCTGCCAACCGGCCTCCATGGCCTCGTGGATGTGGGGCAGGGCCAGCGGGCCGCCGGCCAGCATCATCAGCTCGGTGTAGCGCTGCTGCAGCTCGCTGCCGCGGATCTTGAGCAGGCCCGCGACGTCCAGCGGCTGCTTGCCGGTGCGCTCGCCGGACAGTACGCGCAGCACCATCATCTCCAGCGCAACGACATCGACCTCGCAGAGGGCGATCTGGTCGCGAAAACGGGCATCGTCCATCAGCCCCTCGGCCTTGGCGATCCGCTTGAGCCGTTCCAGCTCGCGCTTCGCACGGTTCACGTCAGCGATGTTGGTGCGCTCATGCGACAGCAAATGCTTGGCGTAGGTCCAGCCCTTGTTCTCCTCGCCGATCAGGTTCTCGGCCGGCACCTCGACGTTGTCGAACCAGACCTCGTTCACCTCATGCTCGCCGTCGAGCATGATGATGGGCTTGACGCTGACGCCAGGCGTCTTCATGTCGATCAGCAGGAAGCTGATTCCGGTCTGCGGCTTGCCTTCGCTGGAGGTGCGGACCAGGCAGAAGATCCAGTCGCCGTACTGGCCCAGCGTCGTCCAGGTCTTCTGGCCGTTGACGATGTACTTGTCGCCTTGCCGTTCGGCACGGCATTTCAGCGACGCCAGGTCCGAGCCCGAGCCGGGCTCGCTGTAGCCCTGGCTCCACCACACCTCGCCGCTCATGATGCCGGGCAGGAAGCGCTGCTGCTGCTCCGGCGTGCCGAAGGCCATGATGACCGGCGCCACCATCACCGGGCCGAACGGCACGATGCGCGGCGCACAGGCGAGGGCGCATTCCTCTTCGAACAGATGGCGCTGCACGGCGTTCCAGCCCGGGCCGCCGAACTGCTTGGGCCAGGCCCAGCCGTGCCAGCCCTTGGCGCCCAGGATCTTCGCCCAGCGCTGCAGGTCGTCCTTGTTCAGGCGCAGCGATTGCCGAACCTTGTTGGCGATGTCGGCGGGCAGATTGGCGCGCACCCAGTCGCGCACCTCGGCGCGGAAGGCCAGCTCCGCCTCGGTGAAGTTGAGGTCCATGTCTCGCTGCGTTGTCGTGATGGGAATGCCGAGCTTTTAGCACGGTCGTTCGCATCCTGGCTGTCCGGCCAGGGACAGAAACGCGAGTCGGGCCCGAAAAGCAAAAGGGCACTCCGAAGAGTGCCTTTGCGGTCGAGACCCGAAGCTGATCAGGCAGCGATCCTGGCGCGGCGGCGGCGCAGGCCGGCAACGCCGACCAGGGCGACGCTGGTCAGGGCCAGCGTGGCAGGCTCCGGAACCTTGACGCTGGTGCCGCCGCAAACGCCCTTGGCGTCGACGGTGCTCGTGCACTTGGTGCCGGCCACGGCGTAGAGCTTGAAGTAGTCGCCGCCGTTGTCCAGCACGCCGCGGTTTTCGGTCCCGATGCTGTTGCCGCCGGTGGCTGTCTGGGCGAAGCCGGAGTTGTAGGCGCTGATCAGCCACCAACTGGACGACTTGCCGGACGAGTTCACCGCGTTGTAGGGGTTGCTCTCGTCGTAGATCATGTCGCCATAGTTGCCGACCAACTCCCAGCCGGCCATCGTCGAGGCGGCCTGCCCGATCAGCGGCGTCGGGTTGCCCGTAGGCGTGCCGGCACCGACCCAGCGGAACACCGATGCATCGACCTGCGTCGAACCGTTCTGCTGCAGCGTATAGCCGCCGCCGTTTGCCGTGATGCTGGAACAACTCTGATCGTTGGCCAGCGTGATGGAGGTGTAGCCGGTTTTCGCGCAAACGCCGTTGGAGGTGTAGCCCAGGCCAATGCTGGTCAGCACGGTGCTGGCGCTGAACTGCAGCAGCACGGCTTCGGTGTTGCCGTTGTTGTCCAGCGCGTGGTTCGGCGTTTGGCTGCCGTCAGAGCTCATGCCCTGGCCGTTGCCGCTGTACCAGACCAGGCTGGCGGCGGTCCAGTTGCCGTTGACCGCGCCCGTGGTCGTGTTGTTCGTCGAGTAGACGCCGCTCAGTGACAAGGTGGGATCACCGGCGCTACCGTTCAGGCCCGTGACATTGCTCTGGTCGAAGGTCCAAGCCGCGTGTGCGCCAGTGGACATCAGGGCAGCGCAGGCGCCCAGGGCCATCAAGCTCCAGCGGATATTTCGGATGTTCATTGTTTTCCTTCGATTTTGGGCGCCCGATGGCGAGGAGATTTCAAGTAACTCGTAGCAAACTCGATGCCAACCGAGAAAGTCATTGCCATACAACGGCTTGGCGAAACCCGCTCGTCGGTGTGAATGAAATTGTAAGAAACATCGACAGCTCGCGACGTGTTTGCTACCCCTCAGTTGAGGGTAGATAGCAGCTGCCTGGCGTCGGCGGCCGTGGCAAACGTCGCGTCGTTGCGCAGTGCAGCATTCAGTTCGTCACGCGCTTCGGCCTTGCGGCCGGCCTCCGCCAGCACGGCGGCCAGGTGGTAACGGATGTCGGGGTTGCCCGGCGCGCGCAGGCGGGCATCGCGCAGCAGTTGCAACGCACGGTCGGCTTTGCCGGCGCGGTGATTGGCCCAGCCGGTCGTATCCAGCAGCATCGGATTGCGTGGATCGCTCTTCAGCGCACGCTCGGCGATTTCGGCGGCACCGGGATCCTTGAGCTCGATCAGCACATTGGCGAGGTTGTTCAGCACGCCGTTGTCCGACGGGCTGGCCTTCAGGATGGTCTCGTACTGCCTGCGTGCGCCGGCAAAGTCGCGCGAGCGCACAAGCAGTTCGGCCAGTGCATTGCGCACGATGCCGTCAGCAGGATTCTTCCTGAGCCAGGCATCCGCCAGCTCGATGGCGGCCTTTTGATTGCCCTGCTGGGCCTGGGCGCGCATCAGCCGGGTCAATGTCGTCGACGACTTGTCGATGTCGTGGGCCTTGCGCAGGGCGTCCAGCGCGGCTGCGTTCTGGCCGCGGCGCATGGCCACCTCGGCCAGCAGGTTGTAGCCCAAGGCCGACTTCGGCGAGGCTTCGATGGTCTGGCGGGCGCGCTGTTCGGCCGGGGCGAAGTTGCCCTGGGCGAGTTCGACGCTGGACAGCATCGCAACCGCCGCTGGGTCGTTGGGCGTGCCGTTGAGCGCCTTCTCCAGCGTGTAGGCCGCGCCCTTCAGGTCCTGGCTGACCACCTGCTGGCGTGCGATCTCGACGAGACGCGGCGTCTCGAAGGCGGCACGGCGCGAGGCATTGGTGAGGGTGATCCTGGCGCCGGCCGGGTCGCCGTTGGCCAGTTGGGCAGCGGCGTAGGCCTGCAGGGCTTCGACGTCCTCCGGCAATTTGGACAGCAGCACCTTGGCGGCCTCGACGGCACGCGCCGGCTGGCCCTTGCGCAGATGCCAGGCGACGAGGGCGAAGTTGGCGCGTGTTTCGCGCGGCCCGCTGGCCGCCACGGTGCTTTCCAGCCACTTCAGCGCCTCGTCGTCCTTGCCACGCAGCTCGTTCAGCAAGGCCAGCTCGAAGAGGATGCTGATGTTGCGCTCGTCATCCTTCAGCGCCGCCCTCAGGCGCCGGTCGGCGGCGTCGAAGTTGCCGGTGACGGCGTCGATGCGCGCCAGGCCGAGCTTGGCTTCGAGCTGGCCAGCATCGAGCTTCAGCGCCTTTTCGTAGCCCGCGCGGCCGCCGGCGTAGTCGCGCGCCTGGGTCTTGGCAAAGGCCTGCACCATCAGCACGGTGGCGCTGTTGGGGTTGGTGCGGGCCAGCGTCTCGGCCACGGCCAGGGCCTTGGCCAGCTGCTTGTCGCGCAGGTAGACCGTCACCAGCGCCAGGCCCGCGTAGGTCTGCCTGGGGTCGGCCTTGTAGGCCTTGGCGAGCTGCTCTTCGGCCATCGTGGCCTGGCCCGACTGCAGCAGCGACAGGCCCAGGGCGGTGCGGTATTCAGGCGCGTCCTTGGCCTTCAGCGCCTCCTGCATCAGTTGGACTGCACGTGCATGGCGGCCCTGCTTCATTTGCGCCGAGGCCAACATCAGCAACGCCTGGCCGTCGCCAGGGCGGGCCTTCACGTAGCCCTCGAGCAACTCGCTCGCGCGGTTCACGTTCGGTTCGGCCAGGGCGATCTGGGCCAGCAGCTTGACCAGCGGGCTGCCCGGTTGCTGGCGCGAGGCCAGTTCCAGGAACGGCTTGGACTTTTCCATTTCGCCCAGGCTGTAGTGGGCCAGGCCGTTGAGCATCAGCAACTGGGTGCGGTAGCGGATGTATTCGATCGGCACCGGGTCGAGCAGGTCGGTGACCTTCTTCAGTGATGCCCGGGACGTCGGCTGGTCATTGGCGCGGTCAGCCAGCACGGCGCGCAGATAGGCGCCGCGCGGGTCGTTGGGTTTGATGCTCTGCAGCTCGTTGACCTCGGCCAGCGCATCGGCGTCACGGTTCAGGTCGACCAGCAGGCCGGCACGTCCGAGGTGGGACTCCCCATGCTTGGGCTGGGCCTTGATGGCGCGCTCGTAGCCGGCCAGCGCCTGGGCGATCTGGCCGTTGGCGTGAAAGATCGAGGCGCGTTGGTAGAGCGCCTCGCCGTTCTCCGGCGCCAGCTTGACGGCCTGATCGGCCGCCGCCATCGCCTCGGTGAACTGGCGGTTGCGAATGCGCAATGGCACCTCGGCGATCCAGCTGTTCACGTCGTTGACGTTGAGGGTGCGCGCGCCCAGCACGCTCGCCAGTGCCGCCTTGGTGTCACCCATGTCGGACTGGGCGAGCGCGCGCTCCAGCATCAGCTGTTGCTGGACGCCGGGTGGCAGGCCGGCCGGCTGCAGGCGCGGGTCGTCCAGCATCTGCGGCTGCTTGCCCTGGGCATTCATGGACATCGCCAGCGCAACGGCGACTTCGGCGCGGTTGACGCCCAGGCGGATGGCTTCGCCGAGCTGGAATTCCGCCGCTGCCGGCTCGCTGTTGGCCAGCAAGGCCTTGCCGAGCAACACGTGCACCGGCAGCTGGGTCTTGTCCGCCTGGAGCGCGTTCTTCAGCTGGATGATGGCGCCCGGGATGTCGTGCTTCTCGTAGCGTTGCAGCGCGTCCTCGTAGAAGCGCGCCGCCTTGGTCGCATCCTGGGCCTGCACGGCCGGGGTGACGGCAATCAGCAGGGCGGCGAGCAGGCCGGTGAGCGAGGCGCGATGTGAGGCAGAGCGAGGGGTCATCGAGGCGGGCCGGCTGGGGAAGGGCGCCGGATTCTTGCAGAAGCCGCCCGGCGCGATCAGTGGCGCAACTCCAAGGTCATGATGTCGTTCTCACGCCGCATCTGGAAACGGTTCAGAAAACTGTTGCCGAGCAGCACATGGCCCATCTGGCCGGGGATGACGATGGCATCGACGTCGCGCACCTCGACCTCACCGATGCGGACGCTGGCCAGCTCGATCAGGTAAGCCGGCACGACGCCGTTGGCCGTCTGCGTGACGACGCGCTTGCCGTACAGGTAGCGCAGGCCGAGCTTCTCGGCCTCGATCTGACTGATGGCGACGCTGGTCGCGCCGGTGTCGACGAGGAAGCTCGTGGCCTGGCCATTGATCATGCCGATGATCGTGTAGTGCCCGCCCGGGCCCATGGGCATGCTGATCTGGCGCGGCGGCGGTGGGGCGTTCGCCGCCAGCACCCGCGCTGGTGCGGCGCCCAGCAGCAACGTCTGGCGCCGGCCCCCGACTTCGACGATGGCCCGGTCGTTCTCCAGCGCGACGAGCTTGACGCCCTTCACCGCCGCCCCGACCTCGACGGTGCGGGCCTCGCCGTCGATGATCAGCAGGGCCGAGCGTGCGCCGATCATGCCGTTGAGTTGCACTTGGGCGGGCGCCAAGGGCTGGGCCGCAGCCGGGCCGAGCAGGGCCAGGCCCAGCAGGGCGGGCAGGAGCCGGAGATGCAGCACGCTCAGTCGCGGAAGTTGTTGTAGGTCAGCGGCGTGTCGCTGAAGCTCTTCTTCAGGTGGGCGATGGCGCCTTGCAGGTCGTCACGGTTCTTGCCCGTCACGCGCACGGCGTCGCCCTGGATGCTGGCCTGGACCTTGAGCTTGCTGTCCTTGAGGGACGCGACGATCTTCTTGGCAAGGGTGGCTTCGATGCCTTCCTTGATCTTGTAGACCTGGCGCACCTTGTCGCCGCCGAGCTTCTCGACCTTCTCCTGCTTGTCGAGGAAGCTGATGACCACGTCCTGCTTGGTCAGCTTGGCGTAGAGCACGGCCTCGATCTGCTCGAGCTGGAACTCGCTGTCGCCCGTGGCGTGGATTTCCTTGTCCTTGAGCTCCACCTTGGCGCCCGTGCCCTTGAAGTCGAAACGCGTGCCAATTTCCTTGATGCTGTTGTCCACGCCATTGCGGATCTTGACGTGATCGGGTTCGAGAACGGTGTCGAAGCTGGGCATTTGCGGGGCCGGTAGATGAATCGGCGAAAATTTTCCCATGTCTGCCGCCCCTGCCAGCCCCTTGCCCCCCTCGAATGAAGCCCCCGGACTCCGGGTTGAGACCGACGTCAACCTCAAGCCTTACAACACTTTTGCGCTGCCGGCCGTCGCCCGCCGGCTGGTGCGCATCCGCGAGGCGGCCGACGTGCGCCGCGTCGTCGACCACCCGGAACTGGGCCGTGCCCCCAAGTTCGTGCTGGGCGGCGGCAGCAATCTCGTGTTGACCCGCGATGTCGAGGCCGTCGTGTTGAAGGTGGAAATTACCGGCATCCGGCTGTTGGAAGAGCGCGACGACGCCTGGATCGTCGAGGCCGGCGCCGGCGTCGTCTGGCATGAGCTGGTCAGTTGGACGCTGGACCACGGTTATCCCGGCCTCGAAAACATGGCGCTGATCCCCGGGACCTGCGGCGCCGCGCCGGTGCAGAACATCGGCGCCTACGGCATCGAGCTCAAGGACAGGCTGGAAGCGGTCGAGGTCATGGACCTCGTCACCGGCCGACCGGCGCTGCTGCCGGCCGGGGTCTGCCGTTTCGGCTATCGCGACAGCGTGTTCAAGCACAGCGACTTCGGCGGCCTGGCCGGCAAGAGCGTCATCACAAAGGTGAGATTCCGCCTGCCCAGGCCCTGGCAGCCGGTGCTCGGCTACCTGGAACTGGAACGCAAGATGGCCGAGACCGGCATCACGGCGCCGGATGCGCGGCAGATCTTCGACTGGGTGGTCGCCGTGCGCCGCGCCAAGCTGCCCGACCCGGCCGTCATCGGCAACGCCGGCAGCTTCTTCAAGAACCCGGTCGTCACCGCCGAGCAATGCCGCGACATCATCGGCCGCGACCCCGGCATCGTTCACTATCCCATGCCCGATGGCAGCGTGAAGCTGGCCGCAGGGTGGATGATCGACGCCTGCGGTTGGAAGGGGAAGATGGTGGGCGGAGCGGCGGTCTACGAGAAGCAGGCGTTGGTGCTGGTGAACAAGGCGGACGCGCGCGGCGCGGAGGTCGTGACGCTGGCGCGGGCCATCCAGGAAAGCGTCTACGGGCGCTTTGGCATCCGGCTGGAGCCGGAACCGGTGGTCGTCTAAACGTGAATCCTGCCGTCCGCGGGCGGCAGGCCGGATCCATCATGCCGCCTCCAGTCCAAGAGGAGGATGGCGATGAGCGGAAAGACACTGAGCCGGCGGATGCTGCTGGCCTGGCTGGGCGGCCTGGGAGCGCCGGCGCTGGCGCTGGAGCCGTTGCTGGCGAAGAACGCGCCGGCGGGCGTCGACCCGGTGCCCTACCTGGTCAGCGAGAAGCTGGACGGTGTGCGGGCGCTGTGGGACGGCCAGGCGCTGCGGTTCCGCAGTGGTCGCGCGGTGACGGCGCCGGGCTGGTTCCTGGCGGCATTGCCCAAGACCCCGTTGGACGGCGAGCTGTGGATGGGTCGGCGGCGCTTTGACGAGCTGTCTGGCGCCGTGAGGCGGACCGAGCCGGTCGACACGGAATGGCGCCGGATCAGCTACCGCGTTTTCGAGCTGCCGGCAGGCGAGGGCCCGTTCGAGCAGCGGGCCGACAGGCTCAAGGCGCTGGCGAGCGACTTCGTCGTGCCGGTCGAGCAGCAGCGCTTCAAGTCGAACGCCGAGCTGTGGGCGAAGCTCAAGCAGGTGGTCGACGCCGGCGGTGAAGGCCTGATGCTGCACCGCGCCGACGCGCCCGTGGCGTCTGGTCGCAGCGACCTGCTGCTCAAGCTCAAGCCACAGGCGGACGCGGAAGCCGTTGTCGTCGGCCATGAGCCGGGCAAAGGGCGGCTGGCCGGCCAACTTGGCGCGCTGGAGCTCAAGACGCCCGAGGGGGTGCGCTTCAAACTCGGCACCGGCTTCAGCGACGCCCAGCGGCGCAACCCGCCGCCGGTAGGCGCGACGGTCACCTACCGCTACCGCGACGTGACGCCGTCAGGCAAGCCGCGCTTTGCGAGCTTCCTGCGCGTGGCGGAGACGTTTTAGTCAGTTGGGGACAGAGCTACTCGCTGCGCTTGATCGGTCTGTCCCGCAAGGGCTCTAACTTTCCAGCTTCGGCAGCCCGCCGCTGGCCAGCAGGCCCGCGCTGGTGTAGACGCCGAGCTTGCCGCGCGTGTCGCTGATGTCGAGGTTGCGCATCGTCAGCTGGCCGATGCGGTCGGCGGGGCTGAAGGCGCCTTCGACCTTTTCCATGCTCAGGCGCTCGGGCGCGTAGGTCAGGTTGGGGCTCTTGGTGTCCAGCAGCGAGTAGTCGTTGCCGCGGCGCAGTTCGATGGCGACCTCGCCGGTGACGGCACGAGCGATCCAGCGCTGGGCGGACTCGCGCAGCATGATGGCCTGCGGGTCGAACCAGCGGCCCTGGTAGAGCAGGCGGCCCAGCTTGCGGCCGTTGTCGCGGTAGAGCTCGATGGTGTCTTCGTTGTGGATGCCGGTGACCAGGCGCTCGTAGGCGATGTGCAGCAGCGCCAGGCCCGGGGCCTCGTAGATGCCGCGGCTCTTGGCCTCGATGATGCGGTTCTCGATCTGGTCGCTCATGCCCAGGCCATGGCGGCCGCCGATGACGTTGGCCTCGGCCAGCAGGGCCACCGGGTCGCGGTATTCGATGCCGTTCAGCGCGACCGGCATGCCTTCCTCGAAGCGCACCGACACCGTCTCGGCCTTGACGACCACGTCATCGCGCCAGAACGCCACGCCCATGATCGGGTTGACGATCTTGATGCCGCTGTTCAGGTGCTCCAGGTCCTTGGCCTCGTGCGTGGCGCCCAGCATGTTGGAGTCGGTCGAGTAGGCCTTCTCCGCGCTCATCTTGTAGGCGAAGCCCTTCTCGGTCATGAAGGCCGACATCTCGGCGCGGCCGCCCAGCTCGTCGATGAAGGTCTGGTCCAGCCAGGGCTTGTAGATGCGCAGGGCCGGGTTGGTCAGCAGGCCGTAGCGGTAGAAGCGCTCGATGTCGTTGCCCTTGTAGGTCGAGCCGTCGCCCCAGATGTGCACGTCGTCGGCCTGCATCGCGGCGACCAGCATCGTGCCGGTCACGGCGCGGCCGATGGGCGTCGTGTTGAAGTAGGTCACGCCGGCCGTGCTGATATGGAAGGCGCCGGCCTGCAGCGCGGCGATGCCTTCGGCGACCAGCTGCGCGCGGCAGTCCACCAGCACGGCCTTTTCGGCGCCGTAGAGCATGGCCTTGCGCGGGATCTCGTCGTAGTCCGGCTCGTCGGGCTGGCCCAGGTTGGCCGTGTAGGCGTAGGGCAGGGCGCCCTTGAGCTTCATCCAGTGCAGCGCTGCGGAGGTGTCGAGGCCGCCGGAGAAGGCGATGCCGACCTTCTGGCCGACGGGAACGGATTTGAGGATCGTGGACATGGTGATCTCTTAGGCGACGAGGTTCTGCCACTCGGGGTGGCGCTGGATGTAGACGTGGACGTAGCTGCACGCCGGCACGACCTTCAGGCCCTGCTCGCGGGCCCATTGCAGGCCGGCCTCGACGAGCTGGGCCGCCAGGCCCTGGCCGCGGTAGGCCGGCGGCACGCCGGTGTGCGTGAAGACGACACGGCCGCCGCTCAGGTCGTAGTCAAGCACGCTGGTGGGCGTCGTCGCGAGCGTGAAGCGTTGGTTCTGGGGTTCGTGCTGGGGTGTCATTCCGAGGCCACTTTCAAAGCAACGGGATGGATCTCGACCGACGTGTTCGCGGTCGACACGTAGATGCTGCCGTCCTGGATGCTGATCTGCAGCTGCATGCTGCGCTCGGCCAGTGCCGCCAGCGCCTGCGACTGCTCGGCCGGGACCTGCCAGACGGCCAGGCGCGGCGCGCGCGTCAGCTTGGTCTCGATGCCCGACCACCACACCGGCGTGCTCGACGCGTAGCTGTAGACGCTGACGCGACGGGCGCGGCCATGGGCCTTCATCAGCCGGCGCTCATCGGGCTGGCCGAGGTCGATCCAGTGCTGCACCTCGCCCGTCAGGTCCAGGCGCCAGATGTCAGGGTCGTCGACGTCGGACAGGCCCTTGGTGAATTCGAGCCGGCCGTTGAGATCGTCGGCCGGCACGTTCAGCGCATAGGCCAGCACGCGGATCATCATGCGCTCGTCGGTCTCGCTCGGGTGGCGGGCGATGGTGAGGGCATGGTCGCCGTAGACGTGGCGGTCCATGTCGGCGATTTGCAGCTGAGCTTTGTGGATGGTGGCTTTGAGCGCCATGAGGTGGTAACCAAGAGAAGCCCATGATTATCGCGGTGAAGCCTCGTGGCATCATTCCGGCTCCCGTTCCGAACCTTCGCAACCCTGCGTTGCGCCCTCGCCATGAAACGCATCCTTCTCTCGCTGGCTCTGATCATTGCCGTCTCCGCCCAGGCGCAGATCACGAACAACACCAAGGCCAAGGTCGACCCGAAAAACAACAAGGTCAGCAATCCGGTCGTGGAAAAGCCCAAGGCCAAGCTGATGTCGCGCGAGGAACTGCGCGACTGCATCAACCAGCAGGACGCCAACAGCAAGGAAGCCGAGGCCATCAAGGCGGATCAGGCGGCCTACAAGGCCAACGCCGACAAGCTCAAGGCCGAGAAGGCCGAACTCGAGACCGGTGAGGCCGCGCTGGCCAAGCAGGTCACCGACGTGAAGGCCGAGAAGGAAGCCATCCTGAAGGCGCACGAGACGCTGACGGCCGAAGCACCCAAGCTGGAGAAGGCGGAGCTGAAGGCCCGCAACGAGGCCTACACGGCGCGCACGACGGCCTTCGGCACGATGATCGACGCCGTGAAGGCGGCGGACGCGGAGCAGAACGTGAAGCGCAAGGCCTTCAGCGACAAGGTCGACGCACTGGACGCGCAGTTCAAGGCCATCGAAGCGCGCACGGAAGCCCACTTCGACGCCAACGACAAGTGGAAGGCCCAGTGCCAGAACAAGGCCTACGACGAGAACGACGAGAAGGCCATCCGCAAGGAAAAGGCGGCCGCCGCCAAGTGATCCACGCCGGCGGCTGACCGCCCGCAGATGGGCCGCCTCCGCCAGGACGCGGCCCTTTTTGTTTTTCCAGGACTCTCCGCATGAGCAACCCGCTGCTGCAGGACTGGGCCGGCCCACACGGCCTGCCCACCTTCGCCGACATCAGCCCGGCGCATTTCCAACCCGCCTTCGACGCCGCTCTGGCCGCACACCGCGCCGAGATCGACGCGATCGCGGCGCAGGCCGAGGCGCCCAGCTTTGCCAACACCGTCGCCGCCTTCGACGCCAGCGGCCGGCCGTTGACCCGGCTGGAGCATCTGTTCTACACGCTGGCCGCGTCGGCCACCTCAGCTGAACTGCAGGCCGTGCAGCGCGCGCTCGCCGCGCCGCTGGCCGCGCATAACAGCGCCGTCTACATGCACGCCGGCCTGTTTGCGCGCGTCGAGGCGCTGTTCGAGCAGCGCGAGCAACTGGGCCTGAGCGCCGAACAGCGTCGCCTGCTGGAGCGCGTGCACCTGGACTTCCTGCGCGCCGGCGCCCGTCTTGCGCCCGAGGCCAAGGCTCGCTATGCCGCGGTGATGGCGCGGCTGGCCGAGCTCAACACCCGCTTCGCCCAGAACGTGCTGGGCGCTGAGAGCAGCTATCAGCTGCAACTGACGACCGAGGCCCAACTCGCAGGCCTGCCCGGTTTCGTGCGCGCGGCGGCCCGCCAGGCCGCCATCGACCGCGGGTTGGCGGAGGGCGTGCATGTCATCACGCTGTCGCGCTCGCTGATCGTGCCCTTCCTGAGCTTCAGCGCCCGGCGCGACCTGCGCGAGCAGGCCTGGCGGGCCTGGGTCGGCCGCGGCGACGGCCATGGAGAAGATGGCGGCGAAACCGACAACCGCGAGATCTGCCGCGAGATCCTGGAGCTGCGCGCCGAGCAGGCCCGTCTGCACGGTCATGGCTGCTATGCCGACTACGCGCTGGAAGACACGATGGCGCGCAGCCAGGGCGCCGTCATGGGGCTGCTGGAGCGCGTCTGGCACCCCGCCATCGCTGCCCAGGCGCGCGAGTGCGAAGCCGTGCGAGGCGCGATGGCCGCGGCCGGCGCCACGCATGAACTCGAAGCCTGGGACTGGCGCTTCTACGCGGAGCGGGCCAAGCGCGCCCGCTTCGAGCTCGACGAGGCCGAGGTCAAGCCCTACTTCTCGCTGGATCGCATGGTGGCGGCGATGTTCGATTGCGCAGCGCGTCTGTTCGGCCTGCAGTTCAAGGCCAGGCCCGACATCGCCGGCTACCACGCCGACATGCGTGCCTACGAGGTCTTCAACGCCGACGGCAGCCTGCGCGGCCTGTTCCTGCAGGACAACTTCGCGCGGCCCACCAAGCGCAGCGGGGCGTGGATGAACGCGCTGCGCAACCAGAGCCGCGCGCTGGGCACGACGCCTGTGATCCTGAACAACAACAACTTCGCCCGTGGCGCCGCCGGCGAGCCGACGTTGCTGAGCTTCGACGACGTGCGCACGCTCTTCCACGAGTTCGGCCACGGCCTGCACGGGCTGCTGAGCAGCGTCGAGCACGAGCGCCTGGCCGGCACCCAGGTGCTGCGTGATTTCGTCGAGCTGCCGTCACAGCTGTACGAGCATTGGATGGCCGAGCCCGAAGTGTTGAAGACCTTCGCCCGCCACTGGCAGACCGACGAGCCTTTGCCCGACGCACTGCTCGCCAAGCTGCAGGCCGCGCGCCAGTTCGGCCAGGGCTACGAGACGCTGCGTTACACGGCCAGCGCCCTCGTCGACATGGCGGCGCACGCGCTGCCGGCGGCGCCGGCCGACGTCGTGGCCTTCGAGCGTGACACGCTGGCCCGGTGGCAGCTGCCCGCCGAGGTCGGCATCAACCACCGGCTGACCCACTTCCAGCACCTGTTCAGCAGCGCCGGCTACGCGGCGGGCTACTACGTCTACCTGTGGGCCGAGGTGCTGGACTGCGACGCCTTCGACGCCTTCGTCGAGGCCGGCAACGTGTTCGACGCCGGCGTGGCCGCGCGGCTGCGCGAGTGCATCTACTCGGCCGGCAACAGCGTCGAGCCAGGCGCGGCCTTCCGCGCCTTCCGTGGCCGTGACCCGGTCGTCGAGCCCATGCTCAAGGACCGGGGTTTGCTGCCGGCCTGAGGGCGGGCCGAGTCGCCCACTTGGCCAAGGCGATGACCGCGCACATCGTCGCGAAGGCCACCCAGGCGTAAGGCCACAGCAGCGGCAGGCCCAGCAGGATCAGGCCATCGTTGCCGCCGGGGATCAGCAGGCTGCCCCAGCCCATCAGCAGGCCACCGGTCAGGCAGCGGGCCACGCTGCTGGCCGTTGGCCGGCGGGCCTTCAGCAGACCGGCCCGCCAGCCACCGAACATCGCACCGGCCAGCAGGCAGGCGAACAGGCCCAGGCGCGTGGCGCTCTGCATCGTCATGCCGTGCGCCAGCTCGGCCAGCGCGTCGGTGTAGGCCCAGGCACCTTCGAGCAGCAGCAGCGCGAGAAAGGCCAGGCCGATGGATACCGTGGCGACGTGCGGCGTCCACCACGGCTGGCGCCAGCGGGCCAGGGCCAGGGCCCGCCACGCGGCAAAGCCGACGAACACCAACCCCAGCGCGGCGGGCGCGAACCACAGGGGCGAACCAGGCGGCAGAGGCTGCGGCCTTGTGGCAGCAAACAGGCCGTCCACGCTGGCGCAGCCGAGATAAAAGCCGAGTGGCGTCGCCAGATAGGCCCACTCGCCATTGCCCAGCCGTGCAATGGCGCCGAACACGCAGGCCTGGTTGACGAAGGCGCCCAGGCCCAGCAGCGCGGCGCCGAGCAGCGTCCACGCCGTCAGCGCAAAGGGCTTGGGCAGGGCCGGCTGGGGCAGAGGCAGCCAGCGCAACAGCAGCAGGCCGCCAGCCACCCACAGCGAGGCCTCCAGCAGGCTGCGCAGGCGACCGGCCTTGCGCTGGTCCATCAGCTCGCTGACGGCGGCCACCGTGCAGGTCGCGCCGCGCTGGATGGCCGCGCCCATCAGCAGCGCGCAGGCGGCGGCGCCGATGAACGCCCAGGGCGTCATGTGGCCAGCGCCTCGTCCAGCACATGCTCGATGACCCCTTCGATCGGGTCCACCGGCGCCTGCCACGGCGCCCGCTCGATCATGCGGCGGGCGTCCACCAGGCCGGCCGAGCGGCGCGCCTTGACGCCGGCGGGCGAGAAGTCGATGTCCTTGGTGTGGTCCTCGCCGTCGATGCGCGGTGCCAGCAGGTGGGCCACGTGCATGGTCGTGCCGCACCCCCAGGCGGTCAGCTCCCTGGCCGCTTGCCGCTGCGTGGGCGACAGCAGGCGGCTCAGTTCGCGGATGACGTGGCGCAGGCGGTGGATCTGCTTCTGGCGCGTGATGTGGCTGTCGGCGCGGCTGGCGAACTGGATGTCCTTCTGCCGGCCCATGACCTGCCAGATGGATTCCGGCCGCTCCGCCGTCTGGTGCCAGACGTTCACCGCAAAGATCAGCGCGTCGCGGCGCGGGTTGTCGTCCAGCACGGCCTCGATGGGCGTGTTGGAGTAGAGGCCGCCGTCCCAGTAGGCCTCGCCGTCGATGACGACGGCCGGGAAGGCCGGCGGCAAGGCACCCGAGGCCATGATGTGCTCCAGGCCGACCCGCTCTTCGCGGCTGTCGAAATAGCGCATCTGGCCGCTGCGCACGTTGACAGCGCCGACGGTGAGCCGCATGCCGCCGTGCTGCAGCTGCTCGAAGTCCACCAGGCCGCGCAGCGTGTCGCGCAGCGGCTCGGTGCTGTAGTAGGACGCCTTGTCCACGCCCAGCTGGGCCTGGCTGCCGCGCAGGGCCGCCAGGTTGGGCTCGAAGAAGGCCGGGATGCCGCGCATCACCGTCGTCATGTTGGCCATCATGTTGCCCATGCCCAGCCAGTCCAGCGGGCCGGCCATGCGGTTCTGCTGCTCGACGTGCCGCCAGAAGTCGTTCAGGCGCTCCATGCGCCGCTCGGGCGGGTTGCCGGCGATCAACGCGGCGTTGATCGCGCCGATGGACGTGCCGATGACCCAGTCCGGCTCGATGCCGGCTTCGTGCAGCGCCTCGTAGACGCCCACCTGGTAGGCGCCGAGGGCCCCGCCACCTTGAAGCACCAGCACCACCTGGGGTCGTGCTGCGGTTGGGGGAGAGTGTGGTTTCTTGGCGGGCATGGCTGGTCTCGGCTGGGGTGGGCGGTGGATCGGTCGGCGGGCGGGGCCGCGGGCTTACATGTGTTCCTTCATCGTGGCGGGCTTGCCGTCGTTGACGATGTCGGCGATGGTCAGCTCCACCGGTGCACTGGTGCTGTTCTTCCACCAGTGCTTGGTGCCGAGGAACTCGCGCGAGATGTCGCCGGCCTTGTGCAGGATGGGCACGGCGCACTTGCTGGAGTTTTCGTAGATCTCGCCGCTGTTGACCATGATCAGCGCGGGGCGGTCCTCATGGCTGTGGAAGGGCACGACACCGCCGGGCGCGATCGTCATGTGGCGCAGGCGCAGGCGGCGGTTCGCCAGGTGCACGTTCTCCTTGGCCAGGTCGACGGAGGACAGCTCCGTGTCGGTCACGCCGACCGGAGCGGTGGCGGCATCGGCCAGAGCATTGGTCATGACTTTGTCGGCCGGGCATTCACCGGCATGGGCGTTGCTGCCGGCCAGGCTGGCGACGAGGGCGGCCACGGCCGCGACGAGGTGGCTGAAGCGGGACGTGCGGGTGCGGATGGTGGTAGTTTTCATGTTTAGCTCCTTGGGGGTGGGGATGGGCCCGGTGTTCGGGCCCGGGGTGGTCACTGCGCCGTCCAGCCGCCCTCGATGGGCAGCACGGCGCCGGTGATGGAGGCGGCATCGTCGGAACACAGGAAGGACGTCAAGGCGGCGACCTGTTCGACGGTGACGAATTGCTTGGTGGGCTGGGCGGCCAGCAGCACGTCGCGGATGACGGCCTGCTCGCTGATGCCGCGGGCGCGTGCGGTGTCGGGGATCTGCTGCTCGACCAGCGGCGTCAGCACATAGCCCGGGCAGACGGCGTTGACGGTGATGCCAGCCTCGGCCAGCTCCAGCGCCACCGTCTTCGTGAAGCCGGCCACGCCATGCTTGGCCGCCACGTAGGCCGACTTGTATTTGCTGGCCACCAGCGCGTGCGCCGAGGCCACGTTGACGATGCGGCCCCAGCCCTTCTTCTTCATGGCCGGAACGGCCAGGCGCGTGGTGTGGAAGCCGGCCGTCAGGTTGATGGCCAGGATGGCGTACCACTTGTCGACCGGGAACTCGTCGACCGGCGCCACATGCTGGATGCCGGCGTTGTTGACGAGCAGGTCGATGGCGCCGAACTCGGCGATGGCCCGGCCCATCATGCGTTCGATCTGCTCGGCCTGGCCCATGTCGGCCGGGTCGTAGCGGACCTGCACGTCGTGCTGCTCGACGAGTTCCAGGCGCAGTTTTTCGATGGCGTGCGCGTCGCCGAAACCGTTGAGCACGACGTTGGCGCCCTGGGCCGCCAGCGAGCGGGCGATGCCCAGGCCGATGCCGGACGTGGAGCCGGTGACGAGGGCGGTCTTGCCGATGAACATGATGGGTTCTCCTTACTTGGAAACGGTGGGGGGTTGGATGGCACGGTCGACGTCGGACGTGCGGGTGAAGCGCAGATGCGTGATGTCCAGCGGGAAGAACAGGCCCCAGGTCCACTCGACCCAGATGCGCGTCTTGCGGCCTAGCGTGGGCATGCGCAGCAGGTAGTAGCCGCGCCACAGCAGCCAGGCGGGCAGGCCCGACAG
>JAEKLF010000145.1 GCA_019509985.1 Burkholderiales bacterium | reverse complement strand
GCTTCCACGGCACGACATGGACGACGTCGCGGTAGTCGGTGCCCGTCATCACGTGGATGTTGGGATGGGCCAGCATGCGCTCGAACAGCCGCGTGTAGCCGTGCAGCGGCATGGCCTGGTAGGTGTCGGTGAAGTAGCGGTCGTCGCGGCTGGTGCGCGTGGGCACGCGGGCGGTCACGCTGGCATCCAGCTCCGACGGGTCCAGCCCCCACTGCTTGCGCGTGTAGCCGCGGAAGAACTTGTCGTAGAGGTCACGGCCCACGCGTGACACGACGACGTCCTCCGAGGTGCGCACCTGGTCAACCTTCTCGGCCACGCCGGCCAGGAAATCTTCCACCTCGAAGGCGCTCAAGGACAGGCCATAGAGGCGGTTGATGGTGTCGAGGTTGATCGGCATCGGCAGCAGCTGGCCGTCGACGCTGCACAGCACGCGGTGTTGGTAGGGCCGCCAGGCCGTGAACTGCGACAGGTAGCCGAACACGTCCGCCGAGTTGGTGTGGAAGATGTGCGGGCCGTAAGGGTGGATCAGCAGGCCGTTGTCGTCGTAGCGGTCATGCGCGTTGCCGCCGATGTGGGGCCGCTTGTCGACGACGAGCACGCGCTGGCCGGCCTGCGAGGCCAGGCGTTCGGCCATCACACTGCCGGCAAAGCCCGCGCCGACGACGAGGGTGTCATAGGCCGGCGCACCTGTGTCGGGGGGCGTCGGGAAGAGGCTGCGGTAGCTGTGCATGGCTCAGTTCGTTGCCGCGGCGCGCGGCGCGCGGCCGCCGCGCTGTTCCGCACCGTCGTGTTGCCGCTGCGGCCGGGCCAGCCGCTCCAGCAGCGCGCCGACGCGGGCGACGCTGGCGCCCAGGTCCAGCCGTTGCACCGCACGTTCGCGGGCGCGATCACCCATGCGCTGGCGCAGGCCCGCGTCGCCCAGCAGCAGCGCGCAGCAGCGGCCGATGTCATCGAAATCGCCCGGCCCCACCAGCCAGCCGCTGTGGCCGTGCTCGACGATGTCCGGCACACCGCCCACGCGCGTGGCCACCGCCGGCAGGCCGCAGGCCATGGCCTCCAGCAGCACCAGCGGCATGGCCTCGGTGTGCGAGCAGGACACCAGCACGTCCAGTTCGCCGTACAGCGCTGGCATGTCGCGCCAGACGCCAGCGAAATGCACCTCTCCGTCCAGGCCATAGCGGTGCACCAGGCCCCGCAGCTCGTCGTGCATCGGCCCTTCGCCGACGAGCACGGTCTGCGCGCCGGGCAGGCGCGCCTTCAGCATCAGCGCCGCGCGCACGAACACCTCGGGGCCCTTTTCGGGCGACAGCCGTCCGACGAAACCGGCCAGTGGCACTTCCGGGCCCAGGCCCAGCCGCGCGCGCAGCGGCTCGCCCGCGGCGCGCTCGCGTGGCTGGAACATCGCCGTGTCCACGCCGTTGGGCTCGTAGCTCAGCAACGCCGGCTCCACGCCCAGGCCCAGCGCATGGAAGTAGCTCTGCTGCGCGACGACGCTGATGTGGCTGCGCGCGACACGGTGCACCTCCACGTCCAGCGTCGTCAGCTGGCGGGCGTGGATGGTGGTCAGCACCGGGCGCTGCGTCAGCCGGCCGGCCAGGCCGGCCAGCATGTGGGCCGCCGGCAGATGGGCGTGCAGCAGCTCGATGCGGCGCTGCTGGATCAGCGCGCAGGTCGTCTGCAGCGTCGCCCAGGGCAGGTCGTCGGGCATGGGAGCGATCACCACTTCGACGCCGCTAGCACGCAGCTGATCCGTCACCGGGCTTTCGAACGGGCACAGCGCCGTGAAGGCGAAGCGTTCGCCAGGCAGGCGCTGGACCAGCCGCAGCACCCAGCTCTCCATGCCGCCAACGATGGCATTGCCCAGCAGCTGCAACACCTGCAGCGGCTGGCCGCGCGCGGGGGGCGGCGGTGGCACGGCGTTCAGCAGCACACCGGCGACCATCGTCCCGACCCCAGCTTGAACGGCGCCTTGTGCACCGGCGGGCCCAGCCAGTCGGCCGCCGTGCCGCTGAAGATCCTGTTCTGATCGTCGGCCGGCACCTGCAACTCGTTCAGCAAGTCTTGCAGCCAGCCGCGGCGCTCGCGCAGCTGGGCACCCGGGCAGGGCAAGAAGCAGTCGCTGCCGAATTGCAGCAGCCCCGCGCCCAGCACCTGCAGCGCCAGCTGCAGCACCTGGCGGCGGTAGGGCGGCGGCGGGCCAAAGGACAGATCGAACCGGAAGGCGGCCTCGGCGTCGGGCACGCCATGGATGCGGTCGATGAGGCCCACGGCCATGGCCTCGTCCGTCCACGGCCAGCCCACATGGGCCAGCGCCGTGCGCAGGCCCGGATGGTCGCGCATCGCCTCGAAGAACACCGGCCGGCAGAAGCGGCCCGAGCGGCCGTCGATGAAGATGCCGCTGTGGAACAGCACGGGCAGCTTGAGTTGCGCCGCACGCGCGAACACGGGCTGTACGGCGTCGTCATAGGGATACCAGCCGCTGGGCACCATCTTGACGCCACGCAGGCCGGCGTCGATGGCACGCTGCAGCTCGTCCACTGCGCCGGAGTGCAGCGGATTGACGACGGCGAAGCCCACGAGCCGGTCTGCCTGGCCGTTGACGAGCTCGGCCAGGTGGCTGTTGGCGCGGCCCAGCGAGCCCGCGTCGGCGAGCGAATAGCCGTCGGACAGGAAGGGTGCAAGCAGCACGCCGAGGTCGACCTCGGCCTCGTCCAGCGTGCGCAGCACATCGCTGCGTGTCTCGCGGCCGGTGCAATGCAGGTGGGCGTCGATCAGCATCGGCTCAGTTGCGCAGTCCGCCCGCGGCCACCACGGGCAGCGGCTCGGTCGCCGGTGCTGCGCTGATGCCTGCCGGCTGCGCCAGGCGCAGCGCCTGGGACAACAGTGCATGCGCGGTGTCGGCGCTGTCCGCCCACGAGTAGCGCGCGACGCTCGCGGCCATGGCCATGCGGCGGGCATCGCGCTCGGCCGCGCCTTCGTCCAGCAGTGCCTCGCAGGCGGCCACGAAGGCCTGCGGGCCGTCGGCCACGGCCACGGCATCGCCGTACAGCGAGATCACGTCGGTGATCGGCGTGCTGACCACCGGCTTGCCGCCGGCCATGTACTCCAGCGTCTTGGTCGGGCTGATGAAGCGGGTCGACGCGTTGCGCGCGAAAGGCATTAGCGCCACGTCCCAGCCGGCCAGCAGATACGGCAGGCGCTCATAGGGCTGCATGCCCAGCCAGTGCAGATTGGCACGCTGCGGCAGCGCGGCCGGGTCGATCTTGACGACCGGACCGACCATGGCGATGGACCAGTCGGGATGGGCGTCGGCAACGGCCGCTACCAGTGCCGTGTCCAGGCGCTCGTCGATGACGCCGAAGAAGCCCAGCCGCGGCCGCGGCAGGCCGGCCTGCTGGCGCTCGGCCTCGGCGGCGTGCGGGCTGTCGCCCTGCAGCCGCGCGGGGTCGAAGTGCGTGGCATCCACCGCGCTGGGCAGGCAGACGACCTGCGGATGAAGGTGGCGTCTGGCCTCGTACAGCGATGGGCCACCGGTGAACACGACGGCGGCGCGCCTGAGCAGCGCCGATTCGCGCTGGCGCAGCTGGCGCGGCGCATCCTTGAACGCCGACAGCTCGTCCATGCAGTCATAGGCGACGCAGCTCGCGTGCACGCTCTGTACGAGGGGCAGCGCCATCGGCGTGTAGAGCCAGGCCACGTCGGCATGCAGTTGGTGCGCGGTGAAATGCGCATCGAGCAGGGTCTGCAACGCGGCCAGCTGGTCGTCGTGAAAGCCCGGCGCCGCAACGGGCGTGTGCGGCACCAGCACTTGCAATCGGGGCGCGATGTCGCGCACCTCCAGCCACGCCGGGCCGTCGCTGTGCACCGGCTCCTCGATGAAGAGCACCTGCCAGCGCCCGGCCAGGCGCGACATCAGGTGCTGCGGGCGCTGGTAGACGAAGCTCCAGCGCAGATGGGAGAAGACGACCAGTGTGGGCGGCGGCATGGCGGAGTCGAGGGGTGAAGGAGTGGTGTCGCTGGCAAACGTGGTGCCGGGCCGGTCCGCGCTCGGTTTGAAGGATTTGCGGCAATCGGCAATTCCTGCGTCGCGTGCGTCCGAGCGCATGGCTACTTCTCAAGGATGAAGTTGCCGATTACGAGCGCATCCAGCGGTGTGCTGAAAAAGGCCTCGAGCGCGGCCTTGGGTGTTGCGACGATGGGCTCGCCCCGCACGTTGAACGAGGTGTTGACGAGCACCGGCACGCCGGTCAGCCGGCCGACGGCGGCGAGCAACTCGTGGAACAAGGGGTTGGTGTCGGCATGCACCGTCTGCACGCGCGCGGTGCGGTCGGTATGCAGCGCGGACGGGATCCTTTCGCCGCGTCCGGCCTTCACGCGGTAGACGAAGAGCATGAAGGGCGAGGCGCCGTCGTTGGCCTCGGCGGGTTCGAACCAGTCCGCCAGGTCCTCCGCGTTGACGGCCGGCGCGACGGGCCGGAAGTCCTCGCGATCCTTCAGCTCATTGAGGCGGGCCTGCATGTCGGGGTCCACCGGCGAGGCAAGGATGGAGCGCGCCCCCAGCGCCCGCGGACCGAACTCCATGCGGCCCTGGAACCAGCCGACGATCTTGTTCTGCGCCAACAACCGGGCCGCCTGCTCGGCGACGTCGGCCGCGCGCCGGTAGCTCAGCTTGGACCATCGCAGCAGCGCCTCGATCTCTTGGTCGTCGAAGGCCGGGCCGAGATAGGGATGATCCATCTGCCAGCGCCGCGGTGCGAGCGTGAAGACGGCGCCCGACTTGGCATCGGATGCCTCGGGGGCGCCTTGCGCCGTGCCGTCATCCTCCAGTCCGCGGCGCTCGCGCGCGTCGGTCCACAGCGCCGCACCGAGCGCCGTGCCGGCGTCGCCAGCGGCCGGCTGCACCCACACGCGGTGGAAGATGCCGGCATCGCGCAGCCGTGAGTTCATCAGGCAGTTCAGCGCCACGCCGCCGGCCATCGCCAGGTCGTGTTCACCGCTGCGTTCGCGCAGCCAGGTGGCCAGCTGCAGCGCCGTTTCTTCCAGCACTTCCTGCAGCGAGGCGGCCAGGTCCAAATGGGCCTGCTCCATGCGCGTGCCCGGCACACGCGGCGGTCCGAAGGCCCGCACGAAGTCCAGCGGCCGCCACTCGTAGTGCCCCTCGCCGGTCAACACCAGGTGCTCCCTCAGGATGGGCGCATGCCGCGGCATGCCGAGCGCCGCGAGCGCCATGACCTTGTACTCGTCGCTGGAGTGGAGGAAGCCCAGATAGGCCGTGACCTGCTCGTACAGCAGGCCCAGTGAATGGGGCACGCGCACCTCGCCCAGCGCCTCGTAGCGGCTGTCGCGGTAGCGGCCGTAGCTGGTACTGGCATGCTCGCCACGGCCGTCCAGCGTCATGACCGCGCAGCGCGAGAACGGGGAGGCGAGGAAGGCGCTGGCCTGGTGACAGAGGTGATGAGCGACGAAATGCCAGCGGTAGGGCGGCTCGTCCTTGTCCGGCAGCGCAAAGCGCTTCTTCAGATGATGGGGTGCCCCGTCGCGCAGCTGGCGCGGCGCGTTCTGCACATAGGCGGCAAACAGCGGGTCCCAGGGGCTCTCCCAAGTTTCTCTCCAGTTTTCGGCTTCGAAGTCCGACGGCCGCAGCGGCAGCGTGATGCGCTGGTCGGGCAGGCGGTCACCGACGAAGAGCTGGGGGTCGTAGCTGTAGGCGACATGGGCGAGATCGCCCAGCGTGATGCCAGCCTCCTTCAGGCAGAAGTCGATGGCGTTGTAGGGCAGTTCCCAGGCCGTGAAGGGCAGGGGGCGCTTGCCGTGCTTGATGCGCGTGAAGCGCTCCTCCTCGGCGGCGGCGATGACGTGTCCATCCCGCACCAGCGCGGCCGCCGAGTCGTGGAAGCTCGCGTTGATGCCGAGGGTGAACAGGTTCTGCGCGGGCGATCCCGGCTCGGCGGGGGGCGGCGATGGCTGCATGGTGTCTCCTGGCTTGGACGCAGGCCCTGGCAAGGTGCATGCCGGGGCCGCATTTCAACTAGGCGGGTACGCGCGCCAGCTGGCGCAGCACGCGCACGAGCTCGTCCGGCGCCACCGGCTTGACCAGGTGGCGCTGGAAGCCCGCGGCGAGCGCACGCAGCCGGTCTTCGGGCTGGGCCATGCCCGTCAGCGCGATGGCCGGCAGACGCTGGCCCAGCGGCACGTCGCGCCGTGCTTCCATCGCGCGCACGCTGCGCACCACGGCATGGCCGTCCTCCGCGCCGAGGGCGATGTCGCACAACAGCACGTCGGGCCAGTCGGACACGTCGCGCGCCGCCAGCAGCGCCAGCGCCTCGTGGCCCGAGCTGATCTGCACCGTCTGGGCGCCGTCCTGCTCCAGCAGCGCGCCCAGCGAGGCGAGGGCGTCCTCGTCGTCGTCCACGCACAGCACCGTCAGCCCGTCCAGCGGCTGCGTCGTGGCGGCCGGCGCATCACCGTCATGCAGCGGCGCGGGCTCCGTGTCCGGCCACGATGGCTCGACCGGTGCGACGGCCGGCAGCGGCAGCCCCAGCTGGTACTGCTGGATGCCAGCCGCCGTGTCGCGCACGATGGCGAGGTGGCCGCCGGCCTCGCTCACCAGCGTGCGCAGCTCCAGCGTGTCGGGCGGACCGTCGGTGTCGGGCTGCAGGCGGCCGTTGTAGCCGACGGTGAGCTGGCTGACGTTGCCCTCGCGGGCCAGCTTCACCTCCAGCCGGCCGCCCGCGGCGCCCTGCAGCGCCAGCTGGCAGATCAGGTGCACGATGCGCGCGATGCGGCTGGCGTCGCCGACGACATTGGCCACGCCGGTGTCGATGTTGGTGTAGGGCGCCGTGCGCGTGGCCGCCAGCTCGCCGCGCAGGCTGTCCAGGTTGATGACCAGCAGACCGGCGAGGTTGACCGGGTGCTGGGCCAGGCGGCGCTCCAGCGTCTGGGCCTGCTGCTGCTGGCGCTGCAGTTCCCACAGCTGCGAATACAGGCCCTGGCGGGCCAGCAGCGCATCGTGCTGGCCGCGCTCGACGATGCGGCCGCTGTCCATGACGATGATCTCGTCCGCGCCGACGATGGTGGACAGCCGGTGCGCAATGATCAGCGACGTGCGGTCGCGCGCGACGCGCTCCAGCGCGCCCTGGATGGCGCGCTCGGCCTTGGTGTCCAGCGCCGAGGTGGCCTCGTCCAACACCATGATGGGCGGGTTCTTCAGGAAGGCGCGGGCGATGACGATGCGCTGCTTCTCGCCGCCCGACAGCCGCGCGCCGCGCTCGCCGACCCGCGTCTCATAGCCATCCGGCAGCAGCTGGATGAAGTCGTCGGCCTGCGCGGCACGTGAGGCGGCGACGATCTCGTCGCGAGTCGCGCCGGGCCGGCCGTAGCAGATGTTGTAGGCGATGGTGTCGTTGAACAGCATCGGGTCCTGCGGCACCACGCCGATGGCGTCGCGCAGGCTCTGCTGGGTCAGGTCGCCCAGAGGTTGGCCACCGATGGTGACGAGGCCGGCATCGGGCTCGTACAGCCGCATCAGCAGCCGGGCCAGCGTCGACTTGCCCGAGCCGCTGCTGCCGACCACCGCGCAGGTGCGGCCGTGGGGGATCTCCAGCGAGAAGTCGTGCAGCACGCGGCGCTGCGGTTCGTAGCCGAAGTCGATGTGCTCGAAGCGCACCGTGGTGTCGCCGCCGCGCAGCGGCCGGGCGCTCGGCGCATCCTGAATGTCGGGCTCCTGCTTCAGCAGCCCGAACAGCATCTCGGTGTTCAGCAGCGCGTCGCGCGTCTCGCGGAAGACGAAGCCCAGCGTGTTCAGCGGCAGGAAGACCTGGATCAGGTAGGCATTGACCATCACCAGGTCACCGATGCTCATGCGGCCGGCCGCCGTGTCGGAGCCGGCCATCACCATCACCGCGCCGACGCCCAGCGCGATGATGCCGGCCTGGCCAAGGTGCAGTGCCGACAGCGTCTTCTGGCTGCCGACGCTGCCCTCGACCCAGTGCGACAGCACCTCGTGGTAGCGGCCGCGTTCACCGGCTTCGCGGCCGTGGGTCTTGACGGCCTCGTAGTTCAGCAGCGTGTCCACCAGCAGGCCGTTGGCGCGCGAGTCATGTTCGTTCATGGCGCGCTGGCTGCGCACGCGGTCGCGCGTCTTCCAGCCGGTCCAGGCGGCGTAGCCCACCATCGTGGCGGCGATGACGAACACGAACTTGACGCCGTAGCCCGTGGAGACGATGAGCAGCACCGCAAAGAACTCCACGGCCGTCGGCACCACGGTGAACAGCCCCGCGCCAAGCAGGTAGCCGATGCCGCCGACGCCGCGCTCGACCTCGCGCACCAGCGAGCCGGTGTTGCGGCGCGCGTGGAAGCGCGGGCTCATCGCCAGCAGGTGCGCGAACACGCGCTCCGAGTAGCCGCTGACGACCTGCTTGCCGACGCGGGCGAAGACGAGGTCGCGCAGCTCGGTGAACAGCGTGCTGGCATAACGCAGCAGCGCGTAGCCCGCCAGCAGCCAGAAGGGCACCTGCAGCACCTGGGCCGCAGAGGCCGGCGTCAGCCGGTCGACGATGGCCTTGAGCACGCCAGGCACGGCCACCGCGGCGAGCTTGGACAGCACCAGCAGCGCCAGCGCCAGCAGCACCTGGCGGCGCCACGGTGCCACTGCCTTCCAGAGGTTGAGCAATGCCTGTCGGCTGTTTGTCGTCGAGCTGGGTTCATCCATGCCGGCTGCCCGCAATCCACGTGCCCGCGCCTTCGGCGCAGCGGCGCCGTATCACGCTTGGCGCACCAGCGCGCCGGTGCGCAAGCGTTGCGGCAAATTCAACTGGGGCAAAAAGCGTACGAAGTGACAGAAAAACGCGGGCGCGATGTCGCTTGGAATGTCGATTGCCAGACGCCGCCATTCGGACAACTGGAGCAGTCATGACGGCAGGCTTGAGAGTGGCAATCATCAGTGAGCACGCCTCGCCCCTCGCGCAGCAGGGCAGCGTGGACGCCGGTGGACAGAACGTTTATGTCCTGCACGTTGCGCAGGCCCTCGCCCGCCAGGGCCATCACGTCGACGTGCTGACGCGCCGCGACCAGCGCAGCCTGCCGACGGCCGTGGACATGCGCCCGGGAGTGCGCGTGCTGCACATCGACGCCGGCCCGCCCGAATTCGTGCCCAAGGAAAAGCTGCTGTCGTTCATGCCGGCTTTCGGCAAGGAAGTCGTGCGGCTCATGCGCCGCAGCCTGGCCTACGATGTGGTGCACGCCAACTTCTTCATGTCGGGCGTCGTCGGCCTGCGGCTGCAGCGCCAGCTCAACCTGCCGCTGGTGCAGACCTTCCACGCCCTCGGCGCGGTGCGCCGCCAGCACCAGAAGGAGGCGGACAAGTTCCCCGAAGACCGCATCGCGCTGGAGCGACGCATCGCCTGCGAGGCCGACTGCGTCATCGCCGAGTGCCCGCAGGACGCCGAGGACCTGATACGGCATTGCGGCGTGCCGGCCCACCGCGTCGCCCAGGTGCCCTGCGGTGTCGACCTGGACGAGTTCGCCCCCGGCGACCTGCGCGCCGCGCGCCAGCGCCTGAACCTGCCGCAGGACGAGTTCATCGTGCTGCAGCTGGGCCGCCTGGTGCCGCGCAAGGGCGTGGACAACGTCATCCGCGCGGTCGGCCGGCTCGGCGAAGGCCGACCCTGGCGGCTGCTCATCGTCGGTGGCGAATCGACCGAGCCCGACGAGGCGCGCACGCCCGAGATCGGCCGCCTGCGCGCCGTCGCCCGCGAGGCCGGCGTGCAGGGCCAGGTGACCTTCGTCGGCCGCCGCGACCGCGATCAGCTCAAGGACTATTACCAGGCCGCCGACGTCTTCGTCACGACGCCCTGGTATGAGCCTTTCGGCATCACGCCGCTGGAAAGCATGGCCTGTGGCACGCCCGTCATCGGTGCGGCCGTCGGCGGCATCCAGCACACCGTGGTGGACGGCCTGACCGGTTTCCTCGTGCCGCCCAACGATCCCGATCTGCTGGCCCAGCGGCTGGAGGACCTGCGCTGCGTGCCCGACCTTGGCCGCCTGATGGGCCGGGCCGGTCGCGTGCGCGTGCGACGCGAGTTCACGTGGGACAGCGTCGCCACCAAGCTTGCCCGCATCTACGCCCAGGTCGCCCGCCAGCGTCAGATGAGCGACGACGTGGCGGGGCTGCACCTGTTGCCGACGCAGCCGCGGCTGTCCGGCGGCATGTCACTGCCGCTGCAGACGCTGGGAGCCAAGATTTGAGCGCTGCCCCCGAGGAGGCCGAGCGACGGCGGCGCTGGCGCGCGGCCAGGCGCCTGCTGCTGGTGCGGCTGGACAACCTGGGCGATGTGTTGATGACGACGCCGGCCATTGCGGCCGTACGTGAAACCCTGCCCGACGCCCATCTGGCGCTGCTGGCCGCGCCGTCGGCACGCGCGCTGCGGCCCCACCTGCCGATGCTGGACGAGGTCATTGCCTTCGATGCGCCCTGGGTCAAGGCCGGTGCTGCGGCGCTGCAGGGCCAACCCGTCGGTGCCGCGGAAAGCGCACTTTTGCAGCAATTGCTGCGGACGCGATTCGACGCCGCCATCCTGTTCACCGTTTGCACCCAGAGCGCGTTGCCGGCCGCGCTGCTGTGCCGCCTGGCCGGTATTCCGCTGGTGCTGGCGCATGCGCGCGAGCGGGCTTACGGCCTGCTCAGCGACGAGGTGCCTGACCACGAGCAGATCGCCATCGGCATGCGCCACGAGGTACAGCGTCAGCTCGACCTGGTGGCGCACGTGGGCATGCACACCTGCGACGAAGGGCTGCGCTTCGCGCTCCGCGAGCAAGACAGCGACGCGGCGCATGGGCTGCTGCAGGCCGCTGGCGTCGACCTGACCCAGCCCTACGTGCTGCTGCACCCGGGCGCCAGCGCGGCCTCGCGGCGCTATCCGGCCGCGGCCTACGGCGTGGCGGCCGCGCTGATGCAGCGGGACGGCCTGCAGGTCGTGCTCTGCGCCGGCCCGGACGAGGCCGGCTTGCTTGATGAGGCGGCCACGGCCATGGCGGGCGCCGGCCCTGCGCTGCCTCCGCTGCGGGAACTGGGTACGCTGGCAGCACTGGTGCAAGGCGCGCGTGTGCTGGTGGCCAACAACAGCGGCCCGGCGCACCTGGCCGCGGCGCTCGGCACGCCGGTCGTCGACCTGTATGCGCTGACCAACCCGCAGCACACGCCGTGGCGGGTGCGCGCCCAGGTGCTCAACCACGACGTGCCCTGCCGCAACTGCCTGCAAAGCGTGTGCGCCCAGGGCCATCACGACTGCCTGCGCCGGGTCGCACCGCGTCAGGTGGCCGATGCGGCGCTGGCCCTGATGCAGGAGGCCGCATGACGGATGCTCCGGACGTCAGCGTGGTGCTGCCCACCTATCACCGCCCCGATCTGCTGGAGCGCTGCCTGCGCGCGCTGCTGGCACAGACGCTGCCGCCGGATCGCTTCGAGATCCTCGTCGTCGACGACGGCCATGACGACGTGACGCGGACTCAGGTCGCGCGCATCGCCTCGGGCGCCGCTGTGCGGCTGCGCTATCTGCGCCCGCCCACCGGCCGCGGGCCGGCCGTCGCGCGCAACTGCGGCTGGCGCGCCGCGCGGGCGCCGTGGGTGGCCTTCACCGACGACGACACGCAACCCGATCGCGACTGGTTGCGCCAAGGCCTGACCACGCTGCGCCTACACGGCGACTGGGTGGCGGCGGCGGGGCAGGTGATCGTGCCGCGCGATACGGGCGGCGACCGGCCGCCGACCGACCACGAGCTGATGACGCGCGGGCTGGAGAAGGCCGAGTTCGTCACCGCCAACGCCTTCGTGCGGCGTGACGTGCTGGAGGCGATCGGCGGCTTCGACGAGCGCTTCCTGCACGCCTGGCGTGAGGACTCGGACCTGCACTTCCGGCTGATGGAAATCGGCCCCGTGGGGCGGGCGCCGTCGGCCATCGTCGGCCACCCGGTGCGGCCGGAGCGCTGGGGCGTGTCGCTGCGCCAGCAGCGCAATGTGTTCTTCGACGCGCTGCTCTACCGCAAGCACCCACGGCCCTACCGCCGCCGCGTGCGGCCCGTGCCGCCCTGGGACTACTACGCCATCGTCACGCTGTCGCTGGCCGTGCCGCTGCTGGCGCTGGCTGCGCACCCGGCCGGGGCGGCCGCGGCGCTGGCGGCCGCCCTGCTGCTGATCCTGCGCGTGGCGCTGCGGCGGCTGAGCCGCACGTCGCATGCGCCGCGGCATGTGCTGGAGATGCTGGCCACGTCGGCGGCCATCCCGTTCCTGTCGGTGTACTGGCGGTTGCGCGGAGCCTGGCACTTCCGCACGCCGTTCCTGTGATGAAGCCGTTCGCCGACATCCATGGGCCCGTGCGCCGCATCGTCGTGCTGCGTGCGCTGATGCTGGGCGACACGCTGTGCGCCGTGCCGGCCCTGCGCGCCATTCGCCGCGCCTGGCCCGAGGCCCACATCGCGTTGCTGGGCCTGCTGGCCAGCCGCGAGCTGGCGAGCCGCCTGCCCTATGTGGACGAGTGGATTCCATTCCCCGGCTGGCCGGGCCTGCCGGAACATCCGGCAGACATCGGGGCGCTGCCGGGCTTCCTGGCCGCCATGCAGGGCCGCGGCTGGGACCTGGCCATCCAGCTGCACGGCAGCGGCCAGCTGACCAATCCGCTGGTCGCGCTGCTGGGCGCGCGGCACTGCGCGGGCTTTCATGTCGACGGCGGCTATGGCCCCGACGCGGCGCTGTCCTGCCGCTGGCCCGAGCAGGGCCACGAGGTGCAAAGGCTGCTGGCGTTGTGCCGCCACCTTGGCTTGCCGGTCGACAGCGAGGCGCTGGAGTTCCCGCTGCGCCCCGAGGACGACGCCGCGCTGCGCCAAGCCTGGGCAGGCAAGGACGAGGGCTTGCCCTATGCCTGCCTGCACGCGGGCGCGCAGCTGCCGTCGCGGCGCTGGCCGCTGGCCCGCTTCGCCGCGGTGGCCGAAGGCCTGCACGACCACGGCCTGAGCGTCGTGCTGACCGGTACGGCCAGCGAGAAGCCGCTGGTGGCCGGGCTCAGCGAACTGCTCGCCGCCCGCGGGCTGCCACACGTCAACCTGGCCGGCCGCACCAGCCTGTGGACGCTGGGGGCGCTGCTGCGCGGCGCCCGGCTGCTGGTGTGCAACGACACCGGCGTGTCGCACATCGCCGCGGCGCTGAAGGTGCCCAGCGTCATCGTCTCCTGCGGCAGCGAGGCCCAGCGCTGGGCGCCGGCCGACAGCCGTCTGCACCGCCTGCTGGCCAAGCCTGCGCCATGCCGGCCCTGCGCACACGCCGAATGCCCCATCGGGCACCCCTGCGCTACCGCGCTTGAGGTGCCGGAGGTGCTGCACGCGGTCAGTGAGCTGCTGGCCGATACCGCCCCCCACAAGGAGATCGAATGCCCCGCCGCCTGCGCATCCTGACGTGGCACGTCCACGGCAACTACCTCTACAACCTGACGCAGGTGCCGCATGACTTCTACCTGGTCACCGATGCCGAGCGCTCGCCCGGCCGCGTCGGCCGCATCGGCGCGCTGCCCTGGGGGCCCAATGTGCACGAGGTACCGGTCGAGCGGATCGAGGGCATGGCCTTCGACGTGGTGCTCTACCAGCATCGGGTTGGCTGGGAGTCCGACCGGGCGCGCTGGCTCAGCCCCGCCCAGCGGCAATTGCCGCGCATCTACCTGGAGCACGATCCGCCACAGCAGCATCCGACCAACGAGCGCCACTGGGTGCAGGACCCGGGCGCGCTGCTGGTGCACTGCACTCACTTCAATGCGCTGATGTGGGATGCCGGCGACACGCCCACGCGCGTCATCGAGCATGGTGTCAAGCCGCTGATCGAGGCGCGATACCGCGGCGATCTGGCGCGCGGCCTCGTCGTCATCAACCAGCTGCCGCGGCGCGGCCGGCGTCTGGGCCTGGACCTGTACGGCCGCCTGCAGCAGCAACTGCCGCTGACGCTGGCCGGCATGGGCAGCGAGACGCTGCCGGGCGGCGTCGGCGAGGTCTCGCAGCTGGAGCTGCCGCGGCTGATGGCGTCCTGCCGCTTCTTCTTGCACCCCGTGCGCTACACCAGCCTGGGCCTGGCCCTTATCGAGGCCATGCTGGTGGGGCAGCCCATCGTGGGCCTGGCCACCACCGAGCTGGCCACCGTCATCCGCAGCGGCGAGAACGGCTTCATCGACAACCGACCCACGGCACTGGCGGATGCGATGCAGCAGCTGCTGCGCGACCCGGGCCTGGCGCAAAGCTGGGGCGAGCGCGGCCGGGCGCTGGCGCAGGAACGTTTCGGCATCGGCCGCTTCGTGGCGGACTGGATGCAGGCATTTCACGAGATCACGACATGAGAGGCAGCCGCGGCGACACCGTCCTCGCCACCGGCGCGCCGCTGCTGCAGACAGCCACCAGCGAAGTCTGCGGCGACGCCGGGCAGCAACCGCGGCGCGAGGACCACTGAAGCCGGCCGGCCGCCGCGTGCGGCCGGTGTTGCGCTCACTACCGCAGGGCAACCCGCGCCGGCATTGCCCCGACGTGGCCCGTAACCTCGCCCTGCTTGCCTGGCAGTCCGAGGTGAAGCTGGAGTACGGCTTGCAGCACATCCTCCACCATTCCCGCGAGCTGCTGGGCGGACGCCGCGTGACCGTCGCCTGGACCGTCCTGCCCGTCGAACGCCGCCCAGCCGGGCAGGCCGCCCCAGGGCAGCACGCGCTGCACCTGGGCGGTCAGCGCCGCGTGCAGGCTGTCGTGCACATGGCCCAGCCAGTGCAGGTTCGGCGGCCAGGGTTCGTCGGACGGTGGGGCGGCCGCGTCGACGAGCAGCTGCTGCCCATGGCGCGTGGCCAGTTCGCGCAGCCGCCCGGCCAGGGCCGCGCAGGACGCTGGTGCGGGTGGTGCCTGCAGCCACAGGCGCGGCGCCGGAATGCCGGCCAGCAGCGTGGAGGCCTCCTCGGCCTCGTAGCTGAGCGACGCCGGCGCGCGGCCACCGGCCGCGGGCCAGAGTGCCGGCAGGGTGGCGCGGGCGCGCAGCAGCAGCTCGCCCTGCGGCGGCTGCAGCGGGCAGGGTTGCAGCAGCAATCCGCTGCCTGCCAGCTCGCGCCACCAGGCCGGGTGACCACCGGCATGCCAGCCGGCCAGCCAGCAGACCCAGCGCCGCGGGCCGGTCTGCTGCAGGGCCTCGCGCAGCAGGCCGAGCTGGGCGCTTGTCGGGGGCTCGGTCCAGCCGCCGGCACCGCGGCCGTGCAGCACGAGCAGCTCGGCCGCGGGCCCGAGACCGTGGTGGCGCAGCAGCGGCTCGGCGGTGCTCGCGCGTGGCGGCTCCAGCAGACGCACCACGCCATGGGCGCCCAGCGCCCGCAGCAGTTGCTCTCGCGGCGCCCGCCAGTCGTCGAAGCCGCAGGGCAGCAGCACGAGCAGGCCCGGCCGCTCGTCCGGCTGGATGCGCACCTCGTTCAGGCCGCGCCAGCTCAGCAGCGCGCGGGCATAGGGGCGGTTCAGGCGGCGCTGCTGCGGCGTGGGCAAGTGGAACAGGCCGCTGCGATGCCAGCGCTGCGTGTCGTTCCAGTCTGGCCGGTCCAGCAGCGGGTAGAGGCAGACACCTTGCAGCGGCACGCCAGCGGCACGCGCGCGCACCGCCTCGGCGGCAATCTCGTTCAGCCAGGCTGCGCGACCCACGCCGATGTGGCCCGTCTCCGCCACGATCATGGGCCGCCGGTAGCGGCGCCAGACTTCTTGCAGAAGCCGGGAGAGCGGCTGGCGGCGCGGATCGCGCAGGTGGTGGCCGCCGAGCTGCGGGTCCATGCGGCCGGCCAGCATGTCCAGCGCCTGCCACTGGTAGGACGCGATGCGCCTTGCCAGCGCGCATTGCTCGGCGTCGCAGCCGTCGCGCGCGGCCACGTGCACGACCGGCTCCACATGCAGGAAGCGCGCCTGCGGGTCCACCGTGCGGATGGCGGCCATGCCGGCCAGTGCCGCGCGCACCAGTCGCTGCTTGATGAGATAGCCGCTGACGCTCGAATCTTCCGCCGCGACGCCGGACGGCAGGCCGGCGGGACCCATGTCGCCGGTGGCGCTGGCGACCCAGGACAGGTAGCTGATCTCGTTGACGGGCGTGTAAAAGCGCGGCCCCGGGCACAACGGCCGCAACGTGCGCGCCACCGTGCTGGCGAAACGGGCGAAGCGCGGCACCAGCGCGTCGTCCAGCAGCGTCAGGTCGGACGGCAGGCCATAGTGCATCAGCGTCCACAGGATCTGTACGCCCTGGCGCCGTGCGGCCTCGGCCATGCGCACGGCGCGGTCCAGGTCGAAGTGGCCGTCGCGCTCGCTGAGCCGCCAGCCGATGCTTTCGCGCACGCAGCGCAGGCCGAGGCGGCGCGCGGCGCGGTAGTCGGCGTCCAGGCGCTCGTCGTGGCCCGTTGCGGCCACCAGGTCCAGCGCCTCCCCCGAGCCGTTGACGTGGTCGGCGCCCTCGTAGCCCCCCATCCAGAACGAGGCCAGCGGCAGCGCGCCCCGCGTCGGGTTCATGGTGCGTCCGCCAGCGCCCGCTCGACGAGGCGCCCGCCGAGGCGAGCTTCGATGTGGTCGGCAAGCGCCGCCCAGTGGCTGAAGCGCGCGTCGGGCTCGCGCAGTGGCGAGCGCCGCCAGACGGTCTCGCCACCGCTGTCGAACAGGATGCCCTGGCTGCCGGCGCGGTGGCCGGCCTCGACGTCGTCCAGCGTGTCGCCGACCATCCAGGAGCGCGCCAGGTCCACGCCGTGGCGGTGCGCTGCGCGGATCAGCATGCCCGGCGCCGGCTTGCGGCACAGGCAGGTCGGGCGGCCTTCGTCGTCGGGGCCGTGCGGGCAGATCTCGACGCCATCGATGGTGACGCCGAATTCGGCCTGCAGTCGGTGCAGCAGAACTTGCTGAAGCCGCGCAAACTGCGCCGGCGTGAACATGCCGCGCGCCAGGCCGCTCTGATTGCTGACGATGATGAGGGCCATGCCGGCACGTTGCAGCCGCGCCAGCGCCTTGCCGGCGCCGGGCATGAAGCGCAGCAGCAGCGGGTCGACGTTGTAGGGCACGTTCTCGACCAGCGTTCCGTCCTTGTCGATGAACAGGGCAGGGCGCAGCGGCGCAGCGTCCGCCGGTGGATGCGCCGCCGATCGATCGCCGTCGTCCAGCTTCTGCAGGGCCACCGGATGGGGCGGGAGGCTCATGGCCAGGACGTCTCCTGCATCGGCAGCACCGTCAGCTCCGGAATGACCGTGCCTTCGGGCTGCTGCAGCATGAAGCGCACCGCGCAGGCGACATTGATGGGGTCTTGCAGCTTGGTCTCGTCGATGCCCGGAAAGCGGTCCAGCAGGAACGGCGTCTTCATGCCGCCGGCGACGACGGCGCCGACGCGGATGCCCTGGTCGCGCAGCTCGGCGTGCAGCGCATGCGACAGGCCCAGCAGCCCCCACTTGGTGGCGTGGTAGGCGCTGGCATTGGGCCAGGCGCGCTTGGAGGCCGTGGACGCGACGTTGACGACGTGCCCACCGCCGCTTTGCTTCGCCATCTGCGCGGTGGCGTATTTGGTCATCAGGAAGGGGCCTGACAGGTTGGTGTGCAGCACGCGCAGCCAGTCTTCCACGCTCAACTCGGCCAGCGGCGCAGTCACGTCCACGGCGGCGTTGTTGACGAGGGCGTCGATGCGGCCGAACTTGTCGACAGTGGCGTCAACGGCGCGCTGGCACTGGGCGGCATCCGACACGTTCAACGGCAGCGCGATGGCCTCGATGTCCTGTTCGCCGAGCATGGCGGCGCAGTCCTGGGCGCGCTGCAGCTCCAGGTCGGCCAGCGCGACCCGCATGCCGGATTCGCCCAGCACCTGGGCGATGGCGGCGCCCAGCCCGCGGCTGCCGCCGGTGATGAGGGCCACGCGGCCTTGCAGCGATTGCGGGCTGGGCGCCTGGACGGCGTTGGGTGTGGATGCGGTGTCGGTCATGGAGGGCTCAGGGTGGAAGGATCGAAGGGAAGCAGGTCAGGTCAGGCCAGTGAGGCGGCTTCCCAGGCGCGTGCGCGCAGCTGGGCGGCCACCATCAGCGAGAAGCACTCATCCCAGACCGGGAAAGCGCCGCTGGCAGCGACGACCAGGCCGTCCAGCCAGACGCTGCCCCACAGCGTGCTGTCGTCGGCCAGCAGTCGGTGCGGCTCCAGCATCAGCAGCCGGCGGCCATCCATGCGGTGGCGCCAGGCCAGGCGGGCCTTGCGCAGGGCGTAGTCGGCGTAGTCGACGTCCCAGCGGTCGCGGTCGCCGATCGAGTGCTCGTACAGGATGCGCGGTTCGGTCGCGCCGTCGCCGAACGCCTGCGCCGGGTCCAGCACGACGACATGCAGCACGCCCAGGCCGCTGACCTCGGGCACCGCCAGCTGGGCTGCAATGGCCGGCACCAAGGCCGCCAGCGCCGCTTTCGCGGTGTCGGCGGTGAGGAAGCGGCTGACGATCGGTGCTGGGCTCATGGCGGCTTTGCGGAGCGGTGCGGACGGCGCAACGCTCGGCAAACGTCGTTCCCGCGCGCCGCGGGCATGGGTCTTGCCAGAGCGCCGGACCACGGCTCTCCCGTCCCTCGATGAACGAGGCTTTCAGCGACCCGGCCGGCGGCGCGCCGCTGCATGTGCTCGAGGTGATCGGCAACGCCATCGTCGGCGGCATGGAAACCTGGGTGGAGCGATTCATCGAGCGCATGCCGCGGTCGCAGTTCAGCTTCACGGCGCTGTGCCCGACCGAGGGGCCGTTTGCCGAGCGCCTGCGCGCGCAGGGTGTCGAGGTCTTCATCGTGCCCATGGCCGACGACCCGTCGTGGACCAGCATCCAGACGACCATCGCGCTGGTCAACGCCCGCGGCATCGACCTGCTGCACGCCCACCTGCCGCGTGCCCACGTGCTGGCTGGCATCGCCGGGCGCCTGACGGGTCGGCCGGTGCTGGCCACCGTGCACGGCCGCCAGCTGCAGATGCTGGACCTGGAGGTGTACCGCACGCTGGGCAGCCACCTCAGCGTCGTCTGCCGGCCAAGCTACTTCAGTGCGCTCGGCCTGGGCGTCAGCCCCGAGCGGCTGAGCTGCGACACCAATGGCGTGGACACGGCGGTGTTCCGCCCCCAGCGGCCGGCGACAAGCGCGCTGCGCGCGGCGCTGGGCCTGGCGCCGCAGACGCCGCTGATCGGCTTCGTGGGCCGGCTGTCGCCGGAGAAGGGCCCGGAGGTGTTCGTGCGCGCCTGCCTCTTGCTGCAGCAGCGCCAGGCGCAGGCGCATTGCGTCGTGGCCGGGGAAGGGCCGATGCTGGCCGAACTGCTGCGCCTGAGCGAGCAGCTCGGCCTGACGCAGCGGCTGCATTTCCTCGGCCTGCGCGAAGACATGGCGGCGCTGTACAACGAGCTGGACGTCGTCGTGTCCAGCTCCCATTCGGAGGCCATGCCGCTGGCCTTGATGGAGGCCATGGCCAGCGGGCTGCCGATCGTGGCCACGCGGGTCGGGGGTGTGCCGGAGCTGGTCGAGCATGGCGTCACGGGCTGGCTGGTGGCGCCGGGCGACTTCAACGACATCGCCGGCCGCTGCGCGGTGCTGGCGTCTGACCCGGAACTGCGCCGGCGCATGGGAAGCCATGGCCGGCAACGGGCGACCGAACGCTTCGACCTTGGCGACGGCGCGGCGCGGGTGGGCCGGCTCATCAGGCGGCTGGTGAACTCGGCCCGGTGCGGGCCAGAGGAATACGGCTTGCCCGCGCCTTGGGTCGATCAGCACAAGGAGCGGGCATGAGCAAGACGGTGAGCGATCAGTTGCTGGAGCGGCTGCACGAGTGGGGTGTCCACCGCGTCTACGGCTATCCGGGCGATGGCATCAACGGCCTGATGGGCGCCTTCAACCGCATCGGCGAACGAATGCGCTTCGTGCAGACGCGCCACGAGGAGCTGGCCGCCTTCATGGCCACGGCGCATGCCAAGTTCACGGGCGAGGTGGGCGTGTGCATGGCCACCTCGGGGCCGGGTGCCATCCACCTGCTCAACGGCCTGTACGACGCCAAGGCCGATCACCAGCCGGTGCTGGCCATCGTCGGCCAGCAGGCGCGCGCGTCGCTGGGGGGCGACTACCAGCAGGAGGTCGACCTGCCGAACCTGTTCAAGGACGTGGCCCACGAGTACGTGCACATGGCGACCGTGCCTGCGCAGCTGCGCCACCTGGTGGACCGCGCCATGCGCATCGCGCGCGACCAGCGCTGCGTCACCTGCCTCATCCTGCCCAACGACCTGCAGGAGATGGACGCCGTCGAGCAGCCGCCGCGAGAGCATGGCACGGTGCACTCCGGCATCGGCATGACCTGGCAGCCGTTGCTGCCCGACGCACAGAGCCTTCAGGCCGCGGCCGATGTGCTCAATGCCGGCCAGAGGGTCGCCATCCTGGCCGGCGCCGGTGCGCTGCATGCCACCGACGAGCTGATCGCCACGGCCGACCTGCTCGGCGCCGGCATCGCCAAGGCCCTGCTCGGCAAGTTCGCGGTGCCCGACGACCTGCCCTTTGTCACCGGCGCCATCGGCTTGCTGGGCACCGTGCCGAGCTGGAAGCTGATGAACGGCTGCGACACCTTGCTGATGGTGGGTTCCAGCTTCCCGTACTCGGAGTTCCTGCCCAAGGAAGGCCAGGCGCGCGGCGTGCAGATCGATCTGGACGGCCGCAGGCTGTCCATCCGCTACCCGATGGAGCTCAACCTCGTGGGCGATAGCCGGCGCACGCTGCAGGCGCTGCTGCCGCTGCTGCGGCGCAAGGATGACCGCCGCTGGCGGGAGCAGATCGAGTCCGACGTGCGGCAATGGTGGCATCTGCTGGAAAAGCGTGCGATGAACGAGGCCGCGCCCATCAATCCGCAGCGCGTGTTCTGGGAGCTGTCGCCGCGGCTGCCGGACAACGCCATCCTGACCGTCGACTCGGGCACCAGCGCGGCCTGGTATGCGCGCGACATCAAGGCGCGGCGCGGCATGACCGGCTCGCTCTCGGGCGGGCTGGCCACCATGGGCAATGCCGTGCCCTACGCATTGGCGGCCAAGATGTGCCACCCGGAACGCCCGGTCGTCGCGCTGGTGGGCGACGGCGCGATGCAGATGCTGGGCATCAACGGCCTGGTCACCATCGCCCACCACTGGCAGGAGTGGCAAGACCCGCGGCTGGTGGTCATGGTGCTGCACAACGGCGACCTGAACATGGTCACCTGGGAACAGCGCGTGTCGGAAGGCAACCCCAAGTTCAGCGCCTCCCAGGACCTGCCCGCCTTCCCGTTCGCGGAATTCGCCCGCCTGCTCGGCCTGCAGGGCCTGCGCGTGGACCGGCCGGAGGAGATCGCCGGCGCCTGGACGCAGGCACTGGCAGCCGATCGGCCCGTGCTGCTGGAGTTCATGACCGACCCCAATGTGCCACCCGTGCCGCCGCACCTGAGCCTGCAACAGGCGGGCCACTATGCCAAGGCATTGCTGGAGGGTGACCCGCAGGCCAGACAGGTCGCGATGGCGACCTTGCGGGAAGCGTGGGACGGCCTCGTCACCCGCGCCGGCTAGGCATCGCCGGGTCGAAGAAAAGACGCGCCCCTGCCTCGGGTCTGTCATCTGGTGGACAGCCGGCACGGCCGGGCGTTTCGCAAAGGGCAGGCGCGCCATTTGCTGGACGACAGGCGCCAGTCGGCACACCTTTCGCAGGAGACTTCCATGAACACCACGAGCACCACCAGCACCACCAGCACCAAGAGCACCACCGCTTCCACGGTCCCGTCTTCCAAGGTCGAAGGCACGAATGTCTACAACCCCCGGGGCGACAAGCTGGGCTCCATCGACGACCTCGTCATCG
>JAEKLF010000319.1 GCA_019509985.1 Burkholderiales bacterium | reverse complement strand
CCGGCACCCTCGGCTACGCCAGCGCGCTGTTCGACCGCGCCAGCGTCGAGCGCCACATCGCCCACTGGCAGACCCTGCAGCGCGCACTGGTGGCCGATGAGCAAGCCAGCGTGGCGCGGCTGCCGCTGTTGTCCGCCGACGAGCGCCTGCAGCTGCTGCACGGCTTCAACGACACCGCAGCGCCCTTCCCCGCCGAGCGCTGCATCCACGATCTGTTCGAGGCGCAGGTCGAGCGCACGCCCGAGGCCATCGCGCTGGTGTTCGAGGACGACTCGCTCAGCTACGCGGAGTTGAATGCGCAGGCCAACCGGCTCGCCCACCACCTCATCGCGCGGGGCGTGCGACCGGGCGACTTCGTGGCCATCGCCTTGCCGCGCGGCATCGAGATGGTCGTGGCCCTGCTGGCCACGCTCAAGGCCGGCGGCGCCTACGTGCCGCTGGACCCGGACTACCCGGCCGAGCGCCTGGCCTTCATGCTCGCCGACAGCGCCCCGCGCGTGCTGGTCACGCAGTCCGGCGTGCGCGCCACGCTGGGCGAGTTGCCGCCGTCGCTGGCCGTGCTGGCGCTCGACGCCCCCGACCGGCCCTGGGAGGCCTTGCCCACTGCCAACCCCGACCCGCGCACCCTGGGCTTGACCTCGGCCCACCTGGCCTACGTCATCTACACCTCCGGCTCCACCGGGACCCCCAAGGGCGTAATGGTCCCTCATGCGGGGCTGTGCAACCTGGCGCAAATGGAGATCGCCGGCTTTGCCGTCACGCCCGCCAGCCGCGTGCTGCAGTGCGCCTCGTTCAGCTTCGACGCGTGCATTTGGGAAGTCCTGATGGCGCTGTGCAGCGGCGCCGCGCTGCACCTGCCCGCGCCTGGCGTGCTGGCCGGGCCGGCACTGTCGCAGGCGCTGCGCGACAGCCGCATCACGCACGCCACGTTGCCGCCGGCCGTGCTGGCCGCGCTGCCCGATGACGCGGTGTTGCCCGAGTTGCAAACGCTCGTCATGGCCGGCGAGGCGGCCTCCGAAGCGCTGGTGCGCCGCTGGGCACCCGGGCGGCGTGTGCTCAACGCCTACGGTCCGACCGAGGCCACGGTGTGCGCGAGCATGCACTCGTGCGAGCCGCTGTCAGGCACTCCACCCATCGGCGGGCCCATCGCCAATGTGCGCCTGTACCTGCTCGATGCGCTCGGGCAGCCGGTGCCCGTGGGCGTGGCCGGCGAGATCCACATCGGCGGCGCGCAAGTCGCCCGCGGCTACCTGAACCGCGCCGAGCTCACCGCCGAGCGCTTCGTGCCCGACCCGTTCTCAGCCGAGCCCGGTGCGCGCATGTACCGCACGGGCGACCTCGGGCGCTGGCGCATCGACCCCCACGGCGACGGAACGATCGAGTTCCT
>JAEKLF010000144.1 GCA_019509985.1 Burkholderiales bacterium | reverse complement strand
AGCGTCGGCCTGTTGCTCGACGCCGCGCGGCCGGAGCGCCCGCACCTCGTCTGGGGCGGGCTGTGGCTGGTCATCGCCGCCGGCCTGGAGGTGCTCGGGCCCATCCTCGGCAAGCGCTACATCGACCACCACCTGCTGCCGCGCCAGTTCGATCTCTTCGAGATGGTCGGGCTGCTCGCGCTGATGCTGGGCACCGGCTGGGCCGCGACGTGGATCCGTTATGCCCAGCTGTCGCGCATGGCCGGCGTGGCGCGGCGCTCGGTGTTGCGGCTGCGCGAGCGCGTCTACGCCCACGTGCTGGCGCTGCCGATGGCCTTCTTCGACAAGGCCATCACCGGCCAGCTCGTCAGCCGCGTCACCAACGACACCGAATCGGTCAACCAGCTCTACCGCCAGGTGCTCTACGTGATGATGGACTCGTCCATCGTCGTCGTCGGCTCGCTGATCGCGATGGCCTTCCTCGACTGGCGGCTGATGCTCATCGTCGCCACGCTGGTGCCGGCCATGGTGCTCATCATCACGGGCTACCAGCGCCTGTCCGCGCCGGCCGTGCAGCGCACCCGCCAGCTGCGCAGCGACATCAACGCGCAGATGGCCGAGAGCATGGCCGGCATGGCGGCGCTGCAGGCCAGCGGCGCGGCCGGGCGCTTCGGTGCGCGCTTCGAGGCGACGAACGCCGAACACCGGCTCTCGCGCATTGCCGAGCTGCGCGCCAACGCCTGGCTGTTGCGCCCGGCGCTGGACCTGATGAACGTGCTGCTGCTCGTCACCGTCATCTACAGCTTCGGCCGGCGCGAGCTGGTGGGGCCGATGGGGGCGATCGAAGTGGGCCTGCTGTACGCCTTCCTCAGCTACATCGCCCGCGTCGTCGAGCCGCTGATCCAGATCACCATGCAGTTCGGCCAGTTGCAGCAGGCCATGGTGGCCGCGTCGCGCGTGCGCGTGCTGCTGGAGGAGGACGAGCATCGTGGCCCGGCGCAGGACGGCCGCGAGATCGCGCAGGGCGGCATCCGCGTCGAGGGCCTGAGCTTCGGCTACGACCCGGCGCGGCCGGTGCTGCACGACATCGATGTGGACATCCCGGCCGGCAGCTTCGTCGGCATCGTCGGCCACACCGGCAGCGGCAAGAGCACGCTGTTGTCGCTGCTGCTGCGCTTCTACACGGCGCAGCACGGCCGCATCACCATCGATGGCCAGCCGCTCGCGGCCGTGCCCGACGCCGCCTTCCGCGACGCGGTGGGCCTGGTGCCGCAGGAGCCCTACCTGATGTCAGCCACGGTGCGCGACAACATCGCGATGGGCCGGCCCGGCATCGGCGAGGAAGACATCCAGGACGCGGCCAAGGCGGCGCGCGCGCATGACTTCATCGAGGCCCTGCCGCAGGGCTATGACACCAGGCTGGGCGAGGGCGGCGCGCGCGTGTCCACGGGTCAGAAGCAGTTGCTGGCGATGGCGCGGGCGCTCGCGGGCTCGCCACGCATCCTGTTCCTGGACGAGGCGACCAGCAACATCGACAGCGCCACCGAGCAGCGCGTTGGCGAGGCGCTGACGGCGCTGCGCGGACGTGTGACGGTGGTGGCCATCGCCCACCGGCTGTCCACCATCCGCGCGGCGGACCAGATCCTGGTGCTGAACCACGGCCACCTGCAGGAGCGTGGCACGCACGAGGCGCTGATGGCCGTCGAGGGAGGCCTCTACCGCCGCCTGGTCGAGCTGCAGACGCTGGAAGAGACGCAGGCCGATCCCGAGCCTTCATGACCTGGGTCAAGGCGGGCCGCGCAGCTCCTGCCTAGGCTGCCTGTCTATGCCCCTTTCTTCTGCCCAGGTCCTGATCTGCGGCGCCGGCCCGGCGGGCCTGGCCCTGGCCTGCGCCCTGCATGACCGCGGCCTGACCGTGCGGGTGCTGGAGCAGGCCGACGAGACCGTACTGGCGCAGCCGCCCGACGATGGCCGCGAGATCGCGTTGACGCATCGCTCGCGCCGCCTGCTTCAGGGCCTGGGCTTGTGGCAGCGCCTGGTCGATATTGCGCCGCTGCGCCGGGCCAGCGTGCGCAGCAGCGGCACGCGCCTGCCCTTGCCCTTTGCGGCGGCCGGCCAGGACCTCGGCTGGCTGGTGTCCAACCGCCAGCTGCGAGCGGCCGCCTGGCAGGGCGCGCGCGAGCGCGATGTGACGCTGTGCTGTGGCCGTCGTGTCGTCGGCTTCGAGCGCGGCACGCTGGCCGTGCGCCTGACCACGAGCGGCGGCGAGGTGCATGAGGCGCCCCTCGTCGTCGCGGCCGACAGCCGTTTTTCGCCACTGCGCCGCCTCGCTGGCATCGGCGCCCGCTACCAGGACTTCGGCCGCAGCGCGCTGCTCGTGCCGCTCGAGCATGAGGCCGACCACGGCGGCCTTGCGCAGGAATGCTTTCTCGAAGGCCACACGCTGGCCTTGCTGCCGATGACGGGGCGGCGCAGCTCGGCCGTCTGGACGGTCGCGAACGCAGATCTGCCGGGCCTCATGGCGATGGGCGACGACCGCCTGGCCGCCGCCATCGAGGCGGCCGCCGAAGGACGGCTGGGGCCGATGCGCGTCGCCGGTGCCCGCCATGCCTACCCGCTGGTCGCCGTCTGGGCCGAGCGTTTCGCGGCGCCGCGTTTCGCCTTGATCGGCGATGCGGCCGTCGGCATGCATCCGGTGACGGCCCATGGCTACAACCTCGGCCTCTACGGCATCGAGGCGCTGTCGCGGCGGCTGGACGCGGCGCGCGACCCGGGCGAACTCGGCCCGCTGATGGCCTACGAGGCCGAGCAGCGCCGCGCGGCCGGGCCGCTCTACGCCGGCACGAATGCGTTGGTGCGCTTGTTCACGGACGATCGCGCACCGGTGCTGGCGCTGCGCCGCGCCGTCATCGACGTGGCCCGCCGCCTGCCACCGCTGCGCGCGGCGATCACGCGCCGACTCGTCGACGCCTAACTCGAACGCGCTTCCAGCACGCTCAAGGACCCGCGCAGCGAACGCAAGGCCTGCTCGATGCGGGTCTCGCCCGGCGCCGGCAGCAGGCGGGCCTCGCGATCCGCCAGCACGTCATCGCGCAGCGCCAGGCCCGCGCGTTCGAGCTGCGGCTTCAACGTCGCGGCCCGTTCACGCAGCAGCTCGCGCGTCGCCCGGTAGGCATGCTCGGCCAGGTGGCGGCGCTGGCTGTAGCTGAAGGTGTTGGCCATGAAGAGTTCGGCGTCGCGCGGGTCGGGCTCGAACAGCAGGATGTCGGTCTGCGGGTGCGTCAGCTCGTAGCCCTTCAGCCCCAGCGCCAGGCGCGAGTGAATCAGCGAGCGAAAGGTCTGCGACAGCACCAGCGGCAGGCCGCCGTCCACCAGGCGGTGGATGCGCGGCTGCAGCGCGCGCGAAGCCGGGCGGCCGAGCTTGCTGGCCAGCTTCTTCGCGCGGCGCGAGCGTGCATCGCGCGGCGACATGCGGTTGCTCTCGTAGGGCACCAGCGGGTTCAGGCAGATCAGCAGGTCCAGGCCGCGGTCCAGCAGCACCGAGGCGTGCAGCGTCTTCTTCAGCGCGCCGTCCACGTAGTGCCGGCCATCGATCTCGACCGGTGGGAACAGGCCCGGCAGCGCGGCGCTGGCCTGCACGGCCTGCGAGATGGGCACGTGGTCCCAGCCTTCGGCGCCGAAGGGGATGGCCTCGCCGCTGTCCAGGTCGGTGGCCACCAGCACGAGGTGGTGACGCAGGTCGCGGAAGTCGTTGCTGCGGCCAGGCTCGGCGAAGACCTGGGTCAGCGCCTCGCCGAAGCGCTCGCTGCTCAGCAGGCCGGTCGGCAGCACGCGGCCCAGGCGCTCGATGGCGCCCAGCACGGAGCGGCCTTCCAGCAGCACCTCGCGCGCCGCATCGCCCAGTAGGCTCGGCAGCAGGCGCAGACGTTCGCCGAACTCGGTCCACGCGGGTTGCAGCAGCTCGGCGGGGTCGAAGCGGTCCGGCGGCTCGGCGGTGTTCTCGATGAAGGCAGCGCAGAGCTGGCGCGGCGTCATGCCGTTGGCCAGGCCGGCGGCGATGAAGCCGCCCGCGCTGACGCCGATGTAGCCGTCGCAGGCGGTGAAGTCCAGGCCGGCGATGGCCTCCTCCAAAGCACAAAGGGCGCCAACTTCGTAGATGGCGCCCAGTGGGCCTCCGCCTGCCAGGGCCAACCCAATCCTTGGTTGGCTCATGGTCAGAGAGAGTCTGCTTGCTTAGGCTTGCGCTGCCGGCGCGGCGGCCGGTGCTGCTGCGGGAGCGGCAGCCTTCTTGGCAGCCGGGGCCTTCTTCGCCACGGTCTTGGCCGGAGCGGCCTTCTTGGCGGCGGGAGCCGCAGCCTTCTTCGCCGGGGCGGCCGCCTTCTTGGCCACGGCCTTGACGGCGGCCTTCACGGGCGCGGCCTTCTTGGCGACGGTCTTGACGGCAGCCTTCTTGGCCGGCGCGGCCTTGGCGACGACGGCCTTCTTCACGGCGGCCGCCTTCTTGACGACGGCCTTCTTGGCCTTGGCAGCGGGCGACGCCTTCTTCAGGCCGGCCGACACGGCCAGGTCGTCGATGCGCTTGATCAGGCTCTGCACGTCGCCGGCGGACGGCACGTTCAGCGTCTTCAGCGCCTTGGCGACGCGGGCTTCGAAGATGGACTCGAGCTTGTCCCAGTGCTGGCCGGCCTTGGAGCCGACGTCACCGGCCATGCCGCTGACCTTGCTGGCCACGGCGCTGAGCTTTTCCTCGGCGGCGGATTGGGTCTTCTTCTGCAATTTCTGTCCTTCCGAGACCAGGGCCTCGAAGACCTTGGAGCCTTCGCCCTGGGCCTTGGCGAAGGAGGCGAGGCCGGCGGCCCAGATCTGCTGGGCGCTGTCCTTGACGTTCTGTGCCATCGCGCTGTCGAGCAGGCCAGCCGGGAAGCCGGCGGCGGCCGCAGCCTTCTTCTTGTCTGCCATCTTCTGGAGCTTCTTGACCATGGGTTGTCCTTTCGAGTGAGCGAATTGCCGACGGGACTGTAGCGGCCGCATCCCCGATCAGCACGGCGATTCCTAGTGTGGGCGCTCTACGCCAGTCCTCGGGAAAGTGCCCAGCGAGCCCGCACAAACCCTGGTGAAGAATCAGCGCGATACCCCCCATCCAACAAGCAGGAGACAGGCATGCAGTATTTCGTCACCGGCGCCACCGGCTTCATCGGCAAGCGGCTGGTCAAGAAGTTGCTGGCCCGCCGCGGCAGCACGGTCCACTTCCTGATGCGCGAAGAGAGCGCCGCCAAGCTGCCCGACCTGCTCGCCTATTGGGGCGTGTCCAAGACGCGCGCCATTCCCGTCTACGGCGACCTGACGAGCAAGAAGCTCGGCGTGGCCGGCGACGTGATCAAGAGCCTGAAGGGCCAGATCGACCACCTCTACCACCTGGCCGCGGTCTACGACCTGAGCGCGGACGAGGAGTCGCAGGTGGCCGTGAACATCGAGGGCACGCGCAGCATGGTGGAGTTCGCGCAGGCGATCGATGCCGGCCACGTGCACCACGTCAGCTCGATTGCGGCGGCAGGCCTGTACGAGGGCGTGTTCCGCGAGGACATGTTCGAGGAGGCCGAAGGCCTGGACCACCCGTACTTCATGACCAAGCACGAGAGCGAGAAGACCGTGCGCAAGGAGTGCAAGCGGCCGTGGACGGTCTACCGCCCCGCGATGGTCGTCGGCGATTCCAAGACCGGCGAGATGGACAAGATCGACGGGCCTTACTACTTCTTCAAGCTGATCCAGCGCCTGCGCCAGATCCTGCCGCCGTGGATGCCAAGCGTCGGCCTGGAAGGCGGCCGCATCAACATCGTGCCGGTGGACTTCGTCGTCGACGCGCTGGACCACATCTCGCACAAGGTCAGCAAGGGCCACGGCTGCTACCACCTCGTGGACCCGCAGGGCTACCGCGTCGGCGATGTGCTGGACATCTTCAGCAAGGCCGCGCACGCGCCCAAGATGAACCTCTTCATCAACGCTGCGTTGATGGGCTTCATCCCCAAGAGCGTGAAGAAGGGCTTGATGGCGCTGGCGCCGGTGCGCCGCATCAAGAACGCGGTGATGAAGGACCTCGGCATCCCCGAGGACATGTTCACCTTCATCAACTACCCGACGCGCTTCGACTGCCGCGACACCGAGGCCGCGCTCAAAGGCAGCGGCATCGCCTGTCCCGACCTGAACGACTACGCCTGGCGGCTGTGGGACTACTGGGAGCGTCATCTCGACCCCGCCCTCTTCATCGACCGCAGCCTGCGCGGCGCGACCGGCGGCAAGGTGGTGCTGGTGACGGGCGGCTCCTCCGGCATCGGCCTGGCCGCGGCGATCAAGTTCGCCGAGGCCGGCGCCATCACGCTGATCTGCGCGCGTGACGAGGTCAAGCTCGCCGAAGCCGTCAAGGAGATCAAGGACAAGGCCGGCAAGGACGCCCAGATCCACAGCTACGCCTGCGACATCGCCGACGAGGCCGGTTGTGCCGGCCTGATGGCCTGGACGCACGACAACTTCGGCGGCGTCGACTTCCTCATCAACAACGCCGGCCGCTCGATCCGCCGCGCCATCGAGAGCAGCTACGACCGCTTCCACGACTTCCAGCGCACGATGGACCTGAACTACTTCGGCTGCCTGCGCGTGACCATGGGCCTGCTGCCCGGCATGGTGGCCAAGAAGAAGGGCCACGTCGTCAACATCAGCTCCATTGGCGTGCTGACGAATGCGCCGCGCTTCAGCGCCTACGTCGCCAGCAAGGCCGCGCTGGATGCCTGGACGCGCTGCGCGTCCAGCGAATACGCCGACCTCGGCATCACGTTCACGACCATCAACATGCCGCTGGTGCGCACGCCCATGATCGCGCCCACGGCCATCTACAAGAACGTGCCGACGCTGGCGCCGGAAGAGGCGGCGGACATGATCGCCCAGGCCTGCATCGCCAAGCCCGTGCGCATCGCCACCAAGCTGGGCATCACCGGCGAGGTCATGCACGCGCTGGTGCCGCGTATCGGCCAGATCGTCATGAACACGACCTTCCGCATGTTCCCGGACAGCGCTGCGGCCAAGGGCGACAAGTCCGCCAAGGCGACGCTGTCGCCCGAAGCCATCGCGATGCAGCAGATGATGCGCGGCATCCATTTCTGATCCGCGACACTTTGCCCAGGCCCGGCTCAGGCCGGGTTTTTTCATTCAAGGACGAGATCGGATGCTGCGAGGACAACGCGTCGGGCTGCGCCACGTGACGGAGGACGACCTGCCCTGGCTCAAGCGCACCAGCGGCGACCCGCAGGTGCGCGGCCCCTTCCTGGGCTCACGCATGATGACGCCGCACGCCATCGAGCAGCGCTGGAAGGACACCGGCTTCGCCAGCGAGGACGCCGAGCGCCTGCTGATCTGTCACCTGCACGACGGCAGCGTCATCGGTGACGTGGTGCACTTCGCCGCGGCCCGCTACACGACGGCGCGCGAGATCGGCTGGACGCTGGCCGACGTCGCGTTGCGCGGCCAGGGCCTGGCCAGCGAGGCGGCCGCGCTGCTGGTGGACTACCTGTTCGAGAACTGGCCGGTGAACCGGCTGTCCTGCGGCATGTCGGTGCACAACCATGCATCGCGGCGCGTGGCGGAGAAATGCGGCTTCAAGCACGAAGGCGTGCAGCGCGGCATCGTCTTCGTGGCCGGTGAGTATGTGGACTGCCATGCCTTGTCGCTGCTGCGCGGCGACTGGCTGGCGATGAAAGGCAAGGCTTGATGGCAGACAAGGAGTTCGACCTCATCGTCTTCGGCGCGACCGGCTTCACCGGCCGGCTCGTCGCCGAGTACCTGCACCTCAGCGGCGCGGCCGGCGCGCGCTGGGCGATTGCCGGGCGCAGCCTGGACAAGCTGGCTCGCGTGCGCGACGAGCTGCATCTGTCGCCGTCCGTCGCGCTGCTGAAGGCCGACGCGAGTGACGCCAAGGCGCTGAAGGCGCTGGTCGCGCGCACCCGCGTCGTCATCACGACGGTCGGCCCCTACCAGCTCTACGGCGAGCCGCTCGCGACCGCCTGCGCCGAGGGCGGCGCGGACTACGTCGACCTCTGCGGCGAGCCGCTGTGGATGGCGAAGATGATCGACAAGCTGACGCCGCTGGCGCAGAAGAGCGGCGCGCGCATCGTCTTCTCCTGCGGCTTCGACTCCATCCCCTTCGACCTCGGCGTCGTCTACCTGCAGGCCGAGGCGCAGACACGCTTCGGCAAGCCCTTCGCCGAGGTGCGTGGCCGCGTCGCGCGCGTGAAAGGCACGGCCTCGGGCGGCACCCTGGCCAGCATGATGGAAACCATCGAGGCCGTGCGCCGTGAGCCTGCGCTGCTCAAGGTGATGAGCAACCCCTTCGCGCTGACGCCGGGCTTCAAGGGTCCGCGCCAGCCCAGCGGGCAGGGCGCCGATTTCGACGACTGGGCCGATGCCTGGAGCGCTCCCTTCTTCATGGCCACCATCAATACCAAGAATGTGCATCGCAGCAACGCGCTGCGTGGCCATCCCTGGGGCCAGGATTTCGTCTACAGCGAGAAGCTGCTGACCGGCCGACCCGGCCAGGCCGACAAGGGCCGCAAGAAGGCCGTGGCGCTGGCCCGCTTCAACAAGCTGCAGAACCTGGCGCTGGGCTTCGGGCCGACGCGCGCCCTGCTGCGCCGCTTCGTGCTGGCCAAGCCCGGCGAGGGCCCCGACAAGGCCGCTCGCGAGGCCGGGCACTACCAGCTCTGGTTCACCGGCAAGACGGCCGGCGGCGAGACGCTGCGCGCCATCGTCAAGGGCGACCGCGACCCCGGCTACGGCTCGACCTGCAAGCTCATCAGCGAGGCAGCCTTGTGTCTGGCACAGGAGGTCGATCGCAGCGCGACGCCGGGCGGCGTCTGGACGCCGGGCAGCGCGATGGGCCTGGCGCTGGTGCGCCGTCTGCACGCACGCGCGGGGCTGACCTTCGAGATCGCGGCTTGAGCACGGCACGCTGGGCAATCGCCCAGCCGCGCATGCACTGGACGCTGGCCGGCAATCTCGCCGAGACGCTGGCCACACTGGAGCAGGCCGCGGCGAGCGGCGCGCAAGGCTGCGTCTGCACGGAGCTGGCGCTGACGGGCTTTCACCGCCGCCTGCCCGGGCTCCTCGACGCAGTGGCGCTGGCTGAGGCCGAGGGCGAGTTGCGAGCTGTCTGCGCACGCCTCGGCCTTGCCGCGGCCGTGGGCCTGCCGACGCTGGGCGAGGGCGGGGCGGTGTTCAGCAGCCACGTCTACATCGATGCAGAAGGCCGCGAACTGGGCCGCGTGCACAAGCGCGGGCTGACGCCGAGCGAGGCCACCTTCTTCGCGCCGGGCGGCGCGCGTGGCTGGACGGAGTTGGGTGGCCTGCTCGTGACCTCGGTGTTGTGCCGCGAGATGCTGGACGGCGCTGAGCTCATTCCCGAGCTGCGCGCCGCCTTGCCGGCTGACAGCCAGCGGCCACGCGTGATCTTCTGGCCCAGCTACGTCGCCGAGTCCGACGCCGAGCAGACGGCGCTGTGCGAGGCCTACCGCGTCGGCGCCGAGAGCCTGGCGCGGGCCTTGGGTGCCTGGGTGCTGCAGAGCAACTGGCCCGAGGGGTTGAACCTGGCCGGCCAGCGCGGCTTTGGCGCCAGCGTCGTCATCGCGCCGGATGGGCGCTGCGTCACCACGCTGCCGCGCGATGAGGCGGCGCTGGTCTTCGTCGACATCGGTTAGCGCTGCCGGACCAACCGGCCTCAGGGCCGTTGGATCAGCGCTGCGTAGCAGCCACGCCGGGCGAAATGGGCGTGCACGTAGGCGACCTCGGGCTGGGCCAACAAGCGCTCGATCAGGCCTTCCACCGCCGCGCCGTCGACCAGGTCGGCGTCCACCATCAGGTGGTTGGCGTCGAAGGCGCGCAGCGACAGCATGCGGCGGCGCAGTGCATCGGGCACCGTGTCGATGGCGTCGAAGGGCGCGCCGGCCTGCTCGCGCACGAAGATGGCGTGGCGGGAGCGGTAGGGCGTGTCGGCTGGCTGGTGTTCGTGGTTGATGAGCAGCAGGGTTTCATCGGCGCGGCTGTCGCGCAGCTCGACGCGGTCCGGCAGGCCTTCGCCCGAGAAGCGCTGCGCGCCGTGGGCGGCGAGCTCGGCCTCGCTCAGGCCGAAGAGGTGGGCGAAGGGCTGGGCCGACAGGCCGGTGATGCGAAAGGACATGGCGATCTCCTGAAGGGATGTGCCATTCTTGGATTGCAGCCGGTGCGCGTCTGGCCGCAACCGGACATGCAGTCAATCGCGGCCAGCGGGGCGTTCGAAGCCGTTGTCCACCCAAGCCTCGGCATTGGCCTGGCTGAGCTTGAAGCCGGCCGCCACCTTCACCTGGGCCAGGCGTTCGCCGGCGGCATCATGGGCGCTGAGCCAGGCGTAGGGGTCGTCCTCGGCCGGCACGATCTCCAGGCTGATCTTCAGCCAGTTGCCGTCCCGCGCGACGTAGAGCGCCTTGTTCAGCTGCGCGTGCAGCTGCTGCTCGTGGCGGCGGATGACTTCGGACGCGGTCTTCACCAGCGTGTTGAAGGCGTTGACGTCCAACGGCTTGGGGTTTTTCTTGTCGCGGCCCATGGTCCAGGGCCCAACCAGCGCTGGCTCGCTTTCGCCGGCCTTGAACATTGCGACGGCCCAGCCCTCGTCGTCCTCGTTCTTGATGACCTGCGCGGTCCAGCCGTTGTCGCGCCACAGCCGGGCTTCGAAGACGGGTTCGTCCAGATCGCCGCTCATGCCTTCAGCCCCTTGGCCAGCAGTTCGGCGACCAGGGCATTGATGCCGCCGTCATGGCTGGCGGCACGCTCACGCAACTGCTCGGTCAATGCGGCGGGCAGCTTGCAGGCGAAGGGGACGAGGCCGGCGGCGGCATCGAGTTTGCGTTGGGCCTTGCGGTCGGGCAGCGCGGCGGCGGCCTGGCCGAAGCGGCCGGGGATGGCCTGGCCGCGCATTGCCGTGTCCAGCTTCAGGCCGGCGAGGCGTTCAAGGTCGGTTTTCTTCATGCTCATGGGCCGGATTGTCCCTGTTCGGGACGCCGGCCCGGGAGCGGTCAGCGACGCATGAATCCTGTGGGCCGAGCGCTGAGCCGCTCCCAAGCCGGCCCGCGCTGTTCAGCGGGGCGAGATGTTCAGCGGGGCGAGACTGGGCGAGGGGCTTCAGCGTCCCTTCAGCCGTTGCTGGCCGGTGCGGCCGGCACGACGGCCGGAGCGCGGGTCACGCGGGTCTTGCCACCGGTCGTCACGAGGACGACGGGGTCGCCGCTGTTGAAGCTCTCGGCGCCCTTGGCCTGGATGATGGCGCGGCGTTCGCCATTGCGCAGCTGGACGATGATTTCCAGCGCATCTTCCTTGGTGGACGAGCGCTCGATGGCATTGCCGATGACGGCACCGGCCACGGCGCCGATGACGCCGACGACCGCGCCTTCACGTCGGCCGCCCACCGAGCTGCCAGCGATGGCGCCGGTCACGCCGCCGGCCACACCGCCGACGCCGCTCTGCGAGCCGTCCACGGTGACCGGGCGGGACGACAGCACGGTGGCGTCCTGCACCTGCGACAGGCGCTGCGCGTCACCGCGCTGGACGACGTCGGGGCTGGTGGTCGAGCAGGCCGAGAGCACCAGGGCCGCAGCCAGGGTGAGGGAAGTCATGAGCTTGGACATTCGAATACTCCTTGGGCAAAACAGCAGCCCAACGTATCCAATTGTCCCGCCGTTGACCGCTGGCTGCAGGGGACTACAACTCTTTACCCTTGGCCAGTCAACCGTGCAGGCGTGAGCTGCGCGGCACGCTGGCGAGCAGGAACTCCATCTGGTCGGCCAGGATGCGCCGGCCGCGCAGGATCATGTCCTCGTGCAGGCTGGGCACGTAGGGCAGGTAGAGCAGGCTCATGTTCGCTTCCTCCGGCATGCGGCTGCCCTTGCGGCCGTTGCAGGGCCGGCAGGCCGTGATGCAGTTCATCCACGTGTCCGTGCCGCCGCGCGACGTGGGGTGGATGTGTTCGCGGGTCAGGTCTTCGGGCAGCAGGCAGTGGCCGCAGTAGGCGCAGACGAAGCGGTCGCGCGCAAAAAGCTTGGTGTTGGATAGCGCCGGCGCCGTGCGCCAGGCCCGGCTGGGCACGGCACCGCGCACGGCGATGATGGGGTGGACTTCGATGCGCGACTGGCGGCCGGAGATGCGCTGCCAGCCCCCGCGCAGCACCTGGCAGGGGTCGCCCAAGGTCCAGGCGACGCCGTCGCAAGCGTAGATCACGGCCGCTTCGCGGGTGGTGATCCAGGCCTGGGGTCGGCCGGAGACATCGAGTTGGAGCACATCCACAGAAGTCAACCTCCAGCCGCAGACTACTTCAGAAGCGACCCGCCACTCAAGCGCGCGCCCGTGACAGGTGCCGTCTCCGGGTGATCCCTAGGTGCGACGGCAGTATTAGGCACATCACCCTAGAAATCGCTCGGGCAAGCTGGCGTTGTCACGGGAGCGACCTGCAAAATAGAACGATCGTTCGTTTTATTCCTGACCCTTCCAACACCGTGAGCACGCTGCCCGCCCCTGCCAAGAAAGCCGCTTCACTGCGCATCGCCAAGCCGGCGCGCGTTGCGCGCTCGCTGCAAAAAGGCCAGCAGACGCGCGCCGCCATCCTCGACGCTGCGCTCGGCCTGGCCTCGCACATGGGCCTGGAAGGCCTGTCCATCGGCGCGCTGGCCGACGTGACGCAGATGAGCAAGTCCGGCGTCTTCGCCCACTTCGGCTCTCGCGAGGAACTGCAGATCGCCGTCGTCACCGAGTACCACGCCAAGTTCGAGGAAGAGGTCTTCTTCACCGCCATTCGCGAGCCGCGCGGCCTGCCGCGGCTGCGCGCGATGTTCGAGCGCTGGGTGCGCCGCGTGTCCGTCGAGGTCGATTCCGGCTGCATCTACATCAGCGGCGCCGTCGAGTTCGACGACCGGCCGGGCCCGGTGCGCGACGCGCTGGTCGGCATGGTCAAGGCCTGGCATGCAGCGCTGCACAAGGCGATCGAGCTCTCCGTCGAGGAAGGCCACCTGAAGGCCGATGCCGATGTCGACCAGATCGTTTTCGAGCTGCACGGGCTGATCCTGTCCCTGCACCACGACGCGCGCTTCATGCGCATCCCCGGCGCGTTGTCACGCGCCGGCAACGGCTTCGACCGGACCATCCAGTTCTACGCGACCCCGCTGGGCCTGGAGATCGACCGCAGCCGCACCGCTTCCAAGAACGGCGCGACGAAGCGCTGACCGATTCACCATCCCACCGTAGTTCCAGGAGTACCCGATGCCCCAGTACACCCCGCCCATGCGTGACATGCAGTTCGTCATGCACGAGCTGTTGAACGTTGTCGACGAGCTGAAGATGCTGCCGGCCCATGCCGACATCGACGCTGACACGATCAACGCGGTGCTCGAGGAGGGCGGCAAGTTCGCCGCCGAGGTGCTCGCCCCCATCAACCTCAGCGGCGACGCCGAGGGCTGCACGCTCGACAAGACCACCCACGAGGTGACGCCGCCCAAGGGCTTCAAGGCGGCCTACAAGCAGTACGTCGAAGGCGGCTGGCCGGCTCTGAGCTGCGATCCCGAGTTCGGCGGCCAGGGTCTGCCGCACCTGGTGAACCAGTTCTTCTACGAGATGCTGAACTCGGCCAACCAGGCCTGGACGATGTACCCGGGCCTGTCGCACGGCGCGTACGAAGCCCTGCACGCTCATGGCACGCCCGAGCAGCAGAAGACCTATCTGCCCAAGCTGACCAGCGGCGAGTGGACCGGCACGATGTGCCTGACCGAGCCGCACTGCGGCACGGACCTTGGCATGCTGCGCACCAAGGCCGAACCGCAGGCCGATGGCACCTACAAGATCACCGGCGCCAAGATCTTCATCTCGGCCGGCGAGCACGACATGGCGGAGAACATCATCCACCTGGTGCTGGCCCGCCTGCCGGACGCACCCGTCGGTTCCAAGGGCATCTCGCTGTTCGTCGTGCCGAAGTTCAACGTGAACGCCGACGGATCCATCGGCTCGCGCAACGGCGTCTTCTGCGCCGGCCTGGAGCACAAGATGGGCATCCACGGCAACGCCACCGCACAGATCGTGCTGGAGAACGCCAACGGCACCCTGGTGGGCCAGCCCAACAAGGGCCTGGCCGCGATGTTCGTCATGATGAACGCGGCGCGCCTGGGCGTCGGCAACCAGTCGCTGGGCCTGACCGAGGTGGCCTACCAGAACGCCGTGGCCTACGCCAAGGAGCGCCTGCAGATGCGCGCGCTCTCCGGCCCCAAGGCCCCGGACAAGCCCGCCGACCCGATCATCGTGCACCCCGACGTGCGCAAGATGCTGCTGACCGCCCGCGCCTTCGCCGAAGGCGGCCGCATGCTGCAGGGCTACACCGTGCTGCAGCTCGACAAGGCGCTGAAGAGCGACGATGAGAACGAGCGCAAGGACGCCGAGGCCGAAGTCGCGCTGCTGACGCCCATCATCAAGGCCTTCATCACCGACAACGGCTGGCTGGCCACGTCGCACTGCATGCAGGTCTTTGGCGGCCACGGCTTCATCCACGAGTGGGGCATGGAGCAGTTCGTGCGCGATGCGCGCATCAACATGATCTACGAGGGCACCAACACCATCCAGTCGCTGGACCTGCTGGGCCGCAAGGTGCTGGGCAACAACGGCGCGACGCTGAAGAAGTTCGGCAAGAAGATCGCCGCCTTCATCGAAGAGGAAGGCACGAACGAGACCATGCAGGAGTTCGTGAACCCACTCGCCGACCTGGGCGACAAGGTCAACAAGCTGACGCAGGAACTGGGCATGAAGGCCTTCGGCAACCCCGACGAAGTGGGCGCCGCGGCGGTGGACTACCTGCGCGTGGTGGGGCACATGACCTTCGCCTTCTTCTTCGCTCAGGCTGCCAAGATCGCGCTGGCCAAGAAGGACGGCGGCGACCCGTTCTACACCGCCAAGCTGGCAACGGCGCGCTTCTACTTCGCCAAGCTGCTGCCCGAGACGGCCACGCTGATCCGCACCGCGCGCGCGGGTCTGGCGCCGCTGATGGAAATGGAAGAAGCTCTCTTCTAACCCGCTCCGCCCACTGACAAGGACTGCGCCCGATGAAATCCCTGTTCGCTGTTGCCCTGCTTTCGCCCGTGCTTGCGTTCGCGCAGTCAACACCCGTGGGCCTGTGGAAAACCATCGACGACGACGGCAAAACCGCGAAGTCGCTGGTCCGCATCAGCGAACAGGGGGGCACCCTGGTTGGCAGCATCGACAAGCTGCTGGATCCCAAGGACCCCCCGGACGGCAAGTGCGACAAGTGCAAGGATGACCGCAAGGACCAGCCCGTCGTCGGGCTGCAGATCATCCGCGGCGTGAAGGCGGAGGGCGACGGCATCTGGGGCGGCGGCGAGATCCTCGACCCGAACAACGGCAAGACCTACCGCACGCGCCTCAAGCCCGTGGACGGTGGCAAGAAGCTGGAGATGCGTGGCTACATCGGCCCCTTCTTCCGCACCCAGACCTGGGTGCGTGTCGAGTAATAGACATCAACGATTGAGACAGGAGTAGTACATGAGTCGATTTCAAGTCCGCAAGGTCGCCGTGCTCGGCGCCGGCGTGATGGGCGCGCAGATCGCGGCCCACCTGGTCAACTGCAAGGTGCCGGTCGTGCTGTTCGACCTGCCCGCCAAGGAAGGTGCCAAGAATGGCATCGTCACCAAGGCCGTCGACGGCCTGAAAAAACTCAAGCCCGCGCCGCTGGGCGACGCGTCTGAGGCCGCGCTGATCCAGCAGGCCAACTACGAAGAGCACCTCGAAGTCCTGAAGGGCTGCGACCTCATCATCGAAGCCATCGCCGAGCGCATGGACTGGAAGCTCGACCTGTACACCAAGATCGCGCCGTTCGTGGCACCGCACGCCATCGTCGCGTCCAACACCTCGGGCCTGTCGATCACCAAGCTCAGCGAAGTTCTCCCTGAAGAAATCAAGCCGCGCTTCTGCGGCATCCACTTCTTCAACCCGCCGCGCTACATGGCGCTGGTGGAGCTGATCAACACGCCGACCACGCAGCCGGAAATCCTCGACCAGCTCGAAGCCAAATCCTCGACCAGCTCGAAGCCTTCGTCACCACGTCACTGGGCAAGAGCGTCGTGCGCGCCCACGACACGCCCAACTTCGTCGCCAACCGCGTCGGCATCGCCGGCATGATGGCCACGATGATCGAGGCCGAGAAGTTTGGCCTGAGCGTGGACGTGGTCGACGACCTGACCGGCAAGAAGCTGGGCCGCGCGTCCAGCGGCACCTTCCGCACCGCGGACGTCGTCGGCCTGGACACCATGGCCCACGTCGTCAAGACGATGCAGGACAACCTGAAGGACGACCCGTTCTATTCGACGTACGCCACGCCCAAGGTGCTGGCCGGGTTGATCGAGAAGGGCGCGCTGGGCCAAAAAACCGGTGCCGGCTTCTACAAGAAGGTCGGCAAGGACATCCAGCGCCTGGATTTCGCGACCGGTGAGTACGTGGCCGGCGGCAAGAAGGCCGACGAGATCGTCGCCCGCATGCTAAAGAAGCAACCGGCCGATCGCCTCAAGCTGCTGCGCGAATCGACCAACCCGCAAGCCCAGTTCCTGTGGGCCATCC